>NZ_CP023009.1:2162229-2471119 GCF_003515985.1 Lonsdalea britannica | reverse complement strand
GTTAACGATGCCCGCTCGCGCTTCCAGAAGTAGACGGTCGAACAACGCGCGGCGCGTCGACACCAGCCCCGTTGCCAGCCCATAACGCGTGGCATTGGCGATACGCAGAGCCTCGTCGAATTCGTCGTAGCGAATGACGCAGACCAGCGGTCCGAACAGCTCTTCATCCGGAATATCGTTAACCTCGGTGATATCCAGAATGCCCGGCGTCAGCAGCGCGTTATCCGTTTCCGGGCGAGTCATCGGCAGCAGCGCGTCGGCGCCAGCGGCCAGCAGGGTCTGTTGGGCCGACATCAGGGCATCTGCCGCCGCGGCGGAAATCACGCCGCCCATAAACGGCTGCGGCTCCGCATCCCAGCGTCCGATGCGCAATGATCGAGCGACGGCAATAAAGCGTTGCAGGAACGCGTCGCCTTCGGCTCCGCGTTTGACCAGCAGACGACGCGCACAGGTACAGCGCTGTCCGGCGGAGACAAAAGCGGACTGGATCGCGAGATTCACCGCCGCGTCACGATCCGCAAAATCTTCGACAATCAGGGCATTGTTGCCGCCCATTTCCAGCGCGATGATTTTCTCTGGCTGACCCGCCAGCTGGCGGTGCAGTAGATAACCGGTGTGAGCGCTGCCCGTGAACAGCAGTCCGTCCGTCTGCGGATGACCGGCCAGTGCTTCACCGGTGGCGCGGCCGCCCTGCACCAGATTGAGGACGCCCGCCGGCAGACCGGCCTCTTGCCACAGTTTCACCGTTTTTTCCGCCGTCTGCGGCGTCAGCTCGCTGGGCTTGAATACCACGCAGTTACCCGCCAGCAGCGCCGGAACGATATGTCCGTTCGGCAAGTGGCCGGGGAAGTTATAAGGGCCGAAAACCGCCAGCACGCCGTGCGGGCGGTGGCGCAGCGATGCCGCGCCGTCCGCCATCGGGGTGACGCTTTCGCCGGTACGCTGTTCATAGGCCCGCTGCGAGATCGCGACCTTGCCGATCATCGCCTGAACTTCGGTGAGGGTTTCCCAACGCGGCTTGCTGGTTTCACGGCTGATGACCGCCGCCAGTTCCGACTTATGCTCCTCCAGCAGCTGAGCGAAACGCTGGACGATCTCGGTCCGCTGAGCCAGCGTCAGTCTGGCCCAGGCAGGAAAGGCCGCGCGTGCCGCAGCGCAGGCATCGTCGACGTCCGACGCGTCGGCGGCAGCCGCCTGCCAGAGCGACTGACCATCGAGCGGATCGGTTTTCTCGAATGACGCGCCGCGCCCTTGACGCCAGGCGCCGTTGATAAACAGTGCAGGATGCGACATTAGTGTGTCTCCTCAACGTTAAGCGGTATGACGCGAGCCAGTTCGCCCGCTTTAAGACACAGGACATCCGCCGTCGCGGCATCCAGTTTCAACGTATCCTGAGTCAGATCGGCCAGAACCCGCATGGCGCGGTAGTGGCGATAATTGTCGTTAGCCACCAGACAGATCGTTGCGTTGCCTTCCACCGCGCGGTCGTCGACGACCACGGTCTTCAACTGGCTATCTTTCACCGCACGCAGCTCGTCGATGTTCGCCTCAAGCGTCGATCCCCCGTCAAAAATGTCGACATAGCCGCGATAGCACAGCCCTTCGGCTTCCAGCAGTCGGCGCGCAGGCGCGGTATGCGGATGCACACGGCCGATGGCATCGCGGGCGGCTTTATCCAGAAAGTCCACGTACAGCGGATGTTTCGGCATCAGCTCGGCGATGAACTCTTTTTGACCAATGCCGCTGAGATAGTCGGCCTTGGCAAAATCAATCGAGAAGAAGTGGCTGCCGACCCCTTCCCAGAACGGCGAGCGACCGTTTTCATCGGAGTAGCCGCGCATTTCCGCGATGACCCGATCTGAGAAGTGTTCACGAAACGCGGCCATAAACAGGAAGCGCATTTTGGACAGCAGCTTACCGTTCTGGCTGTGGCGATAGTCCGGGTCCAGAAATAGCGTACACAGCTCGCTGCAGCCGGTATGGTCGTGGCTCAATGACAACGTCGGCATCGCCTTGTAGACGTTCAGCGCTTTGGACGCATGAACCAGCGTGCCGAGGCGGAAGTTGTACCAAGGCTCCGTCAGCCCGACCGCGACTTCCAGCGCGCTGACCCCTACCACCCGACCACAGGAAACATCTTCCAGAACAAACAGGTATCCCTGCTCGCTTTTCGGTAGTTCGCCCTGCCAGGTTTTCTGCGCCCGCGAAATACGGGCGGATAAAATCTCTTCGTTATGCGGCAACGTGGTCAGCCCGACGCCGGACTTTTGCGCCAGCGCCATTAGGTCCGGCAGGTCGCGGTGCGCGACGGGGCGAATCATCATCATTGTCATATCAACCTCTCGTTCTCTTCCTTGCGCCGAATTCATCCCCGAAAACGTGCGATGGCGCGCTCAAAGCGCTGTAATCCTTCCTCGATATCACGTTCCGGAATGACCAGAGACGGCGCAAAACGCATCACGTCCGGACCGGCGATCAGCGCAATCAGCCCTTCTTCCGCCGCCAGCTGGGTCAGCGCTTTCGCTTTACCCGCGTAATCGGCAGTGAGCTGGCATCCCAGCAGCAGGCCTCGTCCGCGGATATCCGCGAAGATGCCGTGCTGAGCGTTGATCTGCCGCAGACGTTCAACGAAAAGCGAGTGGCGACGCTGGACGCCTTCCAACACGTCCGGCGTGTTAATGGTGCGGAATACCTCGCTGGCCACGGCCGTCGCCAGCGGATTTCCGCCATAGGTGGTGCCGTGCGTGCCGACGGACAGCGTGGCGGCCAGCGCATCGGTCGTCAGCATGGCGGCGATCGGGAAACCGCCGCCCAGCGCCTTGGCGGTGGTCAGCACGTCCGGCACGACTTCATATTGCATGTAGGCATACAGCGAGCCGGTACGACCCACGCCGGTCTGCACCTCGTCAAAAATCAGCAGCGCGCCGTGGCGATCGCACAGCTCGCGCAGACCGCTCAGGAAGGCCGGATCCGCCGGGATAATGCCACCTTCCCCCTGGATGGGCTCGACGATAACGGCGCAGGTCTGCGCATCGATACCCGCTTCCGCCGCCGCCAGATCGTTGAAAGGCAGATGTTCTATCGCGCCCGGCAACGGTGCAAAATCTTTCGAATATTTGGGCTGTCCGCCCGCGCTGACGGTAAACAGCGTGCGGCCGTGGAAGGCATTATTGAAGGCGATGATGCGGTTTTTATCCGGCGTTCCTTGGTCGTGCGCATGTTTGCGCGCCAGCTTTAATGCCGCCTCGTTGGCTTCCGCGCCGGAGTTACAAAAGAACACTTTGTCGGCGAACGTCGCGTCGATAAGCTGACCCGCCAATTGCAGCACCGGCTCATGGGTATAGCCATTGCCGATGTGCCATAGCTTGGACGCCTGCTTCGTCAGCGCGTCTACCGCAACCGGATGACAGTGGCCCAGCGCATTGACGGCAATGCCGCCCGCAAAATCAACATACTCTTTGCCCTGGTTGTCCCACAGGCGCGAGCCTTCCCCCCGCTCCAGAATGAACTCGGCAGGCGCATACACCGGCACCATACGTTCATTAAAATCCTGACGAGTTATTTTTGCTGAATGTTCCATAGTGGCCTCATCTCGGTCGGCGGCTCGCCGACATTGGCTCTCATCAACCGTTTCGATCTCAAAGAGCGTGAAAGAGAAAGTCAGGGTAAAAAGACGCGCTTTCTCATTACCTAAACTTGGTAGGAAACAAATGAAAAAAAGATTATTTTTCAAATAAATACATGAGAACTAGTTCCGCGGCGCGATGATTATCGCTTTGGTTAAACCGTGGTATAGATATCAATGACAGGAGGTAGAGCAGGCATCGTGCCAGAAATGAATAAACGATGAATAAGTGTATTTTTTTTCCTAAAAACAAGCGATTACAAATGCATAATTATGCAAGCATCTTGAATTCAAACCTAAAGTAAAAAAGAATTCTTTGTAAAACGCCCCTTTGGCAGAAATTTTATTCAAAAAAAAGGAAAAGAATTTTTTTTAATTTGACGCCACATCATCCCTGTCTCGTTGCACTAACAGTGAGCAAACAAACCGATCGCCCGACGCGGCGCGCACCATATTAGGTCGCTAGTTGCACCAACTTGAGGCGCGCCCCCTTACGGTGAGATCGCGCTCGCCGCTTTTGTGCGATAAAAGCCCAACAAGAGACTGTGATAGAGAACGAAGGCCGAGACGAGGGATTCGCCAGATCTCTCCAGCATCAGGCTGAAAGCGGTAGAAATGGGCAGGACTGGATGGAAAAAGGGAGAACGATGGGGGCAGGTCAGGCAGGCGGCCGCGCGTTCTGACACAAGACGCGCAGCCTGAATCACAAGCCTTAATGGCTCGGCATAAAGCGCTCCAGCTGTCGCCGCAGCCGCAGATTTTCCTGGTTGAGGCGCTCCATTTTATCCAGCAGCGTCAGCGTCATGGCGATGCCCGGCCAGTCAATCTCCAGCTCGTAGCGCAAACGTCGCGCTCGCTGTAGTTGGCTCACCGCACAGGCATCGAAGCACCACTGCGGCTGGGTCTCTTCCTGAGGTGCGATGACGCCCAGCGCAACGACTTCGCTGAGCTCATCTCTGGAGAGCCCGACGATCTGGCACACCTCAATCACGGTAAAGGTGACGTCGATATCATCCATAGCATTACTCCCATACTGTCCGAGGATTAAAGGCCGCCTTCTCAGCCAACGAGGTCCAAATCGCAGCCGTGGATTCATCCGGTTTTGGCGGCATCACAACTTTCAGCACGGCATAGAGGTCGCCCGCGCCTTTTTTGCTGACCAGCCCTTTGCCTTTAATACGCAGGCGCTGGCCGGTCTGACTGCCTGCCGGGACGGTGAGGGTAATGCGCCCCGACAGCGTCGGCATTTCGATGTTGGCGCCCAACGCCGCTTCCCAGGGCGCCAGCGGGACGACGATTTGCAGATTCTGGCCGTCGATATCAAACCGCGGATGCGGCGCCAGACGGATGATCAGGTAGAGATCGCCGTTCGCCCCGCCGTTAATCCCCGCCACCCCCTGATGTTTGAGGCGAATACGTTCACCGTCGCCCACGCCCGCCGGAATTTTCACGTTCAGTTTTTTCGTGACTTCATCCACCACGCGACCCAACGGGTCGTGAACCGGCAGCTGATAGGAGATGGTGCGGCTTTGCTCTTTCAACGTTTCTTCCAGGAATAACGGCAGCTCCATTTCGACATCCTGCCCGCGTTGGCCATGAGATGAACGCCCGGCTGAACGCGGCTGCGCCTGATGACCGAAAACGGATTCAAAAAAGTCAGAGAAGTCGCCGCTGTTGTGCCATTCCTGGCCGCCTGCGCCTGCGGAGCGAGATTGAGAAAAGTGCGATTCGTTGAAGTGGGGATCGTTACGGTGCAGTCTGATTTGATCGTATTCCGCGCGGCGTTCACTGTCTTTAAGGACTTCGTAGGCTTCCGCCACGCTCTTGAACTTTTCCGCCGCATCCGGCTCGGTGCTGACGTCAGGATGATACTTCCGCGCCAGCTTCCGGTACGCCGCTTTTATGGCCTTGATATCGTCTGAGGGCTCAACCCCCAGCAAGGCATAATAATCTTTGAATTCCATCGGCCCACATCCTCATTTTGCCATGCATTAATAGAGGATAGTCCTATCGGCGGCTGAATAAACGGTTTTCTCTGCATTCGTTTCATCAGCCGCCGGAGAGGAGATTAGGCGGAGGGGCGATCTTTCTTCGAGGGCATCATGCGCAGCATGGTGTTATCGCGCATGAAGTAGTAGTGGAACAACGCGGCCGCCGCATGCAGCCCAATCAGCCAATAGCCGAGAGGCGCCAGCGTTTCGTGCAGTTGAATCAGCGACACCGCCAGATCGGGATTCGGCGTGGCCGCGACCGGCATACCGATGCCGAACAGCGCCCAGTCCTGTCCACGCAAATAGCGTGAGCTGACGGCCAGCACCGGCAACGCCACGAACAGCGCGTAAATCAGAATGTGCGTCAGGTTCGCCAGAAAGTGCTGCCACTTCGGCGCTGGCGGGACAATTGGCGGAGAAGCGTATTTGATACGAAAGTAAATGCGCGCCACCATCAGCACCAGCACGGTCACGCCGCAGCTGAAGTGCGTTGCCATGACCAACTGGCGCGTGAGCGTCCCTCTCGGCGCCAGTCCCCGCAGCTCGACGGTGGCATAGGTAACAATAAGAAGAAGAAAGACGGCCCAGTGCAATGCTATTTGCACATTCGAAAAACGCCCTTGGTTCTGCATGACGACATCCTTTTGACGGTGATTTACCCACACCATAACCGATGTTTTTCTCAATCGATCGAAACTTTTACATTTATTTTAACTCGTGGAGGGCTGCGCGCCAGTCGGTCCGGTTAAACGAGAAAACCGGCGAGTCTCCCTGATGAGCCTCGCCGTTGCGGGCGGATGGGATGACTCGATTTCAGCCCTGATCTTCTTACCGGCAAAGTTGGCGTAGGCTGAAATTAATATCAGCGAATCTTCGTTAACGACTGGAAGTATTAATCAAAGGCGTGTTTGGGGATTGTGTTCTTATGATTTGGCGATGGGCTATCGGGGGGATGAGTCCGCTGTGAGCGAAGAGCGGACTAAATCCAGGAGCTTGACTGGCTTCAATAGGAAGAATGGATTTAAACCGCGTAGACTGGACGCGACAGGCTGTAGCTTTCCAGGATAGAGCATCAGGGGAAGTCGGTAGAACTGTGACAAACTGGCTTAGGCTAAACAACGCTAAGCACAAATATTGCTCTCCCGGGCCGCAGGAGAGCAACAGGCTCAGGCAATCAATATTGCCCGGATGTGATTTACGTTGGTTAAAGTCGGGCCGGTTATCAGCAAATCATCAAGCGCGTGAAAATAGCTGTAACTGTCATGTCCATCGAGATAATTAACCGCATTAAGGCCACTCATTTTGCCGTGTGCCAGCGTGTCCGGAAAGACCATCGTGCCCGCTGCATCTTCGGTGCCGTCAATACCATCACTGTCGCCAGCTACTGCCCTGATACCATTACATAGCCCCCCTCAACTCCATGAATTTCGATCCCCTGTGTAACTGTCTTGCCCCGCACAATTATGTGCTTAGAAACTTCAGCATCCGGAGATGTCCTGTACCAAACCCAGGCGGAATCGCCTTCTTCATGAATCGCATCGGGGGGACAATAATCGCCTTCTCATTTCTGTAGAGGATAACGGCAACCCGGGCACTCATCCCCAGACGAATTTGTTGAGCTGAATGTGACTTAAGGCTATCAATGGAAGCGACTACATTGTAACGGGCGGAGGTCCCGCCACCGTCTGGCGAGTCGCTTTGTACGGAAATAGCAGAAATATGACCGTCAAGTATCTGCCCGGTAAACCCATCCCCGGTGATTTTTACTAGCATTCCCTCACGAAGTAGATAGAGATCGGACTCGTTAACCTGGGTCAAAACCTGAAGGCGGTCCAGGCCGATGACCGTTATTAAGGGGGTTCCCTGGCTAACCTGCATGCCCTGTTGAGCAAAAACTGCCTTACCTCCTTCAGTAACATCAGGACGAACAGCAATACCGTCAAAGGGTGCATTAATCGTTTGTTTTTTGCTTTGCTCTTCGAGTGTCTGATAACGGACCTGAGCATTCAGCAATCCCATTTCAGCAATTTTCCGTTCCTCCCCCGTCCCACGGGCCTTAACATCCCGTAAGTCATCCTGAGCACTGAGCAGATCCTGCTGCTGTGTCAGTTCCTGCTGGACGAGCGCATCAACCTCCATTCGGGGGACAATTCCTCTTTTGAACAAAGCCCGGGTATCACGCAGGTTTGCCTGCGTTGCGGTTAACGCAGAACGGGCTGACAGCTCGGCTCTTCTGGCGCGCGAGACATCAGGACTGCTGCTCCATTTATCCAACTGATGCACCTCCCGCTTAGATTTGATCAGTTCAGCTTCTGCCTGCCGCAGTTGTATTCCAAGCAATCCGGGGTCAAGCTGGACTAATGTCCGGCCAGCTTTGATGAACTCCCCTTCCCGTACCCGAACATCACGAATGAGCCCTTCAAAAGGAGCGGAAAGTATTATCTGTCTTTCGGCCTGGATTCGGCCAACCAGCCCAAGCTGCTGCTCGATTGCCTGCGGCTGAACTAACATCCATTCAGCCTGTTGTTTTGGTGTTGGTTTATTATTGTATTTACTCATAAACAACCATGTAGTCACCAGGATGGCAGACAGAACCATGACGGTCACTGGAATACGCCTGTGGAAAATATTGAGGATTGCCTGCAAAAATTTTTTAATCATTGATTGATATGTCCCAGCTTTGCAGGGCTGTGCCCAGAGTCTGATCCAGCAGGGCCTGAGAATTCAGATAGCTGATAAGCGCATTGAGCTTTGCGCTGTCAGCATTCCGGAGATCGCTCTCAAAACGCAGCACCTGAAAGTTGCTGGAACGACCAGCAGTGAGCTTCTCACGTTCAATGTCCAACTTCCGTCGGGAGAGATCGCTGATACGAACAGAAATTTCGTATTGACGCCATCGGGTACCAATGTTCCTGACAGCATTGATCACTTCGCGCTCCAGCTGCTGATGAGCCTCCTGTACGCGAAGCGCCTGAGTTCGTAGATCTACCTGTGCCTGAACCTCTTCCTGATGTGCTCTCATATCACCTACAGGTATTTCTACCTTCAGGCCAACATAGTTGTCCCATGTTTGTGACGAGCCATTTTTATCGCTACGGTCGCGGACCTGGCTTGCTCCTCCCACCAGTGAAACGTCCCAAAGCCTGTTATTGCGTGCTACGACAAGGTTAATTCCGGCCTGCTCATCCGCAATAAGCTGGGCAAGCCACTCTGGTTAAGATCTCTCAGCTTCTGACAGCGCTTGCTGGATGTTTATGTCCACACGTCGCGCCTGTAAGGCATCGCTGGCGAATATTGAGGTATTCAGATCCAGAGCCAAAAGTTGCAAAAGCGCCAGCCTTGAAGACTCCTGCTGATTACGCGCATCCTCCAGAGCCAACTCTTGAGAGGCTACATCGGCTTCAGTCTGCACAATTTCGAACTCTGCCATACGACCCGCGGAGATCATTGCCCGATTGACGTCAGCTAACTGCCTGGAACGTTCAAGGGAGTCCCGTGCAATATTAACCTGCTCCTGTGACTGAAGCAGCTCACGGTAGGACATGATAATTTTTGTCACGGTCTGCATGATCGTCAGTTTTAACGAGAGCCGGTTGCTCTGTTCATTAAGCTGAGCAAGTCTAACGGGTGCCGTGGCAACGTCCCTGCCCGCACCGCGAAGAAGTGGCTGAATGACAGTAATATTCGCGCCATCATTGCTGGAAAGTCCCGAATTTCTTGCTCTAGTCTGACTCCCGGTCCACCCTAGGCTGAATCGAGAACCGTATGGGGTGAGTAAGGTCGCTACAGGCGACATATTTCCCTGGTGAGAACGATCATCCTGATTCCTGTCGGACTGATAACTGGCGCTGAGAACTAACTTTGGTGTAAAGCGATCTTCAGCAACACGCAGATTAAATTTCTGAGAGATACGATCAAAATAGATGCTGCGAATTGACCGGTTGTCCCGTAGGCCCAAATAGATAGCGTCGCTAAGGGTAAGATCTATCGTCTGAGTATTCAGGGAAATTATAGGATTAGCTGATGACGGCTGTCCCGGTCGTGATGCATGAGAAGGATGTAATTCAACGTCAGACCATGCATATGAAAATAAGGGGGTAAACAAAGCGGCTAACAACAGTAAACTGCATTTATTCATCGCGAAGGGCCTTTATTGGGGACAACCGCGATGCTGCAATCGCCGGTGATAGACCAAAAAAAAGCCCCGTAGCTATAGCGCTTCCTATACCCAGTGGAAGAGAGGCTGGGGACATTGTAAAATTTTGCCAGCCTGAGTAATGGACGAATATCCAGGATGCAGCCAAGCCCAGTGCAGCACCGGTGAATGCCCCAAGAGTCGCCAGAATAATGGCTTCAATCAGGAAAAGTCGGGCAATGTCCTTAGGTCGAGCCCCAAGTGCCATGCGGACACCTATTTCCCGGCGCCGTTCCGATATGTTCATCACCATCACATTCATTACGCCGATACCTCCAACCAGTAACGCAATACCGCCAAGTCCTGATTGAAGTGGTTTACTGAATTTGGCCACCTGAACAGAGGTGATATGCTCACCTCAGAACAACACAGGTGCTCCAATGAAAAGAAGAAATTTTAGTCCTGAATTCAAACGCGAATCTGCTCAGCTGGTTGTCGATCAAAACTACACCGTCTCTGATGCCGCCAAGGCTATGGATGTAGGTCTTTCCACGATGACGAAATGGGTCAAACAACTGCGTGATGAGCGTCAGGGCAAAACACCAAAAGCCTCCCCGATAACGCCGGAACAAATCGAAATACGTGAGCTCAGGAAGAAGATGCAACGTATTGAAATGGAAAACGAAATATTAAAAAAGGCTACCGCGCTCTTGATGTCAGACTCCCTGAACAGTTCTCGATAATCGGGAAACTCAGGGCGCGTTATCCTGTGGCCACACTCTGCCATGTGTTCGGGGTTCATCGCAGCAGCTACAAATACTGGAAAAACCGTCCTGAAAAGCCAGACGGCAGACGGGCTATATTACGCAGTCAGGTACTTGAGCTGCATGGCATCAGCCACGGTTCGGCCGGAGCAAGAAGCATCGCCACAATGGCAACCCAGAGAGGCTACCAGATGGGGCGCTGGCTTGCCGGCAGGCTCATGAAAGAGCTGGGACTGGTCAGTTGCCAGCAGCCGACTCACCGGTATAAACGTGGCGGTCATGAGCACGTTGCTATCCCGAACCATCTTGAGCGACAGTTCGCCGTAACGGAGCCCAACCAGGTGTGGTGCGGTGATGTGACCTATATCTGGTCAGGTAAACGCTGGGCGTACCTCGCCGTTGTTCTCGACCTGTTCGCAAGAAAACCAGTGGGTTGGGCAATGTCGTTCTCGCCGGACAGCAGACTCACCATGAAGGCGTTGGAAATGGCATGGGAAACTCGCGGTAAGCCCGCTGGGGTGATGTTCCACAGCGACCAGGGCAGTCACTATACAAGCAGGCAGTTCCGGCAGTTACTGTGGCGATACAGAATCAGACAGAGTATGAGCCGGCGCGGAAACTGCTGGGATAACAGCCCAATGGAGCGCTTCTTCAGGAGTCTGAAGAACGAATGGGTGCCGGTGACGGGTTACGTAAGCTTCAGCGATGCAGCTCACGCCATAACGAACTATATCGTTGGATATTACAGTGCACTAAGACCGCACGAATATAATGGTGGGTTACCACCAAACGAATCGGAAAACCGATACTGGAAAAACTCTAACGCGGTGGCCAGTTTTCGTTGACCACTACACATCGCCTGAACTCTGGCGTTGTAGCCGATATTCAGCAATACCACTACCGCCATACATCCAACAGCAATACCTGACAATGCCAGCACTGCCCGGCGTCCTAAGAGACGTAGATTATCGAGTGGTTCTGTAAAAAGGTGAGACCAGGAGGGACCATAGCGTCCACGAAGATCACGGGGAGTTGTCACGTCTGTGCTATCGTGCGGCATATGTGTCCTCAACGATATGACCATTGCCGATCCTGATACGACGTTCCATCCGTTCTGCCATCTTTTCGTCATGCGTAACCATAACAAGCGTTGTACCAGCAGTTTCATTCAGGGATAAGAGCAACGCTACGATCTCATTGGCTGTGTCTTGATCGAGATTTCCAGTCGGTTCATCGGCAAGCAACAATGCCGGCTCGCCAACCAGAGCGCGGGCAATAGCAACACGCTGGCGCTGCCCACCCGATAAATCAGCAGGACGATAATAAAGTCTCTCAGCCAGTCCCACCCGATCGAGTTGTAGCTGAGCCTGCTCTCGGGCAATGGATTTTGGCAGTCCTCTGTAGAGCAGTGGCAATGCGACATTATCCAGTGCGTTTAGACGAGATAACAGATTGAACCCCTGAAAAACAAAACCAATAATTTGATTACGAGCTCTTGCCCGCACATCATCTGAGGCGGTGGAGACGTCTTCCCCGGCAAGTAGGACCTTGCCTGATAATGGTTTATCCAGTAATCCGATAATGTTCAAAAGCGTGCTTTTTCCGGACCCTGATGGTCCGGTAATGGAACAACTCTGTCCCACCGGGATGGATAACGAAAGGTTTTGCAGCACAACCTGTGATGAAGTGCCTGTAGGATAAACTTGGGTTATGCCCGACAGACAAATAAAATCTTGAAGCTGTTGCTCAGGAAGACGCATCAGGAGCTCTTACTCCTGAATTTTTTTATCTATATTGGATGAGAACAGATAGTCGAACAATGTGGTCGGTTTATCAGTGCTCACGTTCTCAGATTCGTTTGCATTTAAATAATAGTCCAGCAACGTTGTGACGGTCTGAGACTGAATATCACTAATGGATAATCCTTCATCCTGCAAAACATTGTTACCTTCTAGACGAAAACCGTGCTTTTTACCGGTCTCTGTAACATAAAAAACGCCATCTTTACTGATAACATCCGGTTCATCAGTTTTAAACGTCACTTCGCTGGCGGTATTCACAACGTAGTTATTCTGTCCCTGACTAACATAAGTGGTGAAATCAGGGGTCCGGCCCAGTCCATTAGAAGTTGTCTTACTCGCAGAATTGTTAACTACCGATTCCAGATAATCAAAATTTGCGACATGGTCAAACGAATAGCCGGAGTTGAGCTCAAACTTCAGGAATCCGGGATCAAGAACGGAGCTGGAAAGATTACCACTGTTCAGGATACGGGAGGCAGTCTCGGAATCCTTAGCAGTGAAATCAATAGTTTGCTTACGCCCGCTCACATCGTATGTATTCCCCGTATTGTAATTACCGGATACGCTACCGAACTTTCTGTACTTACCTAAGTCACGTGCTAAATCATCAACATAGAGCAAATCAGTTCCCTGATCCTTTGCCTGCGCATAAAGGTCTGATAATACATTGCGATCATCTAGGGTCAGGAAGTTTACTGCATCCATGTCCTGTGTTTCAGTGGTTAACTGGGTTTGTACTACAGGGAGAGCGTTTGTGTTTCCATACAGGCGGGTCATCATCAGTCCCAGTCCACTTATCGTAGACTGTGCTGATGAGTTTGATTGAGCTGTCGTGGTGCTGCTTCCAGTGGCAGGCTGGGAGCTGGTCTTTTTAGACGCGTTACCAGATGTATCCTGTACATAGCTATAAACATTGGTTGAGGTGTTGACGTTCATAGTTTGATTCTCTCCAGCCTGGATAGAAGTTATGGGTGTTTAGTAATTAATAGCTGTAGGTATAAGTGACACTTTCCTGGCGCGAAGGCTTAAGCGATGCACCTCGTGCACCAGTCGTGGTGTGGTTAATACGTAATCTAGCTCCGTTACCGAACGGGAAGCTATTAAAATCTGTGGTGGTCGCCGTTGACCCACTGGTTACCGCTTTACACAGTGATGGAGTTGTTGCATACGGGCGGTAATAGCACAGCTCAACAGTATCAGTCGTTGCAGCAGGGTATGCCGCGATAGTGTATGCGATGCTGGTTAGGGTTTTGGTTTTTGTAAGAGCACCCGACGGAAAATCTATGGAAACCAGACCAAATGCAGTGGCTGCTGGCAAGCCGCTTCCATCAGAGAGAACAGTGATCTATCTTGCGGTCTCTGTTTTCACGATAGAGTTTGTGGCGGCTAAAGCCGGAAGTGAAGCTAGCATTGCTGCAACCAGTAGGGAAAGAGAAGCTAACTGCTTGTTCATTTAAATCTCCTGAAATGAAGAGCTCTTTAGTCATTAAAGAACGGACTTGTGGTGGTCACTCCTTTGCGGCACACCGCCTGCATTACCCAGTCGCTTCACAGCTGAGCGTATGGAGTGCCAACTGTGCTTAGGCAGTTTTGCCAACTCACAGCAGATCCAACACGTAAGATATAATTAACGGTATCAGTTTCGAAATCTTTAGAAAAAATGATGTAAAGGCAAAGATAACTTACGTTAAGTTGAAAGGATGATGTCTTATCTGAGAAGAAAGGCAGGCTTCGGGTACTGTATTTAAAGCGCTATGTCCAGTATTTTTGTTCCTCTACAGGGGCTTGTTACCTATACCACCGTACATTAGGGCTTATCGTTCGAGTGATTAGTGATGACTTGTAGATGCCGTATGGTCAGTGACACTTCAGCGAATGAGATGCCTGGTGGCGAAGGAGGGAGCAGTTCAGTCGATTGTGCTCTCCATAGTCAGCAATGTCCGCTCCTGGCACATAGCAGCCAAAATAAAGGGCACATGGTGAACTTCAAAAGGAGCCGACGTTATTCTCTCGCTCATGCCAGCTCAGATTACTCGGACGTACGAAGCGCTTTAATGTCATTAGACATTATTGCCGTGAGGTGCCTAGTGATCTTTTCTACAGACCAGTCCCACCACGCTAATTGCTCCAGCTCAGCGACTATTTCATCTGAAAATCGTTTCTTAATCACTTTTGCAGGATTACCACCAACAATGGTATATGCGGGCACGTCTGTAGTGACAACAGCCATAGAGGAAATAATAGCGCCATCGCCAATCTTCACACCCGGCATGATAAGCGCTTTGTACCCTATCCAGACATCGTTCCCGATAATCGTATCGCCTTTGTACGGTAAATCTTCAGGCTGTGGCGTAGCCTTTTCCCAACCATTCCCAAAAATATAAAACGGGAAGGAAGAGAAACCCGATAATTTGTGATTTGCACCATTCATGATGAATTGAACGCCTTTTGCGATTGCGCAAAACTTACCGATAATCAGCTTGTCGCCGATGAAAGGAAAGTGGTAGAGAACATTGCGTTCAAAATCCTCGGAGTCTTCTGGATCATCGTAATAGGTGAAATCACCAATAATAATATTTGGATTGGTCACCGTATTTTTGATGAAACAAACCTGCGGAAATCCCTGCATGGGATGCTTATTTGTTGGATCTGGTCCTTGCACTCGCCCTCCGACTCAAATTGACCTGCCCCCAGGATTAGATACAACCTTCAGTTAGTAATGTCAGTTGGTTTTTCTTCATATTTCCCGTTTCGCCAGCCCGCTGCAAATTCAGCCGGCGTCAGGTAATTCAGCGATGAATGTGGTCGACACTCGTTATAATCCTGCCGCCAGTCATTAATGATTTCCCGGGCATGTAGAATATCGCTGAACCAGTGTTCATTCAGACATTCATCCCGAAAGCGGCCATTGAAACTCTCAATAAATCCGTTCTGCGTTGGCTTGCCCGGCTGAATTAAGCGCAACTCAACACCATGTTCAAAGGCCCATTGATCGAGCGCGTGGCAGGTAAATTCCGGGCCCTGATCAGTTCTTATCGTTGCAGGATAGCCACGAAACAGCGCAATGCTGTCCAGAATACGTGTCACCTGAACGCCTGTAATCCCGAATGCCGTGGTGATCGTCAGACACTCCTTCGTAAAATCATCCACGCAGGTCAGACACTTAATCCTGCGGCCGCTGGCAAGTGCATCCATGACAAAATCCATCGACCATGTCAGGTTTGGCGCATCCGGGCGAATAAGCGGAAGCCGCTCAGTCGCCAGCCCCTTGCGGCGTCGCCTGCGCTTTACACTCAGGCCGTTGAGATGATAGATGCGGTATACCCGCTTGTGGTTGACGTGAAGGCCCTCCCGACGCAGTAGTTGCCAGATGCGCCGGTAACCAAAGCGGCGGCGCTCAAGTGCCAGCTCTGTGATGTGTAGAGACAGCTGCGCGTCAGCAGCCGGACGCTGAGCCGAATAACGGCAAGTCGACAGGGACAAACCTGCCAGCCTGCAGGCACGACGTTGCGACAGACCTGCGGCCTCACACATGACTTCCACTGCTTCCCGCTTCTGGTCTGTCGTCAGAACTTTCGGGCAAGAGCCACCTGAAGCGCCTCCTTATCCAGCATGGCTTCAGCGAGCAGCTTCTTGAGGCGGGCGTTCTCCTCTTCAAGCGACTTGAGCCGCTTCACTTCAGGGACTTCCATGCCGCCAAACTTCTTGCGCCAGGTGTAAAACGTGGCATCGGAAATGGCGTGCTTACGGCAGAGCTCACGGGCAGAAACTCCGGCTTCGGCCTCGCGGAGAATACTGATGATCTGTTCGTCGGAAAAACGCTTCTTCATGGGGATGTCCTCATGTGGCTTATGAAGACATTACTAACATCGCGGTGTGTTAATCAACGGGGAGCAGGTCAAAATTGTTTAACTGGCTTCTGATTAAGGTCAGCTAATCAGACCACTCTATGCGATTTTTCAGCATCCCCAGTGACATCTGATCTTCTCCCTAAAAATAGTTCCCAAAGGCTACCATGATCAAAAATAGACTTTCTGTTTAAGTCAGATAAACGTTCTGTCGTTTGGAGTTGCACCTCAGCTCAGCCCATTTCATCAAGAATATCTCGCTTTGCGATACGCCACATGCTGAGTAACTTTTGCCGAGAATAAGGATAACCCGCATCAAGAAGTTTAAGAGAACGTAATTGTTCCACATTGAAATGACGAAAATCATCACGCATTTCACACCAGGCTGCGAGGATAACTTCGCCTGAAAAGTAACCCAATGCAAAAGGCCATAGAATTCTTTCAGTATCATTACCCAAACGGTCTTTATAGCGCGCTTGGACTTTTAATCTTCTCCTGATAGCACTTCGCAGCGGAATCATATTCTGATGGTCTTTTTTAATGGAATCGGCCTTTCCAACCAGCAACGTCGAGTTTTCGAATATAGCGTGCAGTTGCGGCGGTATGCTTTGTATGACTTTCCCGGCAACCTCCGAGGCAGCGTTTGCAATATCCTCATCACCGTAAACAGAGACCCAGCGCAGGCCTAACGCCAGCGCATCCAGTTGCTCAGGCGTGAACATCATGGGTGGTAAAAGGTAACCCGAAGAGAGGATATATCCTGTGCCCGCTTCCCCTTGAATATCGGCTCCCTGCGAACGTAGCGATGCAATATCACGATAAAGTGTGCGAAGGCTGACTGAAAGTTCTTCAGCTAGTCTGCTGCCACTGACTGGATAGCGATGTCGATGCAGAATTTGCAAGAGACTCAATAGGCGCTCGGCGCGCTTGGGTCCGGATACTGACATAAATTGTCATTGCTCCCTGCCATAGTGATGTCTCTGTGAGATTAAGGAGACGTACTCGCAATGATACCTAATTTGTTTATTCTTTATGTTTCTAACCCGCCGATAAGCAGCAAGTTTTATCAAACATTATTTGATAAAGAGCCAGACGTTGTGCTTCCCACCTGGGCTGCTTTCTCTTTCGACAATGGCCTTAACCTGGGATTGTGGTCAACAAACGCGCATGATTTTGCATCATGTGGAGAGGGTAACCGAACGGAAATCAGTTTTATGGTTGAAAACATCCAGGTGGTCGATGAGCTATACCAGCGATGGATGACCTTCGGCGTTCAAATTGAACAGGAACCCAAACAGGCGGTATTCGGTAAAACATTTGTGGCACTTGACCCCGACGGGCATCGCCTCAGAGTCTGTATTCCAGATTGATGAGATGAAGAGGCTCAGATCTCCCCCTTTGCGCCGAACAGCGCGCTTTACCCCACTTACAACGTAAAGCGCGTGATTTAGGGGATTCGGCGTCAGCAATTGTTGCTGACGCTTAGGGCAATCAGTAATGCCGTCGATGTTCACTGAACTCAACACAATGGCTGAATGGGTCTGTCTTTTCCTCAGTACAGGATCACACCCGCACCAGCGGCTTGCCGGAAAATGAGCGGTGGCGCAGTTCGTCCAGCAGCAGCGGCAACTCGGAGAAATCACGGACCACCCGAGACTCTGCCTGCAGCCGCTCTTCCGCCAGGTCGATCAGCAGCAGTTCGCCCGCCGCCGTCAGCCGCGCCCAGGCCGCTTCGTCACCGAATTGATGCAGCGCGCCCAGCGCCACCTCATGCAGGGAGATTGCCCGCCCAAACGGGGCGCATGGCCAGTTCGCAACGCGATCCTGAATGCAGACCAGATGACCGTTCGCTTGCAGCATCGGGGACAAGCGCTCGGCATGGTCGGCGCTTACGCTGTCGATGATGGCAAAGAAGCCCGCATCCTCACTCGTCCAGTCGGGATCGTCCGCCAGCTCGCTCGCGACGCAATCCTGCGCGCCCAGCGTCCTCAGCCGTTCCCAGTGGCGGGCATGGCTCATGGCGGTCACGTTGAATCCATAGGCGGCGGCCAACTGCACCAGATAGTGCCCGACGGACCCGCCCGCGCCGCTAATCAATATCGGCTGGCCCGACTGCGGCGGCAGTTTATCCAGCGCCAGCCACGCGGTGAGCGCCGGACATGGCACGCTGGCTGCTATGGAGAAATCCAATTGCAGGGGCAGGCGTAACAGTGCGCGCATATCGACAGGCGCAAACTCGGCAAAACTGCCGGGAGACTGCAAATTCTGGTGATAAGCGACGCGCTGGCCCAGCCAGCGGTCGGAGACGTCCTCGCCCACCGCCACCACGACGCCCGCGCCGTCGACACCAGGCACTTTACCGGGCTGCCAACGCAGATTCTCCGCGCCCAGTACCTTCCAATCCACCGGATTCAAGCCAATCACAATGTTGCGCACCAACACCTGATCGGCCGCCGGTCGCGGCAAGGGAATGCGTTCGAGTTTCAGATCGTGAGGATCGGTGCCGTCATGCCAGGTCCATGCCCGGTAGGTTTCAGGAAGCACTTCGCGCTGTTTATCCGTCATCTTTCTTTTCCATGATAAAGGTCTAGTCGTAGCCGAGGGGTCAACGCCCTCTCCAACTCAATAACGATGAGATGTCCGTTTCATTTATTTTCCAGCTCCGCTGACCGCGTCGACCTCGACGTCTTTCTTGCGACGGCGGTCACTCTCAGGCCGCATCAAGGCCATGCAGATAACTGCTCCATATCCATGGTTAAAAGGGGAATGGTATCAACTCCCCCCACACCCGGGCCTATCCGTGATACTACGATGCATCTTTTTACTAATGCGATCACGATAACGTTAGTTGGCTATGAGACAGCAAAATGCCAAAGATGTTGCGTCAGACATCCCATGTCTCCTGTGCGACACCGAAAAGGAAGACCAAAACGGAGACGATAACGCCGTGCCTCCACGCGACCACAGCGCAAGGCTGTTCGTGTCTGTTCACCATAGAATGCTAGCCGCTGGAGGACGCACTCCGGCACTAGCGGACGCATGGCCTGGCCGGTGGGTAGTCGATAGCAGCTTGGTTAAGGGTGTGAACGGAGGAAAGCGTGATGATCATTGAGGGCAGGATACGGCGCTTGAGAGCATTTTTTATCCTTTTGATATATATCGTTATATACCCTTCTATACTACGTCTGCACCCGTCTGATTTTTATGACTCAGATCACTCTTTTACCGGACAACATCTACCGACATGTCACTACCGCCCTGCGAATGTCATTTTTATTCAATCTATTCAGTCAAATATCATCAACCGCCTCTATGTTCACTCACCCGCCGCGTTCTCTGAATGAGAGTAAAAGCAGCAGAACCATGCCCGGTTTTAAGCAACGCGTGGCATAGGCTCCTACATTGGCTTGACAGTCTAGTCCTGCCAGTTCATAAATTGAACCGTACAGTACGGTATTTTTATGGCGTACTCTAACGATGACATTCATGTGGGAAAGGAGAGGTTATGAAAGGTGTACTGTTATTGAGCTGCATCACGTCGGTATTAATGTTGACCGGCTGTGTCTCTTTATTTTAGGCGAACGTTATTCGGCGAGCGCTCAGATCCACGTTGATTAAACGCACTGGAGATTCGATGAAAGGTCTTTTTGGGTTGGGCGGCATGACTGCCGTATTGATGCTGACGGGCTGTATTGCGCTAGGCACTCACATTTAATCACGAGACCGACCCGCACTGGGGTCGAAGAAAGTGATGTCCGGCGGCGACTGCCGTTGCTATGAGGACGACCCCGCGCTTCTCCACGAGAAGGCGGGGTCGTTTGCATTACAGCGACGCCAGCGTGTCGGCGATCACTTTTTGATAGGACACGGTCGGGCGTCCCAGAAGACGGCTCAGCGTTTTACCGTCATCAAACAGCGCGCCTTCGGCGGCACCCGCATCGGAGTCAGCCAGCACATCGGCCAGACCATCCGGTAAGCCCGCCCCCTTCAGCGCATTGGCAAACTCTGCGACCGGCAGATCGACATAGGCGATGGTTTTTCCCGACTGACTGGAGATCTCCGCCGCAAACTCCGCCAGCGTATAGCTATCGTCGCCCGCCAGTTCGTAGACTTTCCCTGCCTGATCGTCCAGCAGCAAAACGGCGGCCGCCGCACTCGCGTAGTCCCCCCGCGTCGCCGATGCGATGCGACCTTCACGCGCCGCGCCGATATAGGCGTCGTGCGCCAAAGCCGGAGCAATGCTGGCGGCATAGTTTTCGGTATACCAGCCATTGCGCAGCAAGACGAAAGGCACGCCGGAGGCTTTCAGTGCGGCTTCCGTCTGGCGGTGTTCTTCACCCAACATCAGCGGCGAGGTATCCGTATGCAGCAGGCTGGTATAGGCGATCAGCCCGACTTCTGCCGCCTTGGCGGCGTCAATCACCGCACGGTGCTGCGCGGTGCGCTGCCCCACTTCACTCGAGGAAATCAGCAGCAGTTTATCAACGCCCTGGAATGCCGTGGCCAGGGTCGCCGGCTGGCTGTAATCCGCCTGACGAACGAGTACGCCACGCTCGGCCAAATCCTGCGCTTTCGACGGGTTACGAACTGCGGCAATGATCTGATCAGCGGGAACTTTTTTCAGCAATGCGTCAATGACAAGACGACCTAACTGACCTGTCGCACCGGTTACTGCAATCATAATGACCTCCGTTTAGGGTTGTAGGGCACGCGAAGACTCCCGTCATGCCCCCACTGTATCGATATTCACTTCGTAGACGCGGGAGACTATAAAGGATACACTCTCTTTTAGTAAGTACTTACCTTTTGGTAAGTTTGGTTTTTATCAGGAAAATGTGATGCGTACCCAAAACAGCCGTGAACTCGGCCCCCATCATGAAGAAATTCGCTACGGTAAGTTGCTGGATGCCAACTGCCCGTCACGGGATGTACTGCAACATATCGCCAGCCGCTGGGGCATTCTTGTGCTGATTGCCCTGGACGAAGACACGTTGCGTTTCAGCGAGCTACGCAGAAAGATCAGCGGTATCAGCGAAAAGATGCTGTCCCAGACGCTGCAGATGTTTGAGCGGGATGGTTTCGTACACCGCAACATGTTGCCCGTGGTTCCCCCACATACGGAGTACTCGCTCACACCACTCGGCCGCGAGGTCTACGAGCGCGTGATTCAGTTGGCGGATTGGATTGAGCTGAACTTGCCGAAAATTATGCAGGCGGGGCAATAGCGGCTGAGGTTTTGACTTCAGCGGGGATGTTGCAAAGAACGTTCGAAGGAAGGGTAAACGGCGATGGCGCTACGCCTGTCTGACGGTAGCGCCCCCTGCGAGTTACTGCGGGTTATCCTGCTGTAGGTAATCCGTCAGGAAGTACTGCGCGTTGCCGGATTGCGACAGCGTATCGTCATATCCGACCATGGTTTCCTGTGCTTCGCCGGGCAGATACAGTTCCCCATAACCGCTGTGAATAATCAGCACGACGAATTTTTTTCCGTCGACCTGCGTCGAGTAGCGCGTATCTTTATTGGTTTTTTCCACATCCATTTTCTGGATGCGCATTTTCCAGTCGTGATCGATGCCGTCGATCTGCACTAGCGCCTGATTGGCGGCTCGTTCGCCATAACGTAAGGTCCAGACTTTTACGCCCTGCTCGCCACTATAGGCCACCACATTGTCGCCGACCGGCGGACGCGGAGTATCGGTGGCGGCACAGACAGCCGTCGTCATGAACAATCCCAGAATCAACGCCATCCAATGTATTTTTCGCATGTTTCTTCCTCTATTTAGCGGCGAACGCCTGCCTTGGTGGTCGGGATTGTTCCATTTATCGGTAGGATGTTCAATGACACAACGCGAGGAGGCTAATCATTTATTGGCAATGTCATTCCCTCGCCCAATAATAATAAGGTCGGCCTTAACGACTTAATTTCCTCCACCTCACATCCCCCCCATATCGCCATCATGTGGCCGAACCGCAGGAGGCCGTTTTTTATTCACGGATAAAACGTGATGAAAAGACCACGATTTTTCATCCAGGAATCGACGCACGATATAGTCAACCCAAGGTAATAGTTAGCCATGCTACATAGTTGATTAATTAATGCATAGAAGGCTCATGTTAAAGATGCGCGTTTATTAAATGCGAGAGGTTTTATTCTTCTGTCAAAAAGAGTGCGCGCATCCTCGGAAATCAAAACGGAAAACGCGCTAAGACTTCCACATCCGGTAGTAAAATACCTGTTAAAAGAGCCAAAAACCACCAATATTCAAGCATTCGGTAACCCCCCAAACGCATGATTCCATGATTCACTCATGCTCGAAAAGTCGGCATGCTGGTCTCTTTTTCAGCATCGCCGAAGCATGGTTTTTTTATTAAAAAGAAGTGAAGAGAGTTATTTAGACCGTCCATGACGGTGACGCCCAAATAATGTTACAGTTTTATTTTCCACTTAGCAGGATCATATAACCTCTCGGTGAATACACCGGCAGTGACGATATCCCGCTCCCGCTTTTCGTCCGTCGAAATAAAAATCTTTTTAAATCAGCATCGCGCTGAATAAAGAAAAATCCGCTCTACACAAGCCGCTAGTGGTGTGATTATACTGTATAAAAAACCAGTTAAAGAGGCTTTCATGCGTTCATACCGTTTGATCCTTCCACGGTTGGATTCCCCTAAAATAAGTCTTCCCTTATTCAGCGACCATTGTGCGGCGGGCTTTCCTTCTCCGGCACAGGACTATGTCGAAAAGTCGCTGGATTTGAATGAACTGCTGATCAAACACCCCAGCGCGACCTATTTTGTGCGCGCCAGCGGCGAATCCATGGTGGATGTCGGTATACACGACGGCGATCTGCTGGTCGTTGACCGGTCGATCACCGCCTCTCATGGCGATGTGATCATCGCGGCAATCGACGGAGAGTTCACGGTGAAGACGCTGGCGCTGAAACCCCGCCTGGCGCTGCTGCCCATGAATCCGGCCTATGCCCCGCTCTACCCCGATCCCGATGCGCTGGAGATCTTCGGCGTCGTGGCGCACATCATTCACAGTCTGCAGAGGTAATGTATGTTTGCGCTGGCCGACGTCAATGCGTTTTACGCCTCCTGCGAAACCGTGTTTCGCCCCGACCTGAAAGGCAAACCGGTGGTGGTGCTGTCCAATAACGACGGCTGTGTGATCGCGCGCAACGCGGAAGCCAAGCGGCTGGGAATTCCGATGGCGATGCCCTACTTCCAGATGCGTCAGCGGCTCCGGGAACAGCAGGTCGCCGTCTTCACCTCGAACTATGCGCTCTATGCCGATCTCAGCGCCAGAGTCATGACCACGCTCGAAGCGCTGGCGCCGCGCGTCGAGATCTACAGCATCGATGAAGCGTGGATGGATATCACGGGGATTGATGTCACCTTGTCGTTTGAACAGTTCGGCCGACAGGTCAGAGAAGCCGTCTACGCCACCACGGGCCTGACCGTCGGCGTGGGCATGGCGAAAACGAAAACGCTGGCCAAGCTGTGCAACCATGCCGCCAAGCGCTACCCCGCGACCGGCGGCATCGTCGCGCTCACACACCCGATTCGGCTACAAAAACTGATGTCGCTCACGCCGGTGGAAGATGTCTGGGGCGTCGGCAGAAGAACAACGCGCCGGCTGCATACGCTGGGTATCACGACCGCGCTCGATCTGGCACGCTCGCCGACGTCGTTTATCCGCAAGCACTTCAGCGTAGTGATGGAACGTACCGTCCGAGAACTGCGCGGCGAACCCTGCATTGAGTTTGAGGAGGAGACGCCGACGAAAGAGCACATTGTCTGCAGCCGCTCTTTTGGCGTCCGCATCACCCGTCAGGAGGAGATGCATCAGGCCGTCTGCCGCTATGCGGAACGCGCCGCGGAAAAGCTGCGCGCGGAGAAACAACTCTGCCGGCAGGTCGCCATCTTCATACGGTCGTCGCCCCACGCGCACAATGAGATCTTCTATGCCAACAGCGCCAGCGAACAGCTGCTGTCGGGCACGCAAGATACGCGGGATATCGTGGCCGCCGCCGTGCGCGGTCTGGAAAGAATCTGGAAGGACGGGCCCCGTTACATGAAAGCCGGCGTCATGCTCAACGATTTCTCACCGCTGCACCGCACCCAGCTGCATCTCTTTGATGACAATCCGCCCCGGGCCAACAGCACGGCGCTGATGAACGTTATCGATAAAATTAACCACGAAGGATCGAGCAAAGTCTGGTTTGCCGGTCAGGGCATCTCTCCGACGTGGCAGATGAAAAGAGAGATGCTGTCTCCCGCCTACACGACGCGCTGGAGTGAGCTGCCCGTCGCCAAAATTGCCTAGACGGGCTTCTTCACAGGGAAGCGATTACTGCGGGTCGAACGGCGCGCTGCGGGTTAATACCCGTTCGATGACATTGAGCGCGCCTTCTTCTTGGTTGCTTTCGGTATGGTACTTCGCCACTTCGCGGATTTTAGGCTGAGCATTCGCCATCGCCACGCCGAATCCCGCCTGCCGTAGCATTTCCTCGTCGTTGCCGCTGTCGCCGATCGCCACCACTTCGTCATTCCCGATCTGCCAGCGTTGCTGCAACAGCGCGATCCCATGGGCTTTATGGACGCCAGGAATAATCAGATCGACAAAACCGAATCCGCTGGACACCGGTTTGACGATGCCGTCCAACGCATGTCCAATGTGCTCCATCAACGCGGGGATCTGATCGTCCGGCACGCTAAGCGAGAACTTGAAGATCGTGTCCGTCAGGCCGTCAAAGTCGTCACGCTGTTCGATGCGGTAATAGTGTTTGCCAATCAGTTGCAGGAAATCATCGGTGGAAGACGCATAAACATAGGCGCTGTCTTTGCCGCAAACCACGAACTGGATGTAGGGGATCGCGGACAGCACCTCAATCACCTTACGTACATCCGCAGGCGCGAGTTCGCCGCAGAAAATCGGTTGGCCGTCGGTGACCACATACGCGCCGTTTTCGGCCACGAAGGCAATTTCGTCGCGAATGTCGGGGAAGAAAGAGAGGAGCTGATAGTACTGATTACCGCTGGCGACGACGAACCGAATGTCGTCTTGTTTCAGCTGCGCGTACTGCCTGGAAAATCGGGTTTTGTTGAACTGCTTATCGTTGTTGAGAAACGTACCGTCCATATCAACTGCAATCATTTTTATCATACATCACGTCCCCGGATAGA
Organism: Lonsdalea britannica; assembly: GCF_003515985.1. Taxonomy (GTDB): domain Bacteria; phylum Pseudomonadota; class Gammaproteobacteria; order Enterobacterales; family Enterobacteriaceae; genus Lonsdalea; species Lonsdalea britannica. The sequence continues at coordinate 2,445,765 of NZ_CP023009.1, read as the reverse complement.
AAGGTATCACTGCGGGTTTAGTGTATACAAAACCCCTCTACACGCAATCGGCCAGACAGGGTGCAGAACCGGACGCGACGGCCTGTTGAAGGGGTGACAGGCACGACTGAACGGTGAAAAAGCTTTTCAAATCTTTACACCTTGTTAACCAGGAGTCGCCGCGCGTCGTTCCCCTTGGATACCGGGCTTGGTGAGGGGTTGAAGCGTGATTTGACGAAGAAAAAGCGCGGCGTCGGCACTCTCGACATCCGTTAACCTTCTGTTAAATTAAAGTTCAAAACATGGACAGAAGGAGCGCATGAATGACCCGTCTTACCGCAAAAGATTTTCCGCCGGAGCTGCTCGAACTGTATGACTACTATGCACACGGCAAGATCACCAAACGCCAGTTCCTGGAGAAAGCCGCGAAATACACCGTCGGCGGCCTAACGGCGGTCGCCTTGCTTGGTTTGATGAGCCCCAACTATGCGCTGGCACAGCAGGTGGAGTTTACCGATCCGACCATTTCCCCGTCCTATATCACCTACCCTTCTCCCAATGGTCACGGCAAAGTGCGCGGCTATCTGGTTCTCCCTGCGGGAGCGAAAGGCAAGCTGCCGGCCGTGGTGGTCGCCCATGAAAACCGCGGTCTGAACCCGTATATCGAAGATGTCGCACGTCGCGTCGCCAAGGCGGGCTTTATCGCGCTGGCGCCGGATGGACTCAGCTCCGTCGGCGGCTATCCCGGCAACGACGACAAGGGTCGCGAACTCCAGCAGCAGGTCGACCCGACCAAGCTGATGAACGACTTCTTCGCCGCCGTGGAATTTCTGCTAGAGGACGAGCGCACTACCGGCAAGGTCGGGATCACCGGCTTCTGCTATGGCGGTGGCGTGGCGAATGCCGCCGCCGTGGCCTACCCGGAGCTGGCGGCAGCCGTGCCTTTTTACGGCCGCCAGCCGAAAGTCGAAGACGTGCCCCGCATCAAAGCGCCGCTGCTGATCCACTACGCCGAGCTGGATACGCGGATCAACGAGGGGTGGCCCGCCTATGAGGAAGCGCTCAAGGCGAATAATAAAACCTATGAAGGCCACATCTATCCCGGAGTTAATCACGGTTTCCATAATGACTCCACGCCGCGCTACGACAAGGCCGCAGCCGATCTCGCCTGGGAGAGAACCCTTACCTGGTTCCGCCGTTATCTAGCCTGAGTGTTGTCCGTCGACGTCGGTGATACGGCGTCGACGCTTTCTTCCCAACGCATTTCCTCGCGGGCCCAGCCCCCTCAGTGAACGGATAACCGTCCTGAATAATCTCCATCAGTTCCTGCATATGAGGCGTGGCGGACATTTTGACCATCGCGGGGAAAAAAACCTGCGGCGACGGAAAAACGTCGATGACGTGGCAGTGCCGCAGCCGGTCGCGGTCCACTTCCGATGAGGGCAACAGCGTCGCGGCTTCCAGACCGGATTCCAGCCAGTCGAGAATGACGCCGGGTTGAGTCACATGCATCATCACCTCCGGATCGACGCCGCCCTTGCGAAAGTGATCCAGCAGGCTTTCATAGGTGCCGGGATCGCGCGCCCGATGCAATAACAGCAGCGGCCAGCGGCCCACATCGAGATAAGGGAAAGGCCCCTCTGGTTTTTCCGGTAGCAGCGCCTTGTTGACGACCGCTACCAGCCGCACGGGGTCAAACGCCAGGCAGGCGAATCCTTTGCAGTGATAAGGTTTTTGGATCAGCGCAATATCAATTAAGCCGTCGTTAAGCGACTGTTCGAGATGACTGGAATCTGAAACGGAAATATTTAATATCACCGCCGGATTACGTCGATGTAATTCTAAAAACAGCGGTTTGAAATAACATTGAAACAAATGCGACAGACCGATCTTTAATACTTTATTTTCTTTATTGGCAATGGAAATGGTTTCACGCGAGGTATTTTCAATCAATCGCAATATTTCGCAGGATTTTTTATACAGATAAAAGCCGGCTTCCGTGGGCTCAATTTTTTTTGCCGTCCGTACAAAAAGGGAGACGTTTAATTCCTCTTCCAGTTCATGAATCCGTTTGCTTAACGGCGGCTGCGCCATATTGAGCTGCCTCGCGGCCTGGCTAATGGAACCCTCTTCCACCACCTTACAAAAATACTTGAGTCTTTTCAGATCCATACTAGCCTCTTCATACGGACAGGAATACCGACCATGCGACCATAGAGTTCAGCTTATCATAAATGGAATCGTTCGATTTTGTAGCGGGATCGCAATTGTCATGAATAGATAAGGCCGCTCGGATAGCCGTGATTTAATTGTTGCCGGCATGTTACATCGCATCAAATGAAGATATTCCTGCTTGCCTGATGTCCGTATTATTGACATCACACTTCGAATTCATCCGGCAAATAAATATTGAGCGTGAGTGAGGTAGATCGCTTTGATATGAGCGCTACTACTTAAATGGTATTTGTCGGGACGGTAACGCAGTCATATATTTTTCCCAGCCAATAGATTGCCTTTCCATAAGGAGCGTCATTATGTCTCACGTTAAAAATAAGCCGGAAAATCAGGTCCACGATCTGCGTTCCGCGCTGGCGTTACTGAAAACGCTGCCGGGCGAACTGGTCTCTACCGACGTAGAAGTCGATCCTCAGGCCGAACTGTCCGGCGTTTATCGCTATGTTGGCGCGGGCGGCACCTGTATGCGGCCGACGCGCAAAAACGGCCCGGTCATGATCTTCAACAACATTAAAGGGTTCGATAATGTCAGCGTAGCGATCGGCCTCAACGGCTCCCGCAAACGCGTCGGTCACTTCCTCGGTTGCGAGCCGGAACGTTTGGGACACCTGCTGAAAGACTCGGTCCAGCATCCCATTTCACCGGTCAGAGTCCATGATGACAACGCTGTGTGTCAGGAAGTGGTTCATCTGGCGAGCGACGCCGGTTTTGACCTGCGCACCCTGCTTCCCGCGCCGACCAACACCGCCGAAGACGCCGGTCCTTACGTCACCATGGGACTGTGCTACGCCTCCGATCCCGATACCGGCGAATCCGACATTACCATTCACCGCCTCTGCGTGCAGAGCCGCGACGAGCTATCCATGTGGCTGACGCCCGGCCGTCATATCGATGCCTTCCGCCAGAAAGCGGAAGCGGCGGGCAAGCCGTTGCCCATCTCCGTCAGCATCGGCGTCGATCCAGCCATTGAAATCGCCGCCTGCTTCGAGCCGCCGACAACGCCGCTCGGCTTTGACGAACTGAGCGTCGCCGGGGCGCTGCGCGGCCATGCCGTCGAGCTGGTGAAATGTAAAACCATCAACGAATACGCTATCGGCCACGCCGAAATCGTCATCGAAGGCGAGCTGCTGCCGGATGTGCGCGTCCGTGAAGACCAGAATACCGACACCGGGAAAGCCATGCCGGAATTCCCAGGCTACACCGGCGGGGCCAAAGCCGCGCTGCCGGTGATTAAGGTGAAAGCCGTCACCCATCGTCACCATCCGATCTGGCGCACCACCGTCGGTCCCGGCGAAGAACACGTCAACATGGCGGGGATTCCTACCGAAGCCAGCATTCTGGACATGGTCAACCGGGCGATGCCGGGCAAGCTGCTGAATGTGTTCGCTCACTCGGCGGGCGGCGGCAAGCTGCTGGCGGTGATGCAGTTCAAAAAATCCTCGCCGGTGGACGAAGGTCGCCAGCGTCAGGCTGCGCTGCTGGCATTTTCCGCGTTTCCGGAATTGAAGCACGTGATTCTGGTGGACGAAGACGTCGATATCTTCGACAGCGACGATGTGATGTGGGCGATGCAGACCCGCTATCAGGGCGATGTCGATACCGTCTTCATCCCCGGCGTACGCTGCCATCCGCTGGACCCGTCGCAGGTGCCCGAATACAGCCCGTCGATTTTGCAGGAAGGCATGTCCTGTAAGACCATTTTCGACTGTACCGTGCCGTTCGCCCTCAAACCGCACTTCGAGCGTTCGAAGTTCCAAGAGGTCGACGTTAAACGCTTCCTGCCAGACTTCGAATAAGGGGGCAAGATGACCACCCGACGTATTATCGTAGGCATCAGCGGCGCATCGGGCTTTCAATATGGCGTGAAGGCGCTTGAGCTGTTGAAAGCACAGGATGTGGAGGTTCATCTGGTGGTCTCCGCGGGCGCAGAAAAAACCTGCGCCCTGGAAACTGACTACAGGATAGAAGCGGTGATTGCGCTGGCAGATGTGGTACACGAGTGTAAAAATCTCGGCGCGTCGATTTCCAGCGGATCGTTCAAGACGCTGGGCATGCTGGTCGCGCCCTGCTCCATGCGATCGCTGGCCGCCATTGCCCACTGTCTGACGGATAATCTGCTGACGCGCGCCGCGGACGTCGTGCTCAAAGAGCGCCGTCAGCTGGTGCTGATGGCGCGGGAAACGCCCCTGAATCTGGGGCACCTGCGCAATATGCAGCAGGTGACGGAAATGGGCGGCATTATCTTTCCGCCCGTCCCGGCGCTGTACCAACGCCCGCAGACGCCGGATGACATCATCACCCACAGCGTGGGACGCGCGCTCGATTTGTTTGGTCTTGAGGTCAACACATTGCCCCGCTGGGGAGACAATTCAGTCAACACCAGGCCGTAGACGTGCTACGGCATAAAACTGAAAAAAATAACAAGGATAACGAGAAATGCTAATCGGACCTTATGTGAACGGCGCGGCTATCGTGGTCGGCGGCCTGCTCGGCGCGCTCATCAGCACGCGGCTTCCCGAGAGAATTAGAACCGCCTTGCCCCTGACGTTCGGCCTGTGCTCCGTGGGCCTTGGGATCATGCTGATCATCAAGGTGAAATTCATGCCCGCCGTCGTGCTGGCCATGATCCTCGGCGCCATTCTGGGCGAGCTGTTGTACATCGAAAAAGGCATTGGGAAAGCGGCGGGCACCACGCGTGGGCTGATCGACCGCATTTTCCCCGCCGTGGAAGGCATCTCCCACACCGAATTCACGGATAAATTCGTCGCGATCCTGGTGCTGTTCTGCGCCAGCGGCACCGGGATTTTCGGCGCCATGCACGAAGGCATGACCGGCGACCCATCGATTCTGTACATCAAGACGGCGCTGGATCTGTTTACTTCGGCCATCTTCGCTACGCTATTGGGGTATGCTGTCATCACTATCGCGATCCCGCAGCTGCTCATTCAGCTTGGGCTGGCGATGCTAGCCGCGATGATCCTGCCGCTGACAACGCCCGATATGATGGCGGACTTCTCCGCCGCCGGCGGGCTCATCATGCTGGCAACCGGGTTAAGGATCAGCGGCATCAAGCTGTTTCCCGTCGCCAATATGCTACCGGGACTGTTTCTGGTCATGCCGCTCTCCCATCTATGGTCTACCTACATCGCCTGATGTATGACCTGCGGGCCCGGTGTCGATGACCGGGTCCACGAATAAAGAGACGAAAGATGCAACCATTACCGACTTCCGCCGCGACGTTTATTGAACATCATCATGTGTTGTCGCTGACGACGCTGGACGAAGACGGCCTGTGGAGCGCCAGCTGTTTCTATGCGTTCGATGCCGCCAATGCCAGCCTGATCGTCCTGTCCAGCAGCAGTACGCGCCACGGCGGCGCGATGGCGTCCGGCGGACAGGTCAGCGGCACCATCAGCGGCCAGCCTGAAAAAATTCGCGACATCTGCGGCATTCAATATCTGGCCTCGGTCAGCCTACTCTCCGGGAGCGAACGGCGCGACGCGCTCAGCCTCTACGTGGCCCGCCATCCCATTGCCCGCCTGAAACCCCTGACGGAAGTTTGGCGGCTGGCGCTGCAGACGATAAAGTTTACCGACAATGCTACCCTGTTTGGCGCGAAGGAGCATTGGTCGCGGGAATGACCCCGCCGCCTGACCGCCGACAGTATGAATACCAGAAGTCTTGAGGAAGCCTATGACTACCCCACCGGAACACGTCGTGTTGCTGGACGCCGACAGAAATCCCATCGGTACGATGGACAAAAGCGTGGTGCATACCCATAACACGCCCCTGCATCTGGGCTTTTCCAGCTATTTGTTCACCTCCGACGGCAAGTTTCTGACCACACGCCGCGCCTTGGGTAAAAAGGCGTGGCCCGGCGTCTGGACCAACTCGGTGTGCGGTCATCCTCAGTTGAATGAAAAACGGGAAGATGCGGTCAGTCGCCGCTGTCGCTACGAGCTGGGCGCGGACGTGGCGCGGATCACGTTGGTGGATGACGAATTCAGCTACTGCGTCACCAGCGCCTCCGGCATTGTGGAGAATGAGTATTGCCCGGTGTTTATGGCGGTTCTCGCCAGCGACCTCGCGCCGCGCGCCGATGAAGTGCTCGACTACCGCTGGGTGGATCTGAGCGACCTGATCGACGCCGCGACCAAAACCCCGTGGGCGTTCAGCCCGTGGATGGTGCAACAGCTCGCGCATCCGGCGATTCGACGCCGCCTGTTGGCGTTCGTCGCTTCGCTGACGACGCCGGCATAATCACCGTCAGCACAGCGTGAGTGAAAGGCGATTTGTCGACACTCGCGTTTGGGTTATCGTCCTGCGGCAGCGCGTTTTACAAGCGATAAATACGCGCTCGCCGGGGCAAAGAAACGATTGGACATACAAACAAACACGCCGCTTTCACTTCATTACGCCCCGATGTCACGGCGCGTATTGACGCTTATTTCCCCCAAGATATATCTTAGCAAGACAGCAAAAACTGAATAATTTTCGCGCAAAATGAGCATGAAAAATTCGACGTCTCACCAAGACGGTGTCAGCGAGAAACGCCCGCAACGATCATGTAAACGAACGAAGGTGTTCAATCGGCAGGAGCTGATTCTGCTAATTTTATATCTGACCCGTATTAACCCGACTCATGGCTATGAAATTATTCGTTCGATGGAGGACTACTCCCAGGGCGCCTATGTCCCCAGCCCGGGGGTGATATATCCGCTTTTGTCCTCGCTGGAGGCGGAAGGACTGGCCACCGTGCATGAAGCAGATAACGGCAAGAAACAGTTCGCCATCACGCTGAAAGGTAAGAAATATCTTGATAAGCAAAATGTGAATTTGCTGACAACGCTAGGAAAGTTAAAAGCGCTGGTTTTAACTCATAATCCCCAGAGGATTCAGAGCATCGACGATGCGCTTGAAAATTTGAAGAGCTGTATAAGAAAAAAATTACACCACAGAGACCTGAGCTCGGATGAAGTTAAACAAATAAGGGATGCCATTGAAACCGCAGCGCGGACGATTGACTCACGTTGATGCCGAGCTGCTTTTAACTTAGCGAATGACACAGGCCTACAGGTATGACATTAGACTCATTCAACCACGTCAATACGATTAGCGACCCCAAAATCCTTGCCGTCATTGACAGACTGAACCGCAACCGGGCTTTCCCTTCAGCCGACACCTCGCCAGCCACGATGGCCAACGCACCGGAAGACTTCACCGACTACGGTTTCTCCATTCACCCCACGCAGGGGGAACTGATCTATCTACTCTGCCGTTCACTGCGGGCGACACGCGTTGTCGACTTCGCCACCTCTATCGGCATGTCCGCGCTCTACTTTGCGGCCGCCATGAAAGATAACGGTCACGGCAAAGTCATCGGCGCTGAACTGGTGCCGGAAAAAGCGGCCACCGCGCAGCGACATCTGGCCGAAGCCGGATTGTCCGACTACGCCGATATCCGTGTCGGCGACGCGCGGGAAACGCTCCGGGATCTGGGCGGCGATGTCGATTTCGCCCTGATCGACGGTTGGCCCTCTACGCGCGGCGTTTCGCTGGCGCGCGACATCATCGAAGTCGTCGCGCCGCAGCTGCGGGTCGGCGGCATGGTGCTTAACGATAACGCCGAGCCGGACTTTCTCGACTATATCCGAAATCCCAGCAATGGATTTATCTCCGTCAGCCTGCCCATCAAGGGCAACACCGAGCTGGCGCTGAAGGTCCGTTAACGTTGTCGTCGCCCAAACCGCGTCGACAACCCGAAACCTAAATTTCTTTTAAGACTTTGCCATCACCGAATTCATCTCGCCGAAATACGGGGAAACGCTATGCAGTTACGCATGTTATGCCTTTTGACATTGATAGGTTTGAGCGGTTGCGACAACAGTCAAACGCAAACCGAAAGCGCCGCGCCGACCGAAGTCGGCATCGTGACGTTGAAACCCACCACGTTTACGCTGGAAAGCGAATTAACCGGCCGCACCGCCGCGACACTGACGTCTGACGTCATCCCTCAGGTCGGCGGCATTATTCAAAAGCGTCTGTTTACCGAAGGCGATGAGGTGAAAGCCGGTCAGCCGCTGTATCAGATCGACCCCTCCAGCTATAAGGCGACCTACGATCAGGCCGCCGCCGCGTTGCAGAGCGCCAAGGCGCTGGTTTTGTCCGACTGTCTGAAAGCCAAACGCTACGCCGGGCTGGTCAAAGAACAGGGCGTGTCGCAGCAGGATGCGGATGATGCCCGTTCCACCTGTGAGCAGGACAAGGCCAGCGTACTGGAGAAAAATGCCGCGCTGGAAAGCGCCCGCATCAACGTGCAGTGGACCACGGTGACGGCGCCTATCGCCGGACGCATCGGTATTTCCAGCGTTACGCCGGGGGCGTTGGTGACCGCGCAGCAGTCTACCGCGCTCACCACGATCCGTGCGCTGAACACGATGTATTTGGATCTGACCCGTTCCAGCGCCGACCTGCTGCGCCTGCGCAAACAGGCGCTGGCGACCAACAGCGATACGCTGAACGTGACCCTGACGCTGGAAGACGGAACGGTCTACCCGCATAAAGGGCGTCTGGAGCTGACGGAAGTCGCCGTCGACGAATCCACCGGATCCGTTACGCTGCGCTCCGTGTTCCCCAACCCTGACCACGTGCTGCTTCCCGGCATGTTTGTCCGCGCGAAAGTGGATGAAGGCGTGATGCAGGACGCCATACTGGCGCCCCAGCAGGGCATTACCCGCGACGTGAAAGGCAACGCGACGGCGTTGGTCGTGACGGCCGACAACAAGGTGGAACGTCGCGCCGTCGTGACGGCGGAAGCCACCGGCAGCGATTGGTTGATTACCAGCGGTTTGAAAAGCGGTGATCGCCTGTTGGTGGAAGGCAGCGACAAGGTCGCGGTAGGCAGTACGGTTAACCCCGTCGAAGTGCAACTGACGGGAGGCGCTAACTGATGTTCTCCCGCTTCTTTGTGCGACGCCCGGTCTTCGCCTGGGTGATCGCGATACTCATCATGATGGCGGGGCTGATGTCGATCCGGACGTTGCCGGTGGCGCAGTATCCCGACGTGGCTCCGCCTTCCGTGCGCATCAAAGCGACCTACACCGGCGCTTCCGCGCAAACGCTGGAAAACAGCGTCACCCAAATCATCGAACAGCAGCTGACCGGGCTGGACAACCTGCTCTACTTCACCTCCACCAGCAGTTCGGACGGCGAAGTCGAAATTCAGGTGACCTTCGCTCAGGGCACCAACGCCGACACCGCGCAGGTGCAGGTCCAGAACAAGGTGCAGCAGGCGGAGTCTCGGCTACCGTCTGAGGTGCAGTCCGCCGGGATCACCGTCACCAAGTCCCAGTCCAACTTCCTGCTGATCATGGCGCTGTATGATAAGACCGACAAAGCCACCAGTTCGGATATCGCCGACTGGCTGGTCAGCAACATGCAGGACCCGCTGGCGCGCGTCAGCGGCGTCGGCAGCCTGAGGGTGTTCGGTTCCGAATACGCCATTCGCATCTGGATGGACCCCAATAAACTGGCGTCCTACAGCCTGATGCCGTCGGACGTCGAGTCGGCGATTGAAGCGCAGAATATCCAGCTGTCCGCCGGGAAAATCGGCGCGGAGCCCTCCTCCGCCGATCAGCAGTTGACGGCGACGGTGCGCGCGCAGTCGCGCCTGCAAACGCCGGAGCAATTCCGCAATATCATCGTCAAAAGCGAGTCTAACGGCGCCGTCGTACGTATCAGCGACGTCGCCCGCGTCGAAATGGGCAGCGAAGACTACACGTCGTCCTCCCGACTCAACGGCCATCCTTCCGCCGGTATCGCCGTCATGCTGGCGCCGGGCGCCAACGCGCTGGATACCGCAGAGTTAGTAAAAGCCAAAATCAACGAATATAGCCACAGCATGCCGGAAGGCTACGAGATCGCCTATCCGAAGGACAGTACCGACTTCATCAAGATTTCCGTCGAGGATGTGGTCAAGACGCTGATCGAAGCGATCGTGCTGGTCATTATCGTCATGTACCTGTTCCTGCAAAACCTGCGGGCCACGCTGATCCCGGCGCTGGCGGTGCCGGTGGTGCTGCTGGGGACGTTTGGCGTTCTGGCGCTGTTCGGCTACTCGATCAACACCCTGACGCTATTCGCGATGGTGCTCGCCATCGGCCTCTTGGTGGATGACGCCATCGTGGTGGTGGAAAACGTCGAGCGCATCATGCGCGACGAGGGGCTCCCCGCCCGCGCGGCCACCGAAAAATCGATGGGCGAGATATCCGGCGCGCTGATCGCCATCGCGCTGGTGCTTTCCGCCGTGTTCCTGCCGATGACCTTCTTCGGCGGTTCGACCGGGGTGATCTACCGCCAGTTCTCCGTCACCATCATCTCCGCCATGGCGCTGTCCGTCGTGGTCGCGTTGACGCTGACGCCCGCCCTGTGCGGCCTGCTGCTGAAACACAGCAAACCACATAAGAAAGGCTTCTTCGGCGGCTTCAACCGGTTCTACGCCCGCACGCAAAAGGGCTACAGCCATCGCGTGGTCTCCGTGCTCCGCCGTCCGCTGGTCATGCTGATCGCGTTCGCCGCCATCGTCGCGCTGATGATCTTGTTCCTCTGGCGCTTACCCAGCAGCTTCCTGCCGAACGAGGATCAGGGACAGATCATGGTGCAGTACACCCTGCCGGCGGGGGCGACGGTTAACCGGACCAACGCCGTCAACAAACGCATCACCGACTGGTTCCTCAAAGAGGAAAAAGACAACGTGAGCGTCATCTATACCATCACCGGCTTTAACTTCAGCGGGAGCGGTCAGAACGCCGGGATGGCCTTCGTCGCGCTGAAAAACTGGGACGAACGCCCCGGTTCGAGAAATACCGCACAGGCGATCGCCAACCGCGCGATGAAAGCGCTGTCCACCGAACGCGACGCCCGCATCTTCGCCTCCACGCCGCCGTCGGTACAGGGGATGGGCCAGACCAGCGGCTTTACGTTTGAGCTGCTGGCCGACGGCAGCACCGAACGCGCCAAACTGATGGAGCTGCGCAGTCAGCTGCTGAAGCAGGCGGGCGCCAGCGCGGAACTGAAGTCGGTCCGCGCCAACGACCTGCCGCAGATGCCGCAGTTGCAGGTGGATATCGACAATAGCAAGGCCGTCGCGCTGGGACTGACGCTGAGTGACGTGACCGATACGCTGAGCAGCGCCTGGGGCGGGACGTACGTCAACGACTTCATTGACCGCGGCCGCGTCAAAAAAGTCTACATCCAGGCCGACAGTCCGTTCCGTTCTAAACCGTCGGACTTGAATAAGTGGTATGTCCGCAGCAGCGACGACAGCATGGCCCCGTTCTCCGCTTTCGCCTCGACGAGTTGGACCTACGGTCCGGAAACCCTGACGCGCTATAACGGTTCCGCCTCGTTCGAGATCACCGGGGAAAACGCCGATGGCGTCAGCTCCGGCGACGCGATGAACAAGATTGAAGCCATTGCCTCGCAGCTGCCCTCGGGGTCAACCTGGGCCTGGAGCGGACTCTCTCTGCAAGAGAAACTGGCGAGCGGTCAGGCGCTGGGTCTGTACGCCATTTCCATTATGGTGGTGTTCCTGTGTCTGGCGGCGCTGTATGAAAGCTGGTCGGTGCCGTTCTCCGTCATCATGATCATTCCGCTCGGGATCTGCGGCGCCGCGCTGGCCGCCCTGCTACGCGGCTTGAGCAACGACGTTTACTTCCAGGTGGCGCTGTTGACCACCATCGGGCTGTCGTCGAAGAACGCCATCTTGATAGTGGAGTTTGCGGAATTGGCGGTCCGGCAAGGCAGTTCCCTGAGCGCCGCGGTACTGTCGGCAGCCAAAACACGTCTGCGGCCGATCATCATGACGTCGTTGGCATTTATCGCCGGGGTCATTCCGCTGGCGCTGGCCACCGGCGCCGGGGCCAACAGTCGTATCGCGATCGGGACCGGGATTATTGGCGGAACGCTGACGGCCACGCTGCTGGCGATCTTCTTCGTGCCGTTGTTCTTCGTCCTGGTGAAACATTATTTCACCCGTCGCCATGACGTTCAGGAGTAATTCATGTTTTATCGAATGAGTCTTCTCTCACTGTCCCTGCTGCTCGCGGGCTGTATTTCTCTCGACCCGGACTATCAGCGGCCCGCCGCGCCGGTCCCCACGACCTGGCCGGGCGCCACGACGCAGACCGGTCAAGCCGCCGCCTCCCCCGAAGCGGTGCTGACCGACTGGCAGCACGTCATGAACGACGCCCGTCTCAAAACCGTCGTGGAACGGGCGTTAGCCAGCAACCGCGATTTGCAAAAAGCCATAGCGGATATTGAAGCCGCCAGAGCGCTCTACGGCGAGGAGCGCGCCAGTCTGTTCCCGACGCTGAATGCCGAACTGAGCCACACCCGTAGCCGAACGATCGACTCCGGCGTGAGTAGCAGCAGCGAAGCGCAAGGCGCGGTCAGCAGCTTTGAAATCGACCTGTTCGGCCGCAATCGCAGTCTCTCGCGGGCAGCACGGGAAACCTGGCTGGCCAGCGAGGCCACCGCGCAGAATACGCGGCTGACGCTGATTGGCGAAACCACCACGGCGTGGATCACGCTGGCGGCGGATAAGAGCAACCTGCAGCTCGCCAAAGATACGATGGAGAGCGCGGCCAACTCCCTGCACATCACCGAGCGGCGGATGGCGGCGGGCGTCGCCGCGGCGACCGACGTCAGCGATGCAATGACCGTCTATCAGTCGGCGCGCGCCAGCGTCGCCAGCTATCAGACGCTGGTCGCACAGGACATCAACGCCCTGAACCTGCTGGTGGGCGAGACCGTGCCGGAGAACCTGCAACCCGTGCCGCTTGACCAGCTCAACGACGGCGCCATCGCGCTGGTGCCGGCCGGCGTCTCCTCCAGCGTGCTGTTACGCCGACCGGACGTACAGGAAGCGGAATACAGTCTGAAGAGCGCCAACGCGGATATCGGCGCCGCGCGCGCCAACTTCTTCCCTACGGTGTCGCTGACCGCCAGCGCGGGCGTTGGCAGCAATTCGCTGTCCAATCTGTTCAGCCACGGCGCCAATATCTGGTCGTTTGCGCCCAGCGTGACCCTGCCGCTGTTTACCGGGGGCAGCAATCTGGCGCAACTGCGGTATGCTGAAGCAGAGAAAAAAGGGCTCATCGCTTCCTATGAGAAAGCGATCCAAAGCGCCTTTAAAGATGTGGCCGATGCGTTGGCGCGTCGTCAGACGCTGTCGGAACAGCTGGACGCTCAGCAGCAGTATGTGGCGGCGGCGCAGCGCAGTTTCACGCTGGCGCAGCGAAGCTATCAGTCCGGCGTGGGCGATTATTTGAACGTCCTGACGGCGCAACGCACGCTGTGGTCGTCCCAGCTGGAGCTGATCGCACTGCGTCAAACCGACTTCAATAACCGCATCACGCTGTGGGAGTCGCTGGGCGGCGGCGTCAGCCCTACCACGGAACAGTAACACCTGAGGCGACGGTCTCCGTCGCCCTATCCGTTCACGATCGGGCGCGACGCCCGGTCTGTTATCCATTGATTGAACGCAGGGTAAACCATGACAACAGAATCCTCGACATCCCGGCTGCCTACCCGTGTACGCCTGCCGCTGGTGTTTCGTAAACTGACGGTGAAAACCACCTCATGCCTTCCCGGTCCGTTCCAGCGTATCGTCTTCACCGGCGATGACCTCGACGGTTTCAATAGCCCCGGATTCGACGACCACGTAAAGCTGTTCTTCCCCGACCGCGTCACCGGCGAGCTTCATCTTCCGAAGAACGGTCCTGACGGCCCGATCTGGGGCGATGTGCGCCCGGCCAACCGCGACTACACGCCGCTCAAGTTCGATGCCGCGGCGCGTGAGCTCACCATCGACTTCTATCTGCACGCCAACGGCGTCGCCTCCGAGTGGGCACGGGCGGCAAAAGCGGGAGACGTGATCGGCCTGGGCGGTCCGCGCGGCTCGATTCAGATCCCGGCGGACTATGCCTGGCAACTGCTGATCTGCGATGAAACCGGCATCCCGGCGCTTCTGCGTCGACTTCAGGAACTGCCGGATGCCACGCGCGGCGCGGTATTTATCGAGAGCGAAGAGAATCAGGCGCGTCCCTCTATTCCGGTTAAAAGCGGCATGACGCTGGAATGGATGACGCGGGACGGCAATGAGGATGCCCAGAAATTCATCGCCGCGGTGGATCGATTGTCGCTCCCCAAAGACGACTACTTTGTCTGGGCCACCGGCGAGAACCACAAAATGTTCACGTTCAAAAACTATCTGACCGGTCCTCTGGGGCTCGACGAGGACTATGTGCGCGTCGTGGCTTACTGGAAGCAAGCGGCCGAATAACCTCAAGCCCCTTTCTTCGCCGATAGACAGAATGCAAGCGCGCGATACGGCGCGCTTCATCGCTTTTTCTCGCCAGTATTGACCTCATTGCGTCTTTTCGCGCGCGTCTCCCGACGGGGACGTTCGGTCAGCAAGCATTTAGGAATTTTCCTTTCCGTCCTCTCCTCACGTCCCTCCTGTCCGTGCTCTCATCAGAAATCCCCGCCCGCGTTGACGCCGCCCGATGTCGGACATCTTCGACGATCGTGATCGTTTGGTGAGGCTATCTAAAACATAACTGAACACATGTGTACATTTTATTGACAACTTGATCCGCTTAGTGCAAAACTGAACCGTACAGTATGGTTTTGAGCGCAGCATGCTGAATGTCCTTATCGACGACGGCCCGATTTCTCAAAGCTGCTGACTTAGCGAAAAAACGGCGTCACTCGCACGACGCTTTCCGACCGACATTGGTGATCTTTTAGAAGGTTTTACGAATGAGCACATTGACCAAGGTGTACCGCCCCGCAGTTTTGATCGTTGCCATGGCCTTAGCGGGTTGCGCTGGCACACAACCGGCCCGTTACGCGGGTATTGACTCGGCCTCTCAGCTGCAGCCCAACACCGGTGATGAATCCGATCGCATCCCATTCCGCTATGCCGCGCCGGTCGACTGGAAAAAATATTCGCATGTCATCATCGACCCCGTAACCGTTTATCAGGGTAGCGATAACCAGTTTGGCGATATGGATCAGGAAGATCGCCAGGCATTGGCGAAATACATGCAGGATCGTTTTAGCGAAAGCCTGAGAAGCCGTTTTACCGAAGCCACCGCTCCCACTCCGGGCGCCATCAGGGTCAAACTGACGCTGACCGGGGCTGAAACCACCACTCAGGTCGTCGGTACGGTAACGAAATTTGATCTCGCGGGCGGGCCTTACAACATCGTTCAGTCCATTCGCGGTAAAGAAGGCATGCTGAGCGGTTCCGTCAGCTATGCGGTGGAGATACACGATGCCGCCAGCAACCAGTTGCTGAACGCCTATGTCGCCAAACAGTATCCAAACGCCATGAACATCGGCGCCACCTTCGGTTCGCTGAGCGCGGCGGAAGTCGGCCTGGATAAAGGGGCGGATGAACTGGTCGATATGCTGAAGTAATCCGTACCGCCGGAGGAAGGTACGCCAGACGGATCTCCGTCCGGCGTCCGGATGCCGGACCTTGCAGTCCAGTGAAAAGTGTTTGCAGCATGCGAAACGGAGCAGGTTATCGGCACATCATCGGCCGCCTCTGCATTGCGTTCAACACCAGGGAACACCAACGACAGGAGCCCTACGATGAAAATACGACTCTTACTCACGTGCCTCGCAGCGACGCTTCTGCTGAACGGATGTATCGTTGTCGACGGTCACCACCGGGATCGTCATCCTCGTCCGGACTATGACGACAATCGTTCATACGGCGATCGCGATCATCATCGCGGACGAGATTACCGCTAACGAAGACAAACGCGGGCGGCGATAACCTCGCCGCCCGCGTTTCACCTCCCGTCGCGAATCATACAGATTGACGACAAATTCCTTCTTCTGACGCATTTGCTCTTCTTCAATCTTCGTCATCGACGTCATCCGCCTTGTCCCTTAGAAAGCTTTACGCGCACAGTGAGGCTGCGGAAGGGGTCGATAGCACGTCGTTCGCCATTATCGACCACACTAAGACCCATGGCACGCCTCTGACCTCACGCCAGAATCTGAGCGGATTGCACAAGTTATGGAGAACATGATTCAACCCGCAAGAAACTCCTGGCGGTTGTCTTAATACAAAATAGTGACCATGCCAGGAGTGCGAGAGAATGATATTGACGAGATCAGTCGTGATTTTTCGTATTGCCGAACTTTTCCTGCAACATGCGATGGACGAGCTCTTGCAGCGCCGAAGACGACCAACGGCAGGACGGACCGCTCATTCCCAAGGCTGCCACAACCCGGCCTTGCTGATAAAGCGGCATGGCAACGCAGCACAGGCCCGGCTCAACCTGTTCCAGATCGAGTGCAAAACCTTGTATGGCGATCGCCTTCAGCTCGACGCCCAACGACGTCGACACTTTCCCCGCTCGCCGCAGACTCCGCATCAGTCCGACATCGTTAGCCAGAAGGATTTTACCAATGGCGGAAGTCGTCAGCCCCTCACGGTTACCGCAGGGACAGGTTGCCCGCAACAGGCTGCCATCGCACTCCACGGAATCGATACAGAGATACTCGCTCGTGCCGCAAGGGACGGCAAGATAGCAGGTTTCGCCGCTGATTTCGGCGAAGCGCCGCAGCACCGGTCCAAACGTGGCGCGCAGCGCGGAGTCTTCATCGGTCAGCGGCTGAGCCAACTCGCGCAGGCGCAACCCTAGCGCGTAACGCGTGCCGTTACGCGTGACGTAGCCCATGGCCGCCAGCGTATTCAGCAGGCCGTGCAGCGTACTTTTGTTAAGCCCCAGTTGCGTCGTCAGGTCTACCAGACGGGATTCCCCCCCGGCTGCGGCAATCGCTTCCAACAACGCCATCGCCCGCTCAACAGACTGGATCCTTCGGTTATCGTCGATCATCCTTTCCCTCTCAAACCGCGACTGCGGCAATCCGTCTCTTCAAGGTAGAGTCAGGAAAGATAACATCGTATGGGGTTTACGTCTCACGCCCGTCGGCCGGTTAAAACTAATAGGAATATTAAAAAATATTTCATTATTTTAAAGTTATAAATTCTCTCTGATAAGGTTTTTCCTTAATTTGCCTTAAGAGACGACGCCATCATGAAAATCTCCCTACGTCATACCGCTCTCGC
The DNA here is from genome assembly GCF_003515985.1 of Lonsdalea britannica. Lineage (GTDB taxonomy): Bacteria > Pseudomonadota > Gammaproteobacteria > Enterobacterales > Enterobacteriaceae > Lonsdalea > Lonsdalea britannica. Next base: position 2,428,397 of record NZ_CP023009.1, on the reverse strand, counting down.
GCTGCTGTTGGCGGGGGTGTCCGCCTCTGCGGCCGCCGCCTCCCAGCCTGAAGCGATCAACATTGGGTATCAGAAAGCCAATATTTTTGCGCTGCTGAAATACCGGGGGACCTTGGATGAGAAATTTAAACAACAGGGTATTCAGGTGCGCTGGATCGAGTTCCCCGCCGGGCCGCAGATGCTGGAAGGATTGAACGTCGGCAGTATCGATCTTGCGGCAACCGGCGATGCCCCGCCCGCTTTTGCGCAAGCGGCGCAGGCCGACCTGATATATCTGGCGCACTCCCCCGCCAACCCGAAAACGGAAGCTATCGTCGTACCGGGTGACTCCCCCATCAAATCGGTGGCGGATCTCAAAGGAAAACGCGTAGCGTTGAACAAAGGCTCGGACGTCAATTACCTGCTGGTGAAAGCGCTGGAAGACGCCGGTCTGAGCTATCGCGATATCACGCCCGTTTATCTGACGCCCAGCGATGCGCGCGCGGCGTTTCAGCGCGGCGCGGTGGATGCCTGGGTGATCTGGGATCCGTTCCTGGCCGAGGTAGAAAGCAACGCAGGCGCCAGGCAGATTCGCAATGCCGAAGGTCTGGTTCCGCACTACACGTTCTACCTCGCCAGCCGTAAATTCGCCGAAACCTGGCCGCAGACGGCGGAACAGGTTGTCAATGAACTGGCGTCGCTGAGCCAGTGGGCCAACAACAACCCGACGGACGCCGCCGCGATCCTGTCGCAGTCAACCGGGCTGGATCGCGCCATTTGGAGTCAAGCGCTGGCAAGAATGCCATACGGCGCTGAGCGGATGACGCCGGAAGTCTTCCGCCAACAACAGGCGCTGGCGGATAAATTTACGCAGATCGGCCTACTGCCGACCCAGGTCAACGTCGCCAGCGCGACCTGGTCATTAGATAAAAAGTGATAGGGTTTTAACCGCGCGGTCGTCCAATCCTCCGGAGCGACTCACAGTAAAAGGCCACGTTTCATGACGTGGCCTTGCGTCGTGATCGCTCAAGCCCCCGTCGTCTCTCCGCCTGCCATGCCCACCTTAATCGTGTTCGGGCTGCGCGGTTCCAATAAAAACCGCGTCCCTGCTCCCACGCCTGAACACGGGTGATATCTAGCAATCACGACGGCCACTTTCTTCGAACCGCCATCCCACGGGAACCCATCTCGGTTCTCAATCAGCGTCAGGCGGACAGAAAAAAGGCGGGCGCTCGGGCCCGCCTTATGGCTGTTCCTCGCAATTAAGCGGTTTTCTGCTTCGGCTCCCCGTTGCCGACCTGCCAGATAAAGGTCGGCGCGTGACCGTTAACCAGCCAGTCACCGATATTGCGGGCCTTGTAAATCACCGGATTGTGGGACGCCAGCGTGCGCGCGTTGCGCCAGTGGCGATCCAACGCCTTGCTGACTCGCGTGTCGGAAGCGCCGAGCGCGTTGAACAGCTCGGTCGCCGCTCGCGGCACCAGCTCGCTGGCGATCACCTGCGCCTGCGCCGCCTCCACTTCCGCGAGGCTGTTGACGCGTAGCTTGAGGGCATCATCGTCCGAAACGTGGACTTCGTACGCCTGCTGCAACGAGTGCGTCGCCGCGATCACCGCCGCCTCCGTGGCATAGGCCCAACTGGAAACCTGACCGACGACCTGCAATACCTGCACATCCTCTTTCGGCAGCGAAGCATTGCTGTGGCTATAAATGCGTTTGCGCTGCCGAACGCCCTCAGCGGCGTCACGCGCAATCGCCCGACCGATACCGGCCAGCGTCGCTAACAGCATGTGCTGATAAAACGCCGTCTGATACAGGAAGCGGTCCGCAAAATCGTACACGTGCCCGGCGTCGACCTGCGCCTGCGTAAAGCGGGTCGTGCCGCTGCCGGTCAGCCGCTGACCAAAGCCATCCCAGTCGTCCTCCCGCAGCACGCCGTCCTGATGCGTACTGACGATGGCAATCACATCCCGCCCGTTATCGCTGCGGCGGGCATACACATCGATCCAGTCGGCGAACAGCGCGCCGGTGCTGTAAAACTTCTCGCCGTTCAGCGTCCAGCCATACGACGCAGGCTCAACGTGTGTAATGACATCGCCCAGTTTGATGTTGCCGATCTCCGTCCAGCCGCTGCCCACCAGCTCACCATCCAGAAAGCGCTGGAACCAGCGGTCGCGCTCCGGCGTGTCCGGTGCATTGAGGCGATCTTCCACGAAGGCGAAATGGGCTCGCAGCGCCTGCGGCAGGTTAGAATCGGCCTCCGCCAGCTCCGTCAGCAGGCGAAACAGCTGAGGCAGCGACGCGCTCTGTCCGCCCTTCTCTTTGGGAATCCGCACCGCGCCGAATCCCGCCTCCTTTAACCAGCGGATAGGCTCATGGGGTAGCTCCCGCCGCCGCTCGCGGTCGGTGGCGCCATCGGCAATGCGGGCGAAAATAGGGCGGAATCGCGCCGCCAAGGTGTCGTAGTCAGTCCCGGTCGACAGTAAGGTCATGATGTGCTCCTTGATCGTGATGATCGTCAATGTCCTGACGGGTCGGTTCGTGACGAACCGCGAGCAGGAAGAAGATGGGGATAATGGCGCTCAGCGAGACAATCCAAAACATGTTGGTGCCGTAGGCCGCCTGGAGCAGCGGCAGGATAAACAGCGCCAGCGCGCTGCCGATGCCGGACAGCGAGCGGCTAAAGCCAACGCCGGTGGCGCGGATAGAGGTCGGGTAAGACAGCGCCGGATAGATCATCAGCTGCGCGCCCGGACCGAAACCTTCCGCAAACAGCCACAGTCCCAGCATCAGGATGGCGATGACCACGCCGATCGTCGCCTGAGGTTGACCAATCAGCGCCAGCGCGATAAGCGCGATGAACTGCAGGGCAAAGCCCGCTATGGCCACATGGCGCGAAGGGTATTTCCAGGCCAGCCGCATCCCCAGCAGGCCGCCGGTGAAGGCAAACAGCGCATTCAGCCCCAGCGAGGCCGAGATAGTTTCAAACACACCCGCCCCCAAAAATTGCGCCAAAATGGACGGCAGGAAGAAGGCGATGGCGGTGTATTCGAAGGAAATACAGACGTTCATCACCCCGGCGACGATGGTGCGTTCACGATACGGTTTCTGAAACAGCACCCGGAAGCTGACCTTCGGCTGATGGGCCGCCTTGCGCGACGTCTTATCCACAGCTTCGTGGGCGGCAATGCCATAGGAGTCGCGCAGAATTCGCGCCGCGCCCTTGAGATCGCCCTGATTCGCCGCCCACAGGGGAGACTCATTCATAAACTTGCGGCGTACCGCGATAATCAGCAGGGCCGGGACCGCGCCAAACAGCAGCGAGGCGCGCCACAGCCAGTCGAGATGCTGTTCGGGCAGCAGGAAGTAGAGGCCGAAGATGATCAGGAAGCAGGCCGACGACGCCGCGTACCACATTGGGCACCACGCCGCCAACCGGGCCGCCTTATTGCCCTTGCCGGCGAACCTCGAGAATTCGGCCAGATAGGACATCGCCACCGGCAGGTCGATCCCGACGCCGATCCCCATCAGGAAACGCGCGCCAATTAGCACCCATACGTTCGGCGCCAACCCGGCGGCAATCGCTGAAACGACGAAAAACAGCATGTCCGCCATGAAGACGGAGTAGCGGCCATATTTATCCGTCAGCCAGCCGCCGATCAGATTGCCGATGATAGTGCCGATCATGATGGATGACGTGACCAGCCCGGTCAGCACCGGCGTGAGTTGAAACTCTTTAACGACATCATCAATCCCGTAAGACAGCGTAGTCAGATCGTAGGCGTCGAGAAATACCCCGCCCAACGCCAGAAAGATGATCATTCTGGCGTAGCTGTTTTTCTCGCTGCGGGTGTTGATCAACCTCGCCACGTCGCTCACCGAGCTGATGGGAATGGACCCTGATGCAGACCCTCTGATGTCGGTGTCAATCGGTAACGTACTCATACTTTTGGCATCCTCGCTATTCTTTTATGTGCAGGTGAAACTACGGTTATAAGACGAAGATTTTGCGTTCACAAACAACATTTATGTCTTTGAAATTCATTAAATAACAATAAGATAGACACAAAAAACCACGACAACCGAACCGCTTTACAGCGGCCCGTTCTAGACGATGAAATGAAAACAATGAAGACGGCTATTCAGCCGACACCGGCACTAAAACGCCCCTGACTAACGGGTCATCCGTCTCTTTCAGCCACTGTTGAAGACGCGGGTCGGAAAACGCCTGTTGCAATTTGACGATGGATTCTTCGGCAAGGTACGGCGTGCCGATCACCAACTGTGAGGCGAAGGTGGCCGGGGCCGGAGGGAACAGAATCCCCTTTTCACGCGGGATCTTCCCGGCATCAAACTGGGAGACATAGCCGATGGCGGCATCGACCGAATTCAGCGCGCGCGGCATGGTCAGCAGGTCCAGCTCTTTGAATACAAAGCGTTTGGGATTGTCCTGAATATCCTTCAGCTTCGCCGTGCGCGGCTCGACCACCGGATTCAGGCGGATCAGCCCGATGTGTTGCAGCAGCCACAGCGCCTGCCCTTGATTCGCGCCATCATTCGGCACGACGATCGTCGCCTGCTCCGGCAACGCCTCGACCGACGGGTAGCGATCTGAGTAAATGCCAAACGCCCACTGAAACACCGGCACCGTCGGCGTCAGCTTAAAGCCGTTGGCGTCCACCACCTGCTTTAACCACCACTGATGCTGGTACACCGTGGCCGCATAGACGCCATCCGCCACCGACCGGTCCGCCTGTACCGGGTCCTGTAATCCGACGGCCCTTAGCGTCAGGCCGTAGTCGGGGGCGATATGTTCGCCGACGTATTGAATCACCCGCTCCTCCCCCGCCATCGCCGGTTCAAAATGGATGTCCAGCGTCGTACCAAACGTCACCGTGTGTGGGCGTTGCGTCTGCCAGTACCACGCGCCAGACGCGGCGGCGACGAGGACGATGACCGCGACCCACCACGGCCAGCGCCGCTTTTGACGAAGTTCGAACTGCGGTGTACTCATGCTGACTGCGCTCCCTGTGAATGACGCAATGCCGCGACCAGTCGGTCGCCGGCGAATTGAATCAGTTGTATCGTGGCGATCAGCACCACAATGGTGGCGATCATGATGTGGTGATCGAAACGCTGGTAGCCGTAGACCACGGCGAGATAACCGATACCGCCCGCGCCGATGGTTCCCGCGATGGCGGAGTATTCGATCATGGAGATCAGATTGAGCGTGACGGCGGAGACGATAGCGGGCAGCGCTTCGCTCAGCTGCGCCGACACGATGATCTGGCCGACGGAGCCGCCGGACACCAGACCGACCGACGTCACGTCGTCCGGCAGTTCCCGCAGCGCGTTTTCCAATAGTCGGGCGAAGAATGGGATGCCCGCGATCACCATCGGAACGACCGCCGCCGGGATCCCAATGGTGGTGCCGGTCAGCCAGTAGGTCACCGGGATAATCGCCGCCATCAGCACCAGAAACGGCAGGGAGCGCCCCATATTCACCAGCCAGTTCAACGTCCGGTTTAGCGCAGGATGAGGAAACAGTCCCCGGCGCGACGTGTTGAACAGCACAACGCCGACCACGCCGCCAAGGCTCACCACGAACACCATGACGATGGCGACCATGAGCCAGGTTTCGCCGTAAGCGGGCAGCAATAACGTGTGGATCTCGCGCCAGGGCGTGTCCTGACCCATGACTGACGTGGATGTCGTCATATCGCCTCCCTTAGCGCCGGGGTTGTCGCCAGGATTTCCGCGACGACGCCTTGCGCGTCGAGCAGCCCGATGAGCTGAGTCGTGGAGAGGCGGTCGCCGTGAAAATGCACCGCAATCTCCAGCCGTCCCGCCAGTTGCTGATTGACCCACTCGACGTGGCCGCCCAGCACATCGATCTGCAAGGCGAACTGCCTGGAGAGCCGACTGATCCAGTCCGGCGCCACCGTCCTGTTCGCGCTGTAGCTGACTCGCAGCAACAGGTCGCCGCGTCCCGGCCGCGCTATCACCGGGAACAGACGCTCACCCAGCGACGAGTCCGGCTGCGCCAGCAGATCCCGCACCCGGCCCTGCTGGACGATGACCCCGTCGCGGATCTCCGCCACCGCATCGGCAGCCGTGCGCACCACATCCATTTCATGAGTGATTAATACGATGGCGAGACCAAATTCATCCCGCAGCTGTTTGAGCAGTTGCAGCACGGCGTCCGTCGCCTCGGGATCGAGACCGGACGTGGCCTCATCCGCCAGCAACACCGTCGGATTGAGCGCCAGAGCCCGGGCGATGCCGATACGCTGACGCTGTCCGCCGGAGAGCTGCGCCGGGTAGCTGTGGGCCTTGTGGCTCAGCCCCACGCTGTCCAGCAACGTGCCGACGCGCTGGTGGATGTCTCGCTTCACCACGCCCAGAAACTCCAGTGGCAGCGCGATGTTCTCCCAGGCGGTTTTACGCTGTAGCAGGGCTGACGACTGAAAAACCGTACCAATCGCCCGGCGTTCCCGGCGCAGCGCCTCGCCGGTCAGCAGTGAGAGATCGTGGCCGTTGACCCGCAGCGTGCCGCGATCCGGTTTTTCGAGCAGACTGATGCAGCGCGCCAGCGTGGATTTTCCTGCGCCGCTCGGCCCGACGACCGCCGTAATGGTGCTCGCCGGCACCTGCAACGAGACGTCTTTCAGAACCTCCGTTCGACGCCCGTGCTTCCCGAGGTAGCTTTTGTACAGGTGTTCGATTTCGATCATGACACCCGCTCCCGTACACGCGTTGCGGATGCAGCGAGATCCCGATAGCCCGCCGCCGGGTGCGGCGCGGCCAGCCGCGGTCCCGCGTGGAACAATTTTTCCCGCAGCGTGCCCGGCGCATAGTCGCGTTTGAAGACGCCGCGCTTTTGCAACTCGGGGATCAGCCGCTCGACCACATCGGTGAAGGTTTCATGGGTCAAGGCATAGGCGAGATTGAAGCCGTCCACGTCCGTCTCTTCCACCCAGCTTTGCAGCTCGTCGGCGACGGTTTCCGCGCTGCCGACCAGCAGCGGCCCAAAGCCACCAATGCCGACCCAGTCCGCCAGCCCCTGCACCGTCCACTGCCGGTTCGGATCGGCGGTCGAAAAGGTTTCCACTGCCGACTGGATGGCGTTGGTGTGCAGGTGTTTCAGCACCTGATCCGGCGAGTATTGGCCGAAGTCGATGCCCGTCCAGCCGGAGATCAGCGCCAGCGCCCCTTCATAGCTCACCCAGGAGGCGTATTCCCGCCATTTCGCCTGCGCCTCGCGGTCGGTTTCACCCACAATTACCGTCTGGAGATTAAAAATCAGTATGCTGCGCGGATCGCGCCCGGCCTCCGCCGCCCGCCGCCGGATATCCGCCACCGTTTTCTTCAGCAAGACCTTGGACGGCGACGCCACGAAGACGCACTCGGCATGTTCGGCGGCGAACTGTTTGCCGCGGCTTGACGCGCCCGCCTGATAAAGCACCGGCGTCCGCTGCGGCGACGGCTCGCACAGGTGGATCCCGGGGACGTTGAAGAACTCGCCGTGGTGATGAATAGGATGAATTTTGGTCGGATCGCTGAATATCCGCCGCTCGCGATCCCGCAGCACCGCGCCCTCTTCCCAGCTGCCTTCCAGCAGCTTGTACACCACCTCCAGATATTCGTCGGCATAGTCATAGCGCGCGTCATGATCGGTGAGCGCCTTCTGCCCGATATTGCGGGCGCCGCTCTCCAGATACGAGGTGACGATATTCCAGCCGACGCGGCCTTTGGTCAGGTGATCCAACGTCGACAGCCTGCGCGCGAAGGGATACGGATGTTCGAACGACAGCGACGCCGTCAGCCCAAATCCCAAATGCTCCGTGACCAGCGCCATCGGCGTCACCAACGCCAGCGGATCGTTCACCGGCACCTGCGTCGCCTGACGAATCGCGGCATCGCTGCTGCCGTGCAGCACGTCATAGACACCCAGCACGTCGGCAATAAATAGACCGTCGAATTTGCCGCGTTCCAGCAGCCGCGCCAAATCGACCCAATACTCCAAATCCTTGTACTGCCAGGAGCGGTCGCGCGGATGCGCCCACAGGCCCGGCGACTGATGGCCGACACAGTTCATATCAAACGCATTAAGGCGAATTTCACGTTGCGATGGCATAGCGCTCTCCATAGAGCTTCCACAGCCGAACGACGTTCGGCCGGAATCTCGATTGATGATTCGTTGAGTCAGTGAGTCGTGAAGGTTCAGGAAGAGACGGGACATCGCGCCGAGGCGGCAGCGGGGATCACCGAGGTCATCAGGTATCGCGCCACGCTTTCCGCATGCTGCGACACCTGCGGCAACCCCATCAGTTCGCCGAAACGGCCGCGTGCGGCTGGCCCCACCACCAGCAGGCGCGCATTGGCCTGACCGTGAGCATCCAGCGTTTCCGAGCGTTCATTGACCAAAATGCCCAGTCCCAGCGGATCGGGTTGCAGCACGCCGCGCTGCGACAGCGAATGCAATAACGGCTGACTTTCGGTAAGCGACGCATGCGCCGGACCGGTGGTCACAATCAGCTTATCGACCGTCACCGATTCGGTTTCGCCCAGACGCGGCTGGAGTTGCAGCGTCAGCGTGGTTTCGTCAGCCCCGACGCCGCGCAGTCGCGCCGCCAGCACGCGCAGCTCACCGGCTTCCCGCCGCGCCGCGATCACCTGAGCCACCTGCGGCGCGGTACGATAACGATGGACATCCCACCAACTGCGCAGATGACGCAGGAAACGCTGCTGTTCTTTCAGCGCCAGCGTCTGCCACAAGGTCTGCCCGTTAGCGCGGATCTCGTCCATGACCGCCTGCCAGGGAATCCCCTGTTCAGCGGCGTCGGCCACTTCTCGCCGCGCTTGCGCCAGCGCGCCGCGCGCCGTCGTCGGCCAGTCGGACGACAGCGACCAGGGCGGCGGCGGCGCGTCAACGCTCAAATTACTGCGGGACAACAGACCGTGCCGCGAAAAGGCGACGACAGGCCCACGGTGGCCGCGCGTATGCAGTGAAGCCACCACATCGGCCATCGTGAGCGCCGTCCCCACGATGCCGACGCGATGAGTCGGCGCCACCGTGTCCAACACGCCCGACAGCCACGGGTTGGCGACCAACGCCGGGTGCGTCTGCCAGGGGCGCAGTTTCTCGGGGAGCGCCGGCGGCGGATGACTGATGGCCAATACCACCGCATCGGCGCGTAACGACAGACCGCTCGCCGTCGTCACGATATGATCCTGCAGGTCGATTGCCCGATCCCATACGTGACGAAGCCGGACAGGACCGGACTTGGCAACGTCAGCGAACAGGCCTTCGATGTAGCGGCCAAAGAGTCCCCGCTGCGGGTAGGCATTGCCGTCAGGCCATAGCGCAGCGCTGTCCTCGCGGAACTCGGACTGGCGCTTCAACCAGCGTTCGAAGTGGGTTTTGTCTTCGCTAAACAGAGACATCCGCGCTGCGGGGACATTGATGCGATGCGCAGGCTCTCGGGTGGAATAGGCGACGCCAAGTCCCAGCCGCTCCCGAGGTTCCACCACGGTGACGCGCAGTGCGCTGTCCACGGTCCGCGCCAGATGGATCGCCAACGCCGCGCCGCTCACGCCGCCGCCAATAATGACAATATGAGGTTCAGTCATCGTTCTGCTCCTTTGCCGTTTGTTGCTCCATTTTCCTCACCCGCGGTATGATTTCCCGCCCGAAATACTCCACCTCTTCCTGAAAGTGCAGAAAGCCCAACAGCATCAGGTCCACACCCGCATGTTTGTAGTCGATAATGCGCTCCGCAATCTGCTGAGGCGTGCCTATCAGGTTGGTTTTGAATCCGTCGTTGTACTGCACCAGATCGTCCAGTGTGGACTGCGCCCAGTTGCCCTCTTTTTCCGGCGACGCATTGCCCGCATTTTGTACTTCGTGATGAAAACCTTTCACCGCTGCCGGATCGGCCTGATCCAAAATCGCCTGTAGCTGCTGCCGCGCCTCTTCCTCAGTGTCCCGCGCAATCACGAAGCCGTTGACGCCGATGTTCACCCGGCGTTGATGCGACTGCGCCTTGTGCTGGATGTCCTCCACCTGCCGCCGAATGCCCTCTACGGTGTTGCCATTGGTGAAGTACCAGTCCGACACCTGCGCCGCCATATCCCGCGCCGCCCGTGAACTGCCCCCCTGAAAAATTTCCGGCAGCGGGTCGAGCGGTTTGGGTTTGAAAACGTAATCACGGAAGCGGTAAAAGTCGCCCGCGAAGGTAAAGCTCGGCTCGCGCCAAATGCCCCGCAGGCAGCGGATAAACTCTTCCGAGCGCAGGTAGCGCTCTTCGTGATCCAACCATGGCTCGCCTATGGCTTTGAACTCGCCGCGAAACCAGCCGCTCACGATATTGACGGCGATACGCGGCCCGTAAATCTGGCTGATGGTGGCGATTTGCTTCGCCGCCAGCGCAGGATTCCACGGACCGGGCAACAGCGCGGCGATCACCGTCAGACGCTCCGTGGCGGCCAGCAGGTCCTGCGAAAAAGTGACTGATTCGTGCTGGTTGTCGGCGCCGTAACCCGCGGTGAAGCGAATCTGCGTCAGGGCGTAATCAAAACCGGCGTGCTCGGCGATCTGCGCCAGCTTGCGGTTGTAGTGATGATCCCACTGCGTGCGCTGGGGTATTTTGCTGACGACCAGTCCGCCGGAGACATTCGGCACCCAGTAGGCGAACTGGATGGGGCGGCGAGTTTCCTGATGAGGCATAGCGATCTCCCGTGATTAGCTGGCGCTGACCTGTTTGACCGGTCGGCGGTCGCCGCCGATGGTTTCACCAAAGGGGCCGGTATTGACGGCGCGCGACGGCTGGCGGGACGACGGCGCCAACGGCAGCAGCGGCATCACCAGCTCGGCGAAGCGATGGGCCTCCTCCAGATGGGGATAGCCGGACAAAATGAAGTTTTCGATGCCCAGCGCCTGATATTCACGCAGGCGATCCGCGACCTGCTGCGGACTGCCCACCAGCGCCGTACCCGCGCCGCCGCGCACCAGACCGACGCCCGCCCACAGATTCGGGCCGATCCGCAAAGATTCCCGCGAGCCGCGATGCAACGCGCTCATCCGCGCCTGTCCGGTCGAATCCATACGGGCGAAGATTTTCTGCGCCTGCGCGATGGTGTCGTCATCCAGATGGGCGATTAGACGATCGGCCGCCGCCCAGGCCTCTTCCTCGGTTTCACGAACGATGACATGCAGGCGGATGCCGTAGTTCAGCGTCCGTCCGTTGGCGTCGGCGCGCTCGCGCACCACCCGCAATTTCTCCTCAACCTGCGCCAGCGGTTCACCCCAGGTGAGATAGGTATCAATCTGTTCCGCCGCCACGTCGATGGCCTCCGGCGAAGAGCCGCCGAAATAGAGCGGCGGGCCATTTTCCTGCACCGGCGGAAACAGCACTTCCGCCCCTTCGACCTGAATATGCTTACCGGCGAAATCCACTTTCTCGCCCTTCAACAGCCGGGTATACACGTGCAGGAACTCTTCGGTAACCTCATAGCGTTCGGCGTGACTCAAAAAGATGCCGTCGCCTTTGTTTTCCACCGGATCGCCGCCCGTCACCACGTTGATCAGCAACCGACCCTCCGACAACCGGTCGAGCGTGGCCGCCATGCGGGCCGCCAGCGTCGGCGGTTGCAGGCCCGGACGGACGGCCACCAGATAGCGCAGCTTACGGGTGATAGGCGCCAGCGCCGAGGCCACCAGCCAAGAATCTTCACAGCTCTTGCCGGTAGGAATGAGGACGCCGTAGTAACCGAGGTTATCCGCCGCCAGCGCCACTTGCTGCAAATACGCCAGATCCACCGGGCGGCCGCCGTGAGACGTCCCCAGATAACGCCCATCGCCATGCGTGGGCAGGAACCAGAAAACCTTGATATTGCCGTTGTCAGACTCAGCCATTATTCGATTCCTATATAACTATATTCATTATTTATACAAACAATGATCCAATTTAGTTATAAAAATCAAAGCAGGATCCGTGCCATGAAGTACGTGATTTTTTATCTAATAAAATCATGGCATTACACCTCTCCAGCCGACGGTAAAAATGGTGCATTTGCAGCAAATAGGTATCACCAACTGCTGCGTTTGCAGCAATGGGCCTCAATGGTCCTCTCGTATCACTGCTGGCGCTGGGATAAGCTCAGGCCATCCAGTTCTCAGCCGTGAACGCCATCGATGAAAAACCCCCAGCCTTTCGCCGCCGATACGCCAGTGCTAATCGATCCCGCCTCTCTCGCCTTCCAAAGTATGCTGGACAAGCTGGCGCCGACGGACGCCACGGTGCTGATCGTGGGGGAAACCGGAACGGGGAAAGAGGTGGTGGCGCGCTATCTGCATCATCACAGCACCCGCTGGCAGCAGCCGTTTCTGGCGGTGAACTGCGGCGCGCTGACGGAAAGCCTGGCCGAAGCGGAACTGTTCGGCCATGAGAAAGGCGCGTTTACCGGCGCCACGCAAACCCATCAGGGCTGGTTTGAAGCCGCGGAGGGCGGCACGCTGCTATTGGATGAGATCGGCGAGCTGAGTTTACCGTTACAGGTCAAGCTGCTGCGGGTCTTGCAGGAGCGGGAGATCACCCGCGTGGGATCGCGCAAACCGGTGAAGATGAATGTACGCGTGATCGCCGCCACCCATGTCGATTTGGCGCTGGCCATTCGCGAACGGCGTTTTCGGGAAGATCTCTACTATCGTCTTAACGTCGCCGTGGTCGACCTGCCGCCGCTGCGCCATCGCACCGGCGATATTCCGGTGCTGGCGCAGCATTTCCTGTCGCTATATGCCCGCCGTCTGGGCCGTCCCACCCGACGACTGTCGCAGGACGCGTTGGATACGTTGATGGCCTATAGCTGGCCCGGCAACGTGCGCGAGCTGGAAAATACCCTGCATAATGCCGTGCTGCTGAGCAAAGACGGCGATATCACCCCGGCGCAGTTGCGCCTTAATCTGACGCTGTCAGATCTGAATGTCCCAACGTGCGACGATGCGATTGACCGTTTTATCCGCCAGCAACTGGAAAGCGAGGCGGAGCGGCTGTATGACCGACTCCAGCATGCCCTCATCCGCAACGCATTCGAACTGAGCCACGGCAATCAGACGCAGGCCGCCGCGCTGCTGGGCGTTAGCCGGAACACCCTGCGCACGCTGCTGGCCAATCAGGGGCTAATCAAAGGCCGACGTAAAACCGCGCCGGTGGCCTCTTCTTCCTTCTCCGGGGCATCGTCTGCCGGACATCCGGAGCGCGAACTGCGCATCGGCTATCAGAAATTCGGTATTCTTGGCGTACTGAAAGCGCGCCAGAGTCTGGAAAACAAATTTTCACGCCAGGGCATCAGCGTCTTGTGGAGCGAATTCCCCGCGGGGCCGCAGCTGTTGCACGCGCTGCACAACGATGAAATCGACTTTGGCACCACGGGAGAAGTCCCGCCGATTTTCGCTCAGGCCGCGGGTACGCCGTTGGTGTATGTCGCCTATGAACCGCCCGCGCCGGAGAGCGTGGCGATGCTGGTCGCTCGGGACAGCGATATTCATACGCTGGCGGATTTGCGCGGCAAACGGATCTCCGTCAACAAAGGTTCGAACGTTCACTATTTGCTGGTGCAGATGCTGGACGAACAGGGGCTGACGCTGAACGACGTCCGCGTCGTGTATTCCCCCCCAAATACCCGCTGACGCCGAGTGATTACCACGCCGTGGATGCGTGGATGATGTGGGATCCGCTGTTAAGCGATGCCGAACGCGACGGCGCGTTGCGGGTCATCGCCGACGGGCGCAGACGTGTGCTTAACCATCAGTTTTATCTGGCGCGTCGCGACTTCGTCGTTCGTCATGAGGATGTGCTGGAGCCGCTGCTGGAATTGCTGACGCAGACAGGCCACAACATCGACAGTCAGCGCAGCGAGGCGGCGCGGAGTCTCTCCGTCGAGCTGGGCATGGCCACCGCGTCGCTGGAACGCGCGTTGCAGCGACGCAGTCACCGAACGCGTCCGATGGATATCGCGGTGATCCGCGAGCAGCAGATTATCGCCGACCGTTTTTATGCGCTGGGACTGCTGTCCCGCCCGATTACCGTGCGGGATGCGATCTGGCAACGGGGAAATATCCGCTAGCGGGCGTGGCTCTCCGCCCGCATCAACGACGAGACATGCGCCCGGCTGAGCGCCGCCTCTTCCGTCAGTCGCGCCGTCAGCGCGCTGAGTGACGGCGTCGTCTCTGAAGACGCCGGATACGCCAGATAATAGGAGGAGCCGCTTGGCACGCAGAGCGGGAAAGGCGTGACGACCCGTTGCATTTTCACGTCGTCTTCCAGCAGGCAGAGATCGCCGATGGCGATGCCAAATCCCTGCTGCGCGGCGCTCATCGCCAGATCGAGCGTATCAAAATGTTGCGCCTTGCTGGACGGCAACGCATCACGCCCCGCCGCTCGCAACCACAGCAGCCAGTCACGCCGGTCCCGCGTAGGGTGCAACAGCGTGTGCTGCGACAAATCTTCCAGCGTCATCGCCCGACCGATCGGAAGCTGCGAGGGCGCGCAGACAGGCGTCAGCACTTCGTCAAACAGCGGATGCAACGTCAGCCCACGCGCCGAGGGACGGCCAAACACCACCGCCGCATCGAAATGTTCGTGATCGAAATCCAACCCATGCGAAATCGACGACGTCAGCTCGATATGAATGTCCGGCATATCGTTTTGCAGGCGAATGACCCGAGGCAACACCCAGCGCATGGCGCAGGTCGGGCATTTGATGCGCAACGTCCCCGGCCGGGCGGCGGCCCGCACCAGCGCCTCATCAATGGTCGCCAGCGCCTGACGCACCGGCGTCAGCAAGCGCTCTCCCTGAGGCGTCAGAATCAATCCGCGCGCATGACGTTTGAACAACGGGTAACCCAGTTGACGCTCCAGCCCCAGAATCTGGCGACTGACTGCGCCCTGCGTCAGGCAGAGGGCCTGTGCCGCATGGGTGAAATTGAGATGCTGAGATACCACCGCGAAGGTGTGCAGTACATCCAGCGAAGGGCGGTTCTGGACCATGATACTCCTCGTCGCAGCCGGTTAAGCCATGTCCTGAGTGCATGGCTAGTATGACAAAGTTTCCCTTGTTGCCCAGGGTTTTCTATTACTTAATGACCCTATTCCCGATGACAAACAGGAGCTATCCATGCAGAGCGCATGCGCCACCCGTTCCAAGCTGCCGGATGTCGGCACTACCATCTTTACCGTGATTGGCCAACTGAGCGCCGAGCATCAGGCGCTGAACCTGTCGCAGGGCGCGCCTAACTTCGCCTGTGCGCCTCAGCTGATCGACGCCGTCTCCCAAGCCATGCGCGACGGACATAATCAGTATGCGTCCATGACTGGTCTGAGCGCATTGCGCCACGCGCTGGCGGAGAAAACTGAACGGCTATATGGCGCCCGTTACGATGCCGATGAGGAGATCACGATCATGGCCAGCGCCAGCGAGGGGCTTTACTCGGCCATTAGCGCGTTGGTGCATCCGGGCGATGAAGTGATCTATTTCGAACCCGCGTTCGACAGCTATGCGCCGATTGTCCGTTTGCAGGGCGCAACCGCAATCCCGATCAAACTGTCGCTGAGCGATCTGCGCATCGACTGGGATGAAGTGGCCGCGGCCATTAACCCCAAAACCCGGATGATTATCGTCAACAGCCCACATAACCCCACCGGGATGGTTTTCGACGAACACGACATCGAACGACTCACCGCTCTGACGCGCGACACCGATATCGCCATCCTGTCTGACGAAGTGTATGAACACATGGTCTTTGATGACGGTATCCATCACGGCATGGCGCGTCATCCGGCGCTGGCGGAACGCAGCGTCATCGTGTCGTCGTTCGGGAAAACCTATCACGTTACCGGCTGGCGCGTCGGCTATTGTCTGGCGCCGAAAGCGTTGATGGATGAAATTAGAAAAGTGCACCAGTTTATGGTGTTTTCGGCGGATACGCCGATGCAGTATGCATTCGCCGCCATGATGGCGGACCCGCAGAGCTATTTGGGACTGGCCGAGTTCTATCAGCACAAGCGAGATCTGCTGGTGGATGCGCTGCAACCCTCTCCATTCGAGCTGCTGCCGAGCGGCGGTAGTTTCTTCGTGCTGGCGCGTTTCAGGGAGTTCAGCGATCTGAGCGATGACGATTTCGTTCTCAAGCTGATTCGGGACTATAAGGTCGCCACCATCCCGCTGTCGGCGTTCTATAGCGAAGGCGTTGACACCGGATTGATCCGTTTAAGTTTCTCGAAAGATGATGACACGTTGCGGGAAGGCGCGCGGCGGTTGTGTCAGGTGCGGTAGTGTGGGAAACGTTGCCTGAAGCGCATCAAATCCGGGCGTGAACGCCCGGATCCTCGTCGTCCAGTTACTTCGCGGTGACGTCTAATCCGCCGAAATATTTTTTAGACAGTTCGTTAATCGTGCCTTTGGCTTTCACTTCAGCAATCGCCGTATTCAAACGCTGGCGAAGCCCGTCGTCGCCCTTACGCAAGCCGAAGGCGATACCGCGTCCCAGAATGCTCTCGTCTTCCACCGCGCCGCCCACGAAGGCGAAGCCTTTACCCATCGGCTGCGACAAGAAACCGCTCTGCCCGGCCGCAGCCATCACCAACGTGGCGTCCAGACGACCAGACTCCAGATCCTGGTAAACCTGATCCTGGTCTTGATAAGAGACCACATTGACGCCTTTGGGCGCCCAGTGAGCATTGGCATAGCTTTCCTGCACCGAGGACTGTAATACCCCGACCTGTTTTCCGCGCAGCGACGCTACCGTCGGCAGCAGTCCGCTGTCCGCCCGGGCGATCAGCAAGCTGGGAATGTGATAAATCACATCGGTGAAATCAATCGCCTGACGTCGTTTTTCAGTCACATTCATGGCCGAGTTAATGATGTCGAATTTACGCGCCTGCAGGGCCGGTATCAGGCCGTCGAAGGAGGCTTCGGTCCAGGTGCAGCGAACTTTAGCGGCTTCACAGACCGCATTGCCCAGATCCACGTCAAAACCGGCCAGGTCGCCTTCCGGCGTTTTATATTCAAACGGCGGATACAGGGCTTCCAACCCGAAACGCACCGTGGTCTGTTCCGCCCAGGCGGATCCCAGCGTGAACAGGCATCCAGCCAGAAGTATGGAGGTCATTTTCTTCACTGCTACAGTCTCCGTTTTTATCTTTTATCAGGGAAATAGCGCTGATGATTTAACAGCCCGAGAATTACGCGTAGCGTCGGCGAGAAGCCTTGAATGCGCGCGCCGTCGCCCTATTCAGCATACCGCGAATAACGGAATAGTCGACGATGTTCGGCAATGAAGATGGCGGAGACCATCAAAGGCGGAAAAATCCCTTTTGAGGATGGGGAGTTCCCCTCTGCCGGGGCTACCAGGGTGACGCTCGTTAAGTGATTAACCGCGTAGAGTCCTAGTCACTATGCCAGGGTGATTGAACGATTTAGCGCCTTTTACTGACGTCGGCGAGACATCTCCCCCCCAGTCGTGTTAGCCGCCGCAGGTGTAGTTCAAAAAGAGGAAATAGCTGTGAAATGGCGAGAGAATTACCTTGTCTGACCGGGGGAAGAAGAGGCGTTGACATTCTTCTGTCAAGAGAGGAAATCGAAGACGACCAGGATAGAGCATAGCCCCCTCTATGCTCGGTAATTTTCACCTTAATCACGGGTTATTACATCACTCCGCCAATCGTTTACGCAAAGAAACAATTAGTAACAATAAGCCAGGAGAGTGTATGCCGCATTCCCTTTAACGAATTATTTTTAACATATTCATCGCATTCGAAAACAAGTTAGGTTCATCGCGTTGATGCCAAAAGATTATCTCAGTGAATAGAATTTTTTCCTTCAGGGTATAGAAAATAATTTCACCCATTGTTAATGGGGAAAACCATTTAATATAATGAAAAGTTTTTTAAATTAAAAAATAAAACAGCTATTTTGAAATAATGTTCTGAGTGTGTATACGATATGAAGATGATTTGTTTATATGCGATTTACAGCTTCGATAATATTTTTTGCGTTAAGTTTTCTAAGGATATTTTTCTTATGACTGCTGATAGTTTTCTCACTCAGACACAGCATCGAGGAAACTTCTTTATTTGACTTCCCTGTGGCGAGTTGCTCAAGAACAAACATTTCCCTGGATGATAGTCTCCTTGGTTTCGGCTCGGTGTTAATATAGAGTGGAGATTGGGTGGCTTTCTTTATCGAAGAGACTATCTCAGCAATGGGACTTTTCAGCCCGATAACTGAGTCGCATTTCTGATAATTTAAGTTATAGCACGATGCGTTGTTTTTAAAGAGAATAATTCTATTTTCCTTATTGATGAATTTTATCACGTCGACAAGAGATGCTGTTATCGGGCATTCATTTGAAGTTCCGATAAAAAAAACCTTACTGACCTCTTTATTGGGATATCGCATCAAATCACTCACATCAGTCGCGACATGGCTCATGTCGACTGTAGTCATAATCTTACTACGAATTATTTTTTGAAGCGAATAAGTTATTATTTCATCTTCGAGAAAAAACACATAATCCATTGTTTCTTTATTACCTCCAACTTTAGTCACAACTAGCCATAAATCGCCATTAGCATAAAAGAGGCGATGCCATAAAATTATATCTCTCGTGTAGGATTTTTAAGAAGTATAACACCGAATAAAAAGAATGAACATCAGTCACATTATTTCAGAATTTTTTCAGAAATGACCCCTTACCAAGAATTTTCTTAACAATAAGAAAGTTTACCCCTCCTTTTTTAAGACCAATTTCAAGCGCCACACCCCCCACCTCCTCATCCCGAAGAGCGCCGCCAACACTGGATTATCGCACCATTCACTCACGCAGCCAGATACAAGCTCCCCCTTAAAATGCATGCGCTCCACTCAGTACATATGGTAATCACGTCTTATCACCGACAGGCGATATCGATTTCAGAATCAGAACCCATTCTGATCGCGGATTATCGTTTTCCTACTCCTGTTAATTACTTGTAAACGACCACCTAATTCCCGTGGATTTAAAATCAGGCATGTGTTTTTTATTTAGAATGTCTTATCTTTCATCTTGAATTACATCTAAATATAATAACATTACGGTAGTTAATTTATGACATTTCAGATACGCATCCTCTTTTTCACAGTGAAGATAATATAGATAGAAACGGGAGGTGATGGATGAATCATTTACACTATCTCTCTATTTTTACGCTGATTATTAATTTTTCACCAGGCTGGCAATAGCTTTCTTATCCAGCACGACTCAACACCCATCATTCCCCTCAGATCATTAGATTTTCCTCTTTTTTCCTTTCGTGGTGAGAAAACCGTATCGCGCCGACCGAATTAATGCATTTTTATTTTTTATATCTCAGGAGACATTGATAAAAATATTTTATACGTTGATATTTATTATGGGGGGTTCAATTTATGTCATGTTGGCTTTCCTGAATCAGTTAGTTATTTTGGTTTCATCGTTCTGCGCAACTTTGACAGGCCAAAATATTACCGGCAGGTACACGTCCCCCTCTCCGCATTAAGTTAAGAGGAGATAAAAAAATAAACAAAAATAATGCCATCAATGACACGATCGTTAAAGTTCTTGGGGTCGACCCTGTGTTAGCGCAATGATATCCATATCGGTAATCAGGCAGCTGATATTACCATAGCCTTGATACTATTTCATAATATACTGTCGACAAAGTGAGATTTAATTAGCTAAAGCATATTGATTAACATTAACACCAATACCGATCGAAGAAATATAATAACGGCGTAACTACGTATATCTTTATAGCGAAGGCGCATTAATGATGGCGCATCGCGTCGAGATATCCTATTCGTGAATAATATGGATGGGAGAGAGGCGATAAAAAGCGCCAGGACTCAGCATGGCTGATCATGAATCCCGGCAGAAGGGAGATTAACGTGAAAAATAGGCCGTTAGCGTGGACCGGCGCCCGCCAGAAACATATCGACCGCCCGTCGGGTCAGCTCACGGATTTCATCGGTGCTAAACGGTTCAGGCTCACACTGGAAGATGCGAATCTCTGTTTCAGCCGTAACTAGCGCCAGAAATTGCAACGCGCGAATGCGAGGGTCGTCCTGTCGCAGATCGCCTTGTTCCATCGCTGTCGTCATCAGATTGGACAGCACATCCAGGCACTCGCTGGGACCGGATTCGTAAAACAGCATACCGATGTTCGACCGCCCGGCTTCCGCAACCACCATACGATAGACGGCCAGTGCGCTACTGTCATTGGTGAGCACTGACAACATGCATTCGCCGAAACGCATCAGCGTTTGATTAAAGGAGACGCCGGTTTCGATGCGATCGGCCAGCTCAGCGACAGCGTCTGACAAGTGCATCGTCGCATGGGCTCGCACCACGGCGACGAACAACGCTTCTTTGGACGGGAAATAACTATAGAGGGTAGCTTTGGAGCCTCCGAGACGCTTCGCCAGTTCATTCATCGATGCGCGCTCGTACCCCATCTCCTGGAAGAGTTGGGCCGCAGCGCTGACGATAGATTCACGACGGGCCTGAGTCCGTACTTTCATTGTCTCACCTGCAATAACGAGATTGGCATATCACCATTTTCTTGACAGCAAAAAAAAATCGGTGCAAAACTGAACCGTACGGTTTATTTTCGCTAATTGTCATTACTGTACCGCCGAGGTCTGACCTTGTAAAGGCTGGCCGACTTCAGTCAGCAAGCCGGTTTTGGCGGCTTTCGGTATCACTTGAATCTGACAGAGTCCCTCTCATGTATAACCAGCTCAAGATGTTGCGGTCAGTTATTCTGCTTGTCGGGTTCTGCGTGGCCGTGAATACCCCTGCGCAAGACCGGCCATTATTCAGCGTCGAACGTGGCGTACAACCGCCGCCCGCCGTGACGTTGTCGGCCGTTTCTCTCGCCTCGCGTGACGCCCGCCCAATCGACTGGCGTAAATATATGAGCGTAAAAATTAAACCCGTGGCACTCTATCGCAACGTCCACTTTCCACCCGAATCTATGGCGCTCGCCATCCGGATATCTAAAGAGTCAATATACAATGGGTTACCTTGCGGAGCTCAGCCCTCGTCCACCCGCGGCTTCCTTTGAGGGGCGTTCATCGCCCGAATTATCATGAAAACATGCCGTCATCTTACCGTCTGCGCGCAGTGCGACAGCGTTTACCAGAAGCCTTTGCTGCAAAATGGCGAATCCGCTCGCTGCGCGCGCTGCTCGGCAGTACTGTATCGCGCGGCACCGATCGATCTTAACGCGTGGCTGGCGATCACGCTGACGGCCGCGATCGTCTGGGTGCTGGCTAACATTTTTCCGGTACTCCGGGTCAGTTTCCACGGCGTGCAAAATTCAGCGACGCTCTGGCAGACCGCCGTCGCGCTCGCTCAGGGGCCGACGCTGCTGCTGGCTTTATTGACCGCGCTGCTGCTCATCGTCATCCCCGCGCTGCAAATTTTGCTGTTTGGCTGGATACTGTTGTCCGCCCGGCGTCGGCGGCGCGCTCCGGGATTTATTCTCTGTATGAAGATTCAGGATCGAATCCGTCCGTGGAGCATGGTTGAAGTCGGCATGCTCGGCTTTATGGTCGCAGGCATCAAACTGTCGGGATTTTTGGATGTGCTTCCCGGTCCCGGCTGCTGGGCAATGGCGACGCTAATGGTGCTTCTTGTGGTGATCAGTCATCGGAATGTGCTCATCTTGTGGGACTACACCGATGCCCCGCCCCCTCGGGAGGCCGCTCATGCGTAGTCCAATACGCGCCGTACAGCTCGGCGTCATTGGCTGTCCTTTATGCCGCCTCGTCTGCGAGCCAGAGCGCACATCGCCTATACCAGCGCGGTGCCCGCGCTGCCATACGCGCCTTCACCCGAGACACCCCGCCAGCATCAGCCGTTCCTGGGCGCTCCTGATGGCTGCGATAATTTTCTATATCCCGGCCAACGTTCTGCCGGTGATGTACACCAGTCTGTTTGGCAACGGCAGTGAGAGCACCATCATGGCGGGGGTGATCGACTTCTGGAACGCCGGTTCATACGGTATCGCCCTGCTGATTTTTGCCGCCAGCGTGGTGATTCCGTGCATCAAGTTTCTGGCGCTCGGCGTGCTGCTGATCTCCGCACGGAAACAGAGCGCCGGCGCCCGTCTCGAACGAGCAAAGCTGTATCGGTTAACCGAGCTCATCGGTTACTGGTCCATGCTTGATGTCTTTGTCGTCGCGGCCGTTTCCGCGCTCGTCAAATTTCAAATGCTCAGCGATGTAGAGCCGCGCAGCGGCATCTTGTATTTCGGTTTGGTGGTGATACTTACCATGCTTTCCGCAATGAACTTTGATCCACGCCTCATTTGGGATGGTGATGATAAATGAATGCTACGAACGACCCACACAACGAACCCGGCGATCCGGACATCTCACGCCAACGCCGGCACATTTCGTTGGTGTGGCTTATTCCGGCGATTGCGCTATTTACCGGCGCGGCCTTGCTGGCGAAAACGTGGTTCTCGGCGGGTCCCGAGATCACGATTACCTTTCTGACAGCCTCAGGGCTGGAAGCCGGTAAAACAGCGGTCAAGTATAAGGACGTGACGGTCGGGACCGTCTCGTCCCTTGCGCTCGACGACGGCGGTGACCGCGTGCGGGTCACCGTACAACTGGATAAGAGCGCGGAAAACCTGGCGCGGGCCGATACCCGTTTCTGGGTCGTCCGTCCTCGCGTCGGCATGGGCGGCGTCACCGGGATTGATACCTTGTTGTCCGGCGCCTATATCGGGGTTGATAAAGGCGCGTCCGAGGAATCAAAACGCGCCTTCTCCGGACTCGAAGCGCCGCCCGCCGTCATCAACGGAATGCCCGGCAGTCAGTTTGAAGTGTTGACGGACGATTTGGGATCGCTCGATATCGGCTCTCCGGTTTACTACCGCCGGGTCCAGGTCGGCCGTATTGCGTCCTATCGGTTAAAAGAGGACGGCAAAAACGTCGCGTTACAGGTCTTTGTCGACGCGCCTTATAACCGCTTCGTGACCGCCAATACCCGTTTCTGGAACGCCAGCGGTCTGGATGTCTCAGTCGGCGCCAACGGTTTTCGCCTCAGAACACAAACGATCGCGTCCATCGTGACGGGCGGTATCGCCTTCGCTACTCCCGATAGCGATAGCGGTTCACCCGCTGCCGGAAGCGACATCACGTATCGGCTCGCCAAAGATCAGGACAGCGCAATGGCGCCGCCGGACGGACCAGCGATATTCTTCCAGCTACGTTTCGAACGCTCGCTACACGGCCTCGCGGTCGGCGCGCCCGTCGAGTTTTCCAGCATCAAAATCGGTCAGGTTGTATCGGTGGAGCTGGACTACAACCATACAGGCTACCGCTTCCCCTCCGTCGTCGGCATCGAGGTGTATCCCAACCGGATGGGCAATGTGCTGAACAAGCTGCCTAAAGTCACGGACAACATCGAGCAGGAAACGGCCAGGTTCACGCGAGACCTGGTCGATCAGGGACTGCGCGCTCAGGCGGCGTCCAGCAATCTCCTGACCGGTCAGCTCTATATTTCTCTGGATTTCATTCCGCAGGCGCCCAAGGTGAAGTTCGATTTAAACGCTCACCCGCTGCGCCTTCCCACCACCAGTGGAGGGTTTGATCGCCTGCAGGAACAGCTGGCCAGTATCGTCAGCAAAGTCGACAAGATGCCGCTCGAATCCATCAGCAACAACCTGAACGCGACGCTGGGAAGCCTGGATAAAACGTTACGTCAGGTGAACGGTCAGACGTTGCCGGAAACCACGCAGTTGCTCAAGCAGATGCGACAAACGGCTGAAACGGCTAACGGCCTGATGGCGGAAGATTCACCGATCATGATGACGCTGGGGCAAAACCTGCAGGAACTGCTGCGCGCGTTGCGTTCAATGCGCACGCTGGCCGACCAGATAGAACGTCATCCCGAGTCGCTGCTTCAGGGCAGACCGCACGATCCGCCACTCACTCAGGTCAGCCCCTCACCCCATTCAGGAGCGACAAAATGATCGCACACGTCCGTTTTTCCTTCGCTACCGCCATCATCCTGCTGCTGGCCGCCTGCGCATCACCGCAGATGAATTATCACACGCTGGTGCCAGCCGCCGCGCCAACGCACGCCACGCCCCCTGCGCCGTTTTTGATCGCCGTACTGCCGGTTGGCGTACCGCCGCAAATCGACCTGCCGCAGCTGGTTGTGCGTCAGGGTGAAGGCGGCGTCGGCGTCCTCGACAATGAGCGCTGGCTCAGCGCGCTCAGCGATGAGGTCCGCACCGCGCTCGCTGCGGGACTGGTAGCCCAGTTAAACACGCAGGATATCTCCGGGCTGCCGCGTCCTGCGGATAACCCCGTCATACGCGTGCTGGTGCAAATACGTCGCTTGGACGCCTGGCCGGGCCAGCGTGTCCAACTCGAAGCCGACTGGAGTCTCAGCCAGCCTGGCGCCGAACGTTCGGCCCGTCTGGTATGCGCCAGTCGTTTCACCGAGAATGCGCCAGGCGGAATACCGCAGCTGGTAGCGGCGGAGCAACGTGTGTTCGCCCATCTGGCTACGCAGATCTCAACCCACGCCCGGCAGTGGTACGCCAATCCCAACGCGTCCTGCACGGGATAAGCCACTTGCGCGGATAAAAACGAAGAAGCGGTGCGCAAACGCCAAGCGTCCCGCTTTCATCATCTGCGGTTCTGCTTCCAGAGCCCGATGCTTTTCGGAAAGCATGCCTTCATTCGCGGAGATGTCGGTCACCGCGCGCGATGCGCCGTTATTCTATCCGCTCATTACGGGTCAGGAAAAGATACCACCCGTCGCTGACGGGTGTGAGATCCTTAGTTTTATAAAACGTTAGGCCCGTTAGTCACGCCCTAAGAAAAAGGCGAATGATTATATTTAAAAACAATATATTAAACAAATTCAGAGAAGCCAGTCACACTTCGGCACTTGCCTCTCCAACCCCAAAAAACGCCCCTAAATATCCTCAATTTCATCCTTAAATAAAATAATACCAGCGCATTATTACGCTGGATGTCCGCATCCCAGCACAAAATCTCAACAAAAAATAAAATATAAATAAAATCGTTAAATAACAATTAGTTATAAAAATATCAAGCCATGGAGATATGCAGCTAAACTTAGCGTAATAAAACTATTTCATTCGAAGGAGTTGATTATGTCTTTATCAGGTAAAGTCGCGCTGGTGACCGGCGCCGGACAAGGTATTGGCCGAGGGATCGCGCTGCGTTTAGCAAAAGACGGTGCGGATATCGCACTGGTCGATGTCAAAGACGACAAAATCAAATCCGTCGCGGAAGAGATCCGCGCATTGGGCCGTAAAGCCGTCATTTACAAGGCCGATATCAGCGTGCGTGAAGAGGTGTTCGCCGCCGTTGATTTTGCAGAGAAAGAGCTGAACGGCTTCGACATCATCGTCAACAATGCTGGTATCAGCCAGACCAAAAATTTGCTCAGCGTCACCAAGGATGATGTCGAGAAGATTTTCCAGATTAACGTGCAAGGCACGCTGTGGGGCATTCAGGCGGCAGCGACGAAATTCAAGGCGCGTAATCAAAAAGGGAAAATTATCAACGCCTCCTCCATCGCCGGTCATGAAGGGTTTGCCCTGCTCGGCGTCTATTCAGCGACCAAATTCAGCGTACGTGCG
Organism: Lonsdalea britannica; assembly: GCF_003515985.1. Lineage (GTDB taxonomy): Bacteria > Pseudomonadota > Gammaproteobacteria > Enterobacterales > Enterobacteriaceae > Lonsdalea > Lonsdalea britannica. The sequence goes on along the minus strand of NZ_CP023009.1, from coordinate 2,402,703 downwards.
CTGACACAGGCCGCCGCTAAAGAGCTGGCCAGCTTCGGCATCACCGTCAACGCCTATTGCCCCGGCGTCGTCGGCACGGACATGTGGATCGAAATCGACAAACGTATGGCCGAAGAAACCGGTGCGGCGATTGGCGCGACCTACAAGAAATATGTCGACGGCATTGCACTGGGTCGCGCGGAAACGCCCGAAGATGTGGCGGCATTTGTCTCCTTCCTCGCCAGCCCTGACTCCGACTATATGACCGGACAAGCGCCGCTGATCGACGGCGGATTGCTGTTCAACTGATTCTCTCGCCTCACTCCGGGACGGGCGGCCATGAGGCCGCCCTTTTTTTGTCGTACCGACTACGACGTAGCCGTGGGTAATAACAAAGGATCGACGGAGATCTCTCTTTTCAGCGTGCGCAATGCAAACGTCGAGCGAGTATGTCGGATACCCTTAACGCGGTAGAGCTTCTGACGCAGAAACCGCTCGTAGTGCTCGGCATCGGCCACCACGATCTTCACTAAATAGTCATAATCACCCGTGACCAAATGCGCCTCCAGCACTTCGGGCATGTCCATCAGCGCCTGACCGAACTGCTCCAGCATACGATCGTCATGATGCTCCAGCGTGATCTCGATGAAGAAGACTTCCGATGCCCCCACCGCCTTGGCATTGATGACCGCCACATAGCCCTCAATCGCCTTGGTCGATTCCAGACGTTTGAGTCGCGTCCAACAGGGCGACGACGAAAGCCCGACTTCTTCGGCCAATTCCGCCACCGTCAGGCGACCATTACGTCGCAATGCCGATAAGATTCGCTTATCGGTCATATCCAGCGCTTTATCTTTATTTGCCATCAATTCCCCACTACAGCATAGCTATGCTTAGATTTTCATTATCACCATAAATATTTACCGAATTAACGTATAAATAAAGAAAAACGCAGGAAATAATTAGCGACAACCCTCTTTATACTGAAAAAAGCCGCCAGTTCATCCACTGGCTGACTCTCTTCAGGCCCGCGCGGCAAACCGTAAGTAAGGTTGCCTTCAGGCACGGATTTATCGACACGACGGAATAGCGCGCCCACTGTCCAGATTGATGCTCGCAGGTGATAAGAGGGAAAGAACATGAATAAAATATCGCTATTGGCTGTTCCCGGGCTCTTCCTACTCGCGCCGCTGTTGTTCTCCGGCAACATGGTGGTCGCACGCTGGATCAGCCCTGAAATCCCGCCGCTCACGCTGGCTTTTGCAAGATGGCTCATCGCCGCTGTGGCCATTTTTCCTTTTATTCTGTCGCCTTTGCGCCGGGCTGCGCCGACGCTCCGCCGACAAGGAAAAGATATCGCGTTGCTCGTTCTGTTGGGCGGCGTGCTCAGCGTCGCGCCGCAATATGCCGCGGCGCATCACACCAGCGCAGGCCATATCGCGCTGCTGTTTTCACTCTCTCCGATCATGGTTTCCGTCATTGAACGTGTGGTGTGGCGCATCCCGCTGCACTCCAACTTCTTCATCGGCGCGAGCATCGCCTTCCTCGGTATTTGCGTGGTGGTATTCGAAGGGAATATTTCACATCTGCTACAGCTGAAATTCAATCAGGGCGACATCATCGCCTTTATCGCGGCGACCGCCTGGGCCGGATACACGGCGCTATTACGCCAGCGTCCCATTGCCGTATCGGCTTTCGTACAGCTGTGGATTATCGCCATGGGCAGCGCCGCCATTCTCCTGCCCTTTCTGCCGCTGGAATGGCGCATCACGCAGGCAGCACCGGTTCTTTCAGCGCATCTACTGTACGCCATTCTGTTTCTGGCGCTGGTGGCGGGTATCGCCGCCTACAGCGTCTATTCGCGTATTGTGAGCTTGCTGGGCGCGGCGCGCGCCAGCACGTCCATGTATCTGGTGCCGGTGTACGCGTTTCTGCTGTCCTCGCTGTTCCTTCAGGAACAGCTGTACCTCTACCATTTAGCGGCAACCACGCTCGTGTTGTTGGGCGTGACGTTGACCACCGTACATAGCACTTCTGACTTCAAGGTCCCCGCGGCCTGAACAGGTCGCGCACATGTGTTCTCCCCGAAAAACAAGAAAGCCCGCCGACAATGTCGGCGGGCTTTGTGATCACGCTAGCGCAAACCTTGCTCCCACGTTATTCAACGCGGGACTTACGGCGCAGAACGTTATGACGTTACTGGTGATGTCCCAGCGCGGCCGTGTGATTATCCAGTTTGAAGAATCCCATCGTTTCGTCCAGATTGACCGCCTGGTCGTTCAGGGACGCACTGGCTGAGGCTGACTCTTCCACCAACGCCGCATTTTGCTGCGCGACCTGCTCCAACTGAGTAATCGCCACATTCACCTGTTCGATGCCTTTCGCCTGCTCGGAAGAGGCCAGCGAAATTTCCTGCATGAACTCGTTAACCTTTTTGATTTCACCCACCAGCAGATTCATATCGGCCGACGAGTCAGACGCCACTTTAGAACCCATCGACACTTCGTTAGAGGTCTCTTCAATCAGCGTTTTGATTTCACGAGCCGAACCCGCGCTGCGCTGCGCCAGATTCCGTACCTCAGCCGCCACCACGGCGAAGCCTTTGCCTGCTTCGCCGGCACGCGCGGCTTCCACAGCGGCGTTCAGCGCCAGAATGTTGGTCTGGAATGAGATGCCATCCATGATCGAGATGATATCGTTAATCTTATTCGAGCTGGTCGCAATACCGTCGATCCGCGCGATGAGCTTGCCAAAGTTGCTGGCATTCTTTTCCGCCAATTCAGCCACAGTCGCCGTCAGCGCCATTGCGCGCTGGGTGTTAGCGGAGTTTTCGTGGACCGAGGACGTCAATTGCTCCATGCTGGCAGCGGTCTCTTCAACCGATGCCGCCTGCTCTTCCGTACGGGAGGAGAAGTCGCGGTTAGCCGCAGAAATCTGCTGCGCGCCGGAGGCCACGGCCGCCGAAGAGTCACGCACATCGGCAACGATTCGGCGGAAAGCTTCCTGCATGTCCTTCAGAGACTGAAGCAGTTTACCCATTTCAGTGTTGTGCTGCGGCGGAATGTCCAGCGCCAGCGAGCCGCCTTCCATCATGCCGAAATAGTGTCGAACGCGTTCAACCGGCGACAATACGACGGTACGAATAAACTGAATCGAGCAGATACTCAACAACAGCACCACCACAAACGCCGCGATAAGGATCGTCAGGGTGGTTTTGTAGAAGCTCTCCGCTCGTGAGATTTCACTGTCGCCGACGGTTTGTGCAAAGTCGATGAAATTCATCAGTTTCTGTCTGAAGACTTCACCTTTCTCTGCGGCTAACGGTTCGATTTGGCCATAAAACTGGCTGACATTGCCTTGGTTTAGTGCAATCACCATCGGGTCGATAGCGGTAGACACATAGTCATCGAATGCCGCATCCAGTTCCGCACGCAGCTGTCGGCCCTGAGGGGTCAACGCACGCGTTTTACGCAGGTCAGTCATCGTCAACTTGGCTTTGTCGACATACGTACCCAGTTTTTTCAAATTAGGCGCGACGGTCTCGGTATTATCTTTTTTCTCGATAGATGAGGCGATATTCATCGACAAGAGTCGGGCACTCAATAAATCGGTGTAGGTAGAAGACAGTGGAATGACCTGGTCGCCCTGAATGGTATCCACTTTTTGAATTGAACTATTGCTCTGGATAGAAGAAAACAAACTAAATCCGCACAGCGCAGATAATAATATAAAAAATATAGCGATAACGGCATATAAGCCGCTTCGAATCTTAATTCGTTCGTACATTTAAAAATCCTTGGTTATTATCAGTATTCTTTGGGGCTATCGACTAGGTGGTTTAAATCTTTAACAAGCCTTTAAAACAAAAAGACTTATCACGCCAAAATGTAAATTCGTGGATTATACGTCTAGCAATAACACTAGCAGCAGGATAATAAACCAGCAAAGTCAAAACTGGGTGTGCGCATCATCGAATGGGAAAAAGAAAAAGGATAATGAAAAAGTGCGACGAAATATTTGCCGCACCAAATAGAGAGCCTGGGAATTATCACCTAACTAAAATAATACTTTATTCAGTGATAACGATTGCGTCGCCTATATTTCGCACAAAATTACTTTTATAGGTTGAATAACGCTAAAGCCGAATACATTGATTACGCCCTTTTTTCTTCGCCAGATACAGGGCCTGATCCGCCCCCTCTTTCAAACGCTGGGCATCGCAGGGATGTTTAGACGTGTAGGAATAAACACCGACACTGACCGTAACAATTTTCTGCGGCAGCTGAGACCCCTGATGTTTGATAGCGCGCGTCCTCATCGCTTCAACCATCTCGTTGCCTACCAGCTCCGCCTGCCTGCCGGAAAGCCCCGGCAAAATAATCGAAAACTCTTCCCCACCGTACCGGGCGGGTTGAGCGCCTGCCGGGAGCGGGAGCGAACGAAGGATTAGCCCGATTTCAGCCAGGCAGCGGTCGCCTTCGATGTGACCATAGGTGTCGTTATAACGTTTGAAAAAGTCGACGTCGATCATCGCGAGCGCCACGTCGCCGCCCTCGACGCCCGCCGTCGTCAGACACTGTTCCAGATAGAGATCGAACCGGCGACGATTCGCCAGCTGAGTCAGCGGATCGACCAGCGCCAGCTCTTGCAGCACCTGATTCTGGTCTTCCACTTCCCGGTGCATCATGGAAAGCATCTCTTTGTTACGCACCGTGATACGGATCTGTTTGAGAACAAAGGTTCCCAGCAACACCAGCGAAATCAGGACCAAAAAGTTAACGGCTATCGCGGCGATATTATCCGCCATCCAGCGCAGTTGCAGCTCATTTTTATTCACGCTGGCAGCCGCGATCAGCGGATATCGTTTGAGCTTTACGTAACCCACAACACGCGTCTGACCATCAAACGGCGTATGCCAGGATCCGACGCCGACAGAGCTGCTTTTCAGCGCTTTATCCGCCAACGCGCCGGTGGAGTATTTCTCGATCAGCGTTTTTTGTTCATTCGGATAAACGTACAGCGGGGAACCGTCGACATTTAGCAAAGACAGAATCGAGTCGTAATTCAGGCTGAAATAGCTGTAAAAACGCCCGAAATAGTTAGGATCGACCGAGGCCAGGAAAATGCCTTTAAACTCGTTGTTTTTGCCGTTGATGCGCTTCGATACTGGAATCACGGATTTCCCCGAGATCACGCTGATGCGCGGCTGACCGATGAACAGGTCCTCGCTGGTATTGCTCTTGTTCCAGATGAAGTAGCTGCGCTTGGACGCGTTATACACATAGCGAGAGCCCTGCCCGGTCGAGGCAATCAGGTTGCCTTTATCGTCGAACAGATACAGTCCGACGATTTGCGGAAGCAGCACGCGATGAGATTCAAGCACGGCGGTGATCTTTTCGGCACTCAGCGAATTAATATCGCCGTGAATCTCACGCATCGTGTCGATAATGGCCAGCTCTATCGGCACAAAGGTATCTTCCGCCTGACGCGACAAAATCACCGAGAGATTGATGACATCCTGCTCAACCTCCAGGACCTGCCGATGGTAGGACTGCCAGAAGTTCCACCCGTTGGTCGTGGCTAACACGATGAAACTCACTACCAGGAAACCAATCATGGTTTTTCCCGGTGCAGAAGGATTGTTTTTCCCTAAGAGACGACGCAATCCGCGCGGTGTGAACGAAGCAAAAGATTTATAAGGCATAGGTTTTCCTGAAAACATGAATCGCCTGAGGGCGTTCATGCGGGCACATCCTACTAAATCGCACCGTGGTTGTGTACCAACTCACGCTTATGGCTCGCCATTTCGCTGTGACGGCGCCCTGAATCAAGGCCATGAGCCGGGTGCGCATACAAGAGACGCCGATCCTCGTGTAGACTCACTACATCATGATTAGCATAGTTTATGACATAGCGCCGCGTGACCTGCCGTTACGATGACAGCACCGTATTTCGCCGGACGCCGTTGCGCCCGGCAAACCAAGGAGAAAAGATGAGTAAAGCATCCGCTGCCGGCCTCACGGCCACCGAAGCGCTCGACAAACTGGAAGCCCTGTATGACGCAGCGGTCGCCTCGCTGCGCTCCGCCATTAGCGCGTTTATCGATGAAGGCACGCTGCCGGACGCCACGGCGCGCGCCAACGGTCTTTTTGTTTATCCCGAGCTGCGTGTCAGTTGGGATGGACGCTCTCCTTCTGAGAACAAAACCCGCGCGTATGGCCGATTGACCCACGGCGGCTGTTACAGCACCACCATCACCCGCCCCGCCCTGTTTCGCGGCTATCTGTCTGAACAGCTTGAGATTCTGGAAAACGAATACGCCGCCGTGATCGAAGTCGTGCCTTCACAGCAGGAAATTCCCTATCCCTACGTTATCGACGGCGCGAATTTGGGGCTGAACCGCTCGATGAGCGCCGGGCTGGCGCAGTATTTCCCGACGACCGAACTGGCGCAGATCGGCGATGAAACGGCAGACGGCCTGTTTCATCAATCCAAAGAAAACTTTCCGCTCTCTCACTTCGATGCGCTGAGAACCGATTTTTCGCTGGCCCGTCTCAGACACTACACCGGCACGCCGGTCGAGCACTTCCAGCCTTTCGTCTTGTTCACCAACTACACCCGTTATGTGGACGAGTTTGTACGTTGGTCCTGCGAACAGATTGCGGATGAGAACAGCCCTTACTACGCGCTCTCCTGCGCCGGCGGCAGCTACACCACGGCGGAAACGCGCCATCCCGAGCAGGCGGGCTCCGATCTGGCCTGGAAAAATCACCAGATGCCCGCATACCACCTGCTTTCTCGGCAGGGACGCGGGATTACGCTGGTGAATATCGGCGTCGGTCCTTCCAACGCGAAAACCATCTGCGATCATCTCGCCGTCCTGCGTCCCCATGCATGGCTGATGATCGGCCACTGCGGCGGTCTGCGCGAAAGTCAGTCCATCGGTGATTACGTGCTGGCTCACGCCTATCTGCGCGATGACCACGTGCTCGACTCCGTTCTTCCGCCGGACATTCCAATTCCCAGCATCGCCGAAGTACAGCGGGCGCTCTACGACGCCACCAAGACCGTCAGCGGCATGCCCGGCGAGAAGGTGAAACAACGCCTGCGTACCGGCACCGTCGTCACGACGGACGACCGTAACTGGGAGCTGCGCTATTCCGTTTCAGCCCGGCGCTTCAACCTGAGCCGCGCCGTCGCGGTAGATATGGAAAGCGCAACGATCGCCGCACAGGGTTACCGCTTCCGCGTGCCTTACGGCACCCTGCTCTGCGTCTCCGACAAACCGCTGCACGGCGAGATCAAGCTGCCCGGACAGGCCAACCGTTTTTATGAAGGCGCGATTTCCGAGCATCTGCAAATTGGCATCTGCGCGGTCGACCTGCTGCGTTCGGAGGTCGATCAACTGCACTCCCGCAAGCTCCGTACGTTCGACGAACCGCCGTTCCGCTGATACACAGACCCACCTCACGTTTAGGAGCCGTCAGCGGCTCCTTTTTATTTCACCGCGTTGACATTGACCCTCTGCCTCACCGGCTTCATCGACGTTCACTCTCGTCACGGGCGTCGATGGCATGAAAAGAAAACCCCCGGCTTTCGCCGGGGGTTAGGACCAAGTTTCGACCAATGTCTGCGGATAGCGACAGAAGCCAGAAGCACTCAATGTGGATCAGAAGTCCACGTTGACGCCCAGTTGGAACGTTCTGCCCGGCATCACTGCCAGCTGCTGGTCATAGGCATCCTGATTGTTAGAACTGGTGAGCTGACGGCTGCTCAGATAATCCCAGTACTTGCGATCGGTCAGGTTATAAACGCCGCCGCTGAGTTTAACCGTCGGCGTCACACGCCAATAGGCCGTCAGATCCACCAGACCATAGCCGGGAACGCGCATATACTCGGTAGTGGAATCAGTAATGGTCGTGCCCGTGTTGGTGTAGGTTTCACGGTTGGTCGCCGTCGCCTGTTTGCCTTTCTGGAACGTCGCCGTCAACGCCGCCCCATAGAGGTTATCCGGCGCATCCCAGCCCAGTCCGACTACCGCTTTCATCGGCGCGACGCTATCGAGGTCGACATACTTGTCGCCGGAATAGCTGGACTTGGACTGCCCTTCGCTATAGCCGACCGCCAGTGTGGTACTCAGCCCCTGAAGCGCGTCGAACCAGGTTCCCCACTGCACTTTGCTGCTGAACTCCGCGCCGTAGATAAACGCCTTGTCGCGGTTTTCTGACTGGTAAGCAATGCCGATATTCGACGGTACGTTGGTGAACTTGTCCGGGTTATTCGCCCGCGTATAGCGCGTGTAAGCGATAAAGTTCTTGTAGGTGTTGTAGAACAGCGCTGAGCGGAAGGTCACCCCTTCGGTCATTTCCCCTTTTAACCCCAGCTCATAGTTATTGCTGGTCTCCGTTTCCAGCTCGTTGTTGCCGATCAGCGCATACTGCGACGCTCCCGCATAGGAAGAACCCAGTCCCCACGATCCGTACAGCTGGCTGGCATCTGGGAACTGTGCGCCGCGCTTGTACTGGACGTAGCTGGTCAGACGCGGCGTCAGCGCATACTCAAGGCTCAACGACGGCAAGACCTGCGTGTCGCTGTTGGTGCCGTAGAGCTTCTCGACATCTTCCGTCGTGATGGCCGTGCTGTTTTCGGTCAGACTGCTCAGATTCTGCGGTTTGGTCCGTTGGTACGCGACGCGCACTCCGGGCGTGATCGACAGCGTTTTGCCAGCAACATCCATCTCCATGCGATCCTGAACGAAGCCGCCGAGCGTATCCGTGCGGCTGTCGGCTTCCGGCTGCATGATGGCGTAGTACGTGGTTTGCGCCGGATCCTGGCTAAACGGACGCTGGGTATCGGACTGCTGAACGTTAAAGCCCCAGCTGAACTGATGCATACCCCACGTTTTCATCATGGTGGTTTCAGCGCCGTAGGTATCGACGTTGTAGTCCGAATTGACCGTATACATGCTGCGGGCGGTCAGCGGCATGTAGGTTTCGTCTTGGGTTTTGGTGTTCTGGTAATAGATGCGCGAGTCGATAGCGTCAATCCACGAATCCACGGAGGACGCCGTCCAGTTATGACGCAGGCTGCTGCTCCAGCGGCGGGTATCGCTATCCTGCTGCGCGTTGCCTAAAATCGAACTCCCCGAGGTATCCCAGGAGTCGTAGTTCGAATGGGATGTCTTGGTGTAGTACTCCAGCGTGCCAGTGAAACGGTTTTGATCGTCCGCCTGCCAGATCCCCGAGGTCATCACGGAGGTGGAGTGCCAGTTCATCGGATACGCGGACAAGACGCCGCTATTGTTCTGGGTTTCCTGACCGTCGCGACGGCTGATCACCACGATACCCCGCAGCGTCTCATCGCCGCCTGCCGCCGTGATGCCGTTGTGCCAGCTGCGGTTGGACGAGTCATAGTCGCTCTGATAGCCGAAATAGGTGTGTTTTGACGGAGACAGGTATTGATCCGGCGATTTAGGGCGGAAGGAGACCGCGCCGCCAATGGCGTTATTGGCGCGTTCAACGCTCGTCGCCCCCTGATCGATGGTCACCAAACCGTACATGTATGGGTCGATGTAGTCACGGCCAATTCCGAACGTATTTAACCCGGCACGTCCGGCATAGCTGCGCGCGGTCGCATTGGGCAATGGAATGCCGTCCACGTCGATGGCGACGCGGTTGCTTTCGAGACCACGGATGTTATAGCCGGTGTAACCGGAGCGATCGAATCCGCTTTTGCCGTTATTGGAACCCGCGCTGGAGCTGGTAGCGCTGACCAACGGCTGATAGCGCATGATGGAGCCGAAATCATTGCCGCCTTTTTTCTGTAATTCACTGGCGTCTAACGTGACGCGACTCCCGGCCTTGGTGTCGATGGGCGCGGAAATCACCGTCATCTGCTCGCCCGGATTGTCGTCCTGCGGCTTGGCGGCGGAAGCCGTCGCAGCCTGGGTGGCAGATGTGGTCTGCGCTTTCTTGGCTGTCTGCGTTTTATCGTCGTTATCAGACAGCGCGGCCAGCGCACTAAAGGTGGTGCTGGTCAAGACGCCCGTCAGGATAATCCGGATCAAACCTGAGAGATGTTTTTCTTTTGTATGCAAGAACATACTGAAACCTCAAATGTTAAAATCGTTATATTCTTGCTCATGCATTGCTTCGCAGTATTTATTCATTATTTTTGTAGTTATAACGGCGCGGTCAGCTCAGCGTTTCTGCCTTGGCCGACATCGCGTCCGACAATCCATCAAACGATATTCCCTTCCCGATTCAACGCCGCAGCGAAACCTGAGGCGCCGCGGTTTCACGGTGCGGGCTGACAACGACATCGGCTTGATACCAACGCGTGATCGCCGGTTGGGTAATCACCTGCTCCGGCGCGCCTTCCGCCATGATCCTGCCGTCATGCAACAGCACAACCTTATCCGACCATAACGAGGCCAGATTCAGATCGTGTAATACGCAGCACACCGCCAGCTTTCCCGTCGAGGTCAGCGTTTTTAGCAGCCGAAGCAGCTGCTGTTGGTGATACAAATCCAGCGCCGACGTCGGTTCATCCAGAAACAGCCACCCGGCAATGCCGTCAGGCCGCCACAGCTGGGCCAGCGAGCGCGCTAACCGCACCCGCTGCTGTTCGCCGCCGGACAGCTGAGGATAAAGCCGACCGCGCAGCGTCTCGCAGTCGGTCAACGCCATCACCTCGTCCAATACGCGCTCATTCGCATCGGTTGGCCAGGGCGAACGTCCCATCGCGATAACGTCTTCCACCCGAAATTGAGCCTGTAATACGCTGTCCTGACGCATGACCGCCCGCTGACGGGCGAGTACGTTTGGCGTCCATTCCGCCAGCGGGCGGCCGTTGAGCCTACACTCTCCACCGTGTGGAGAATAAAAGCCCGTCAGCAAGCGCAGCAACGTCGACTTACCGGCGCCGTTAGGGCCGATAACGGTCGTCAATTCGCCCGGCGTCAACGTCAGCGACACGTCGGTCAGCAGCTGTCGGCCTCCCGTCCGGTAGTTGACGTGGTGAGCGCTCAGGCACAGCTCCCGCATCTCAGCCATGTTTATGCCTCAGAATCAGCCATAAAAACCACGGGCCGCCCACCAGACTGGTCAGCAGCCCCACCGGCATTTCCGCCGGGGCCACCATCGTTCGCGCCAGCGTATCGGCCAGCAGCAGCAGGAGCGCGCCGCCCAGCGCCGAACCGGGCAACATCCAGCGATGATCCGCGCCCAGCGTGATACGAATAAGATGGGGCATCACCAGACCCACAAAGCTGATAATGCCGCTGACCGCCACGGCTGAACCCACCAGAATGGCGCTTAAGATCACCATCTGACGCCGTGTCTTGCGGACATCGACACCCAGATAGTGCGCTTCTTCGTCGCCCAGCTGGAGCAGGTTGAGACGCCGGGCCAGCCGCTGCAAATATCCGGCGCAGGGCAGCACCAGCGACGCGACGATTATGACCATCGACCACTGGGCCTGCCCCAAACTGCCCATCCCCCACAGAGACAGCTGGCGCAGCTGCTGGTCATTGCTGATCCAGGACAGCACGCCGGTCGCCGCGCTACACAGGGCGTTGATGGCAATCCCTGCCAGCAGCAGACGAGAAAGCGAACTGCTGCTGGCGGAGGCGCTCAGCGCGAACAGCAGGACCATAATCACGGCGCTGCCCACAAACGCCGCCAGCATCGGCCAGTAGAGCGCCACCATCGCAGGCAATGCGATGGGAAACACCACCGACAGGGCGACCCCCATCGCAGCCCCGCTGCTGACGCCCAGCAGGCCCGGCTCCGCCAGCGGATTGCGGAAGAGTCCTTGCATCGCCGCGCCGGAGAGCGCCAATGCAATGCCGACCAGCACCGCCAGCAGCACGCGCGGCAGACGGATGTTCAACCAGACCTGCCACGGCAGGCTCTCCGACGACGACGCCAGCAGTTGCGATAACGTAATCGGCATTGCGCCATGGTTGGCGGCGATCACCATTAACAGCACTACGGACACCGCCATGAGCAGCAGCGTCATCGATGGATTGAGCCTCACGGCTGCACTTCCACCGCGTTACGCAAGCGCAACAGCGCCGCTGGCGTATCCAGATCGAATCCCAACATCGCCATGTCGTCGACGACCAGCAGACGTTTATGTTGACCCGCCGGCGTCAGCGCCAGACCGGGCAACTGCCAGATGTTATTTTCGCCGCCGAGGGTTTTTACGCCCTGCTGGCTGATGACCACCCAGTCCGGCTGGCTGGCGACGACGCCTTCCTGAGACAATCGCTGATAACGGTTGAAACCCTGCATTGCATTTTGCAGTCCGGCGGCACGGATAGCGGCGTCCGCCGCCGTATTTTGCCCGGCTCCCATCGCTGACATGCCGCTATGGCTCAGAATAAACAGCACTTTGACGGGCAGCGGTTTCGTCGGCAGCTCGGCGAGTTGCTGATTGACCTGCCGCACCAGGGCCTGCCCTTCTTTCTCCTTACCCAGCGCCTGAGCGATGACCGAGATCTTGGCGGCGATGCCCGCGACGTCCTGTCCAGCGGGTACGTTCACGACCTTCACGCCGCTTTTCGCAATCTGCTCCATCGCCGCGGAAGGCTGGGATAGCTCGCTGGCGAGCACCAACGTCGGCGTCATCGCCAATACACCTTCCGCATTCAGCTGTCGCATGTAGCCGACATCCGGCAGCGCCAGCGCTTCTTGGGGATGCAGGCTGGTGCTGTCGCGCGCGATGACGTCGCCGCCCGCCTGCAGGGCGAAAACGATTTGCGTGACGTCGCCGCCGATCGTCACCAGCCGCGTCGCCGCCTGTAGCGAAAACGGCAGGCACAGCGCCAGCAGCAAAAAGATTTTCTTCATGCGGCGGCTCCCGGTGTCACCAACGCAGATACTTGCTGACGCCACTGCGTCTGTTCCGGTGCGCCTTCCGTGCGCTGACCAAACAGCTGCGCAATCTGCGTGCCATCGGCGGCAAACAGTTCCAGACTGGTGACAATACCGTCGCGCGTGGGCTTACGCGTTACCCAGCTTTCCGCAATGGTGTTGCCCTGCAAATGCAGCGTGAACGCCTTGTTGAACACGTTGATCCAGTGTTCCATCGGCACCACTTTCTCGATCGCGCCGGTAAAGATCTGAACGCACCCTCGATTGCCGACAAAGATCATGATTTCGTTGCCATCCTGATGCGCTGCATTCAGCAACGCAGATAGCGCCTGGTTGTCCACCAGACAGGCCAAGTCGTCGCTCACATGGCGGAAAGCCTGCTGACGCGTCAAATTGTGCCGTTTCAACAAAGGGAAAAATTCGTGCACGTCTTGCATATCACGCCACTCTTGTTCCAATCGCGCGGCATCGACAACGACGTCAGCCGCGGGCGCGGCATAGGGCGTGAGCGCCAACGGCGCATTGTCGGAAGCGGTGAAACGTTCGACCGTTTCCTGCCATGTCGCCCAGTCGGTGTGCTCCGTGCCATAGACCTTTAAGACGGCGTCACCCTGACGATCAAAGAACTGAATACTTTGGCGCTCGCCGCGCACGGTTTGCTCGATAAAGAAAAACACGCTGGCCCACTGCTCGGGGAAGACACGCAAATCCAGACCACGCGGATTGAGCACCAGCCCCACGTGTTCGCCGATACGTTGGTTACGGTAAAACCCGATCTGCTCATGCACGGCATATTCGTTACGCGTGATGGATTTTGTCTCCCCCACATTTTCGAGCGCCGCCAGAATCTGACGCGGCTCATCGGTCAGCCGACGGGCTTCGTGGCCCACACGCAGGTAAGAGAGCTCCGCTTCACTGATATTTATCAACTGGGCCAGTTCACGCGCGTATTTTTTTGGATGCTGCTCTTTAAGTTGCAGATAATCTTGATAATTGTATTGCATGAATAGAAAGCTCCGACATTCGCACTGTCTTTTAGCAGGATTTTTAGGTGTCTACACCGACGGTAATGATAATTATTACCATCCTCATGAAAATTTAACAACCCGATATTGACTGCATGAAGAAACCTTAATTCCACATTTCATCAAGGGGTTAACCACGAAAAAATAATAAATAATCAGAGAAGCTAATCGATGGAAATATAGAAAGTGGGCGTCGTCAAGCGGGCGGAGAACGTGTTGAGAGGCGTATGAATACGTCTGTAAGGAACTGGTCGCCGACGAACCGCTGAATATAGGCATGGAAGCGCTGACTGTAGACATGACAACGGCGCGGAGACGTGGGCCCACGTGTAGTCACCGCGCTTTGGGATGCAAAAACAACACGCAAAATTTAAAACCATCCTAATGGATTTAATTTAAATAAAAGCCAAACGAAGCGAAAAAAACGTATTCTTTTTTGTCTTAAAAATAATATATAAACGAAAACGAACTATAACTCAGAATATATTTATTACTTATTTATCGTCCTTATACTTCATCATCATTAGTGCTATTAACCTGCCAAGAATGGGCTTGCATCTTTATTATTATTTTCCGCCATCCATTTCTTTTTATTCGCGGGAGAAATAAGGAAAACACCCCATTTTTCGAAAAAAACATGACAAGAAAACGTTAAACATCGCGTGGAGTCTATGAAAAAAATATCCAGAGCGTCGCTGTTTCTTCAGCTACTGAGCGGGCATTTCCGGTCTGAAAGAATATGGTTTGAGAATAAGATAAAAGCGAAGTTTTTGTTGCGGTCGCTGATGCTACCTTTGCCTACCTATTACTTTCTGGGCGGGATATGCGCCATGCCTTGCATGCAGCGATTAGTGAAAACACATCCCTGCCTGCCCACGAAAATTCATCGCCCTTACCTGTATGTCGGGCTTAATGCGACCGAGCGGGCTAAAGCGATTTGCCATCACTATACCTTCGTGGAAAGCCTGTCTTTACCACGTCTGCATGATGCATTGCTCAGCGAAACGCCGTGTCGTCTGGCCGAATTTTACGGTAAGGAAGGCGAAAAGTTCACTATCGTCAGCAGCGTGTGGCGGTATGACAAAGAGGGGGAAACGACGCTGCAGATAGGGATGGAGGAGACGACGCTTATCTCATTATCGTTCAGTATCGTTAATGTCTTGGGTCAACCCGCCATTGTTATCGGCGGCCTGCAGGGTAAAGGCAAGCAAACGACCCGAGACCTGATCAAACAGGCAACTAAGGCCTGCCATGGTCTATTCCCCAAGCGGTTGTTGATTGAGAGCCTGCTGACACTGGCCGATCTCGCCGGAATTCGTCGCGTGCTGGCCGTCGGCGATGGTAGCCATGTTTATCAAAGCCAACGTTATCATCGCAGCAAAAAAAACGTGCTGTTTTGCAGCTACGATGAGTTCTGGACCTCGCTGGATGCAGTCCCAACGCATGACAGCCTCTACCAGCTGCCGCTCCCCATCGCCCGTAAGCCGCTAGAGGCGTTGCCCAGCAACAAACGCGCGCAGTATAGACGCCGCTATCAGTTGATCGATGAGCTGCATGCGCAGCTGGCAGAAAACCTCAGCGCCGAAACGTTTAACAGAGCCGATCAGCTTGAGCGAATGCCTATAAAAAAAGCCAGTGCAAACGCACTGGCCTGAATAAAGGGGTGTCAAATCGTTCGTCGTTCACGCCAGCATCTGCTGGCGTGATGACATTCTCAACCTCTCGGATCCTGGAAATGATGACCGCCGCCATGACCACCGCCACCGCCACCACCGCCGTGACCGCCGCCCCACGGGGGTGGGAAGATGCATCCGCTCAGGGTTGTCAGCAGCGCCAGTACACTTACCAGTTTTAATACTCGTTTCATTTTAACCTCATCTGACTACTGTTTCGCTGCATCATAGTGAAGCCATCCCCCGGCCAACAAGCGTCTTATTCTTAAAAAACCGCCTATTAATAATGGATTAGACTATTTACCATCCATCACCATAAAACTAACAACTTCCTTACATTACCACCCTCAAAAACAGGCGGCTTGCCCAAGGTTTCCAGCAACCGACACGCCCTATGACGACAAAGGCGGCAGGGTGATGTTCCGTCTGCCGCCTTTTCTCCGCCGCTCATATCGGTAGTTTATGGCTGTTGGACAACGTTGTAGAGCACATTGCGACGCTCCAGCATCTGGCCGCCGTCACGCGTTAGCGGCACCCAACCTACTGAACCGCGATTCGTCGTCGGCGAGGCGAAGAGGAGGTTGAACGGTATGGAGACATAGAACCCTTTGGTAAAGCTCCCTTCCCCATACTCTTTGGCGCTGACGTTGGTTTTCGTCGCGAAGGCGCCCGCGACAATACCGCTGTCAAACCGGCGAGACAGATCGACGGTCACGCCTTTATCTCCCGCCAGATAGCGACCGACGCTGACCTTAGCCAGTCCGCCTTTGATAAACGGCAGCTCCCAGTAGGTGGTCAGATGGCCGGTAGCCACGTTGTAGTCAGCAAGGCGCATCGTATCATTCCAATCACGTTGCTTGACGTAGTTCACATCCAGCCCGACCGCCCAGCTTTTGCCATAAGGGCGATACAACATTTCGCCGCCGACGCCGGCGTACATCATCTCCAGATAGCCGCCGTAGATCTGCGTGTACCAGTCCCGCGCCGGATGATCGGTACGCGACAGCTGAAGATTGGTCAGCAATACATCAGATGAGGTGACGTATTCGCGTATCCAGGTACGGACGCGCGGCAGCTTGGTGTCCTGAGGCGGCGTCGTATAGTTGAACTTGTCGTAATTGTTGAACAGGTTGACGTTGACCGTACCGCCCACACTCCAGTGATCGGAGAGGTACAGGTCCGCGTTGGCGTTAGCCGACACCTGATACATGTAGAACGATTCAGCCCCTCCGATGGACTGCGACAGCGCGGGCGCCAGGGAGTATGTCAACCGCTTGGGCTGGGTACGCAGCACTTCCTGGCCTCGCGGCGGCGCTACCGGCTCGACATCATAGGCCTTAGGTTCCGGCTGTCCCAGCGGAGTCGACGCCGTTTGGAGTTGACGGAACGCGTTCGCGTCGACACGCGTGCTGTCCGTCGGCAGATGGCGATTCTCCCTCACAATATGATATTCGCTGACGCTGGCCGGTACATGGTTGGCGAGAACGGTCGCCGCGCGGCTGTTGTACTCAGCGCTATCCGTATATTTGTACTGCGGACTGACGACGGTGACCTGTTTGTCGTCCGTATAAATATCCGGCTGACCAAAACCGGCTTTCTCATCCAGCTCTTTCGCCACACGTTTCCAGTCCGTCCCGCCCTGCGGGTTGCTGACCGGCGCATAAACCGGCGGCGCATCGTCGACATAGTGCGGCCGCAGTTGATTGAAGTTGGTGCGCAGCGTGACCCCCCACATCAACGTGTTGCCCCGCTGCCAGGACAGCGACGTATCCAGAATATCGCCGACCCGATAGACCATGCCAACGTTGATCGGCGAGTCCTGCTTGATACGCTCCCTGCGCCCACGGTCTGCGGCTTCATCGCTGTAATTGTTGCCGTCGTACTCCAGCTTCAGACGCAGCGGATCCCATGGCGTCTGGTATTCGATCCCGCCGAATATCGCCGCCGGTCCGTGGAAAAAATTGTTCACCTCGAACTGCCCGGTATCCGTAGAACTGGTGCGCTGGCAGAAGCTCTCCGTCAACTTACAGGCTGGGTTGGTGATATTGCCACTCTGGGCCATATTTCCCCAGCCGATGCCCAGCGTCAGGTCGAACGGCCCCAGCGCTTGCTGGCCGCCAGATATTCGCTGTCGAACAGGCCGGTCCCCGCGATGTCACGCAGCCCAAGCGAGACCTGAGGCAACCAGCGGTCTTCCTTCCACAGCCGCGCTTTAACGTCGAACCCTTTGTCTTTATAGGTTTGCGAGCCGCTGAAGTTGGGATCGGCGCTATAAAGCCGGGTACGGATATCGGTATAACGCACCGTCGTTTCCAGCCAGTCGAGCAGCTGTAAGGAAACGGAATAGCGGCGGTACTGATCGTTATCGCGATAGTTGGCGCTGAACTCGCCGGTTTCGGCCATACGCGCGGTCGGCATTTGCAGCAGGCCCACGCCGCCAAAGTCGGTTTGAGACACGCCAGCAGGCTGGTAATAGTGATTCTGGTTGGTCGCCTCGGGAATTTGAGGCGTCGAGTTTGCCGCATCCGCCAACGCCGACGTGCTGAAAACGCTGCCGATCGCCAGAGAGAGGCAATTCAGTCTGAGAGTATTGTTTTTAGCCATTAGTGTGGGATCCGGTTCGCGAGATAATCGGCAATCTGCTCGTTAAGCGAGGACATCTCTTCGGGCAAAATGGCGGGATCAAAGCCGATAAACAGCGTTTCCCCCGCAGCGGGTTCATTATGTTGACGATTCCACATCGCCAGCGGCACCTTGCGCCACGTCCCCGCTCCTGAAATCAGATACCCCGTGTTTTTATCGCCGCCGGGCAGAAAACGTCGGCCCTGAAGATAATGTTCAACCGACCAGCCAGAGCGCAGCGGAAGATCTTTAAATACCTGAGCCGTACCGATATCAATGTCCGTACGAATCAGACCGAACAGGAATAGCTGTTTGGAATAAGGGGCGAGATAGAGCTGATAGTCTCCGACCAGCGGACGGTTGCTTTGCAAGCTCAGCCGCACCCGGTCTGGGTCGAGCTCCGTCGGGATTCGGCCGGCGACAGGGACCTGCTTGAGCGCCTGCGCGACATACCAGGCTGCGATGGCGTAATCGCCATCACCGCGATCGCGCCACCACAGTTGCAAGCGATAGAGGTGATCCTGCAACGTCTGACCTTGCGCGGCGACTCGGGAGGTCATCGCCGGGTTGGTGATCAACGCGTTCTGCCAGTTAACGTCCGCAGGGAAAGGCGTTTTAGCATAAAACTGATCCAAACGAACACCGTCTTCCAGCACCACAGAGTCTAATGTGCGATCGCCATATTTTACCGTAAGCTGCGCCGCGCCGACCGTTCCGGTCATCAACATCAGCATGGCGGCCAGCCGATTGTGTAGCAACATAGAAGCGTCCTTACAGTGACTGAGCGTAGGATTTCAAAGCGGTAAACTGAACCAGCGCCATATCCGGCCCCATGTATTGACGGCTCTGCATCACCTGACCGGTGCTCGCATTCACCCAATACTGGTTGGTATAACGTTTGTTCAACGCGGGAACGGTCACGAGCTCATCAAAGCGCACGGTTTGATAGGTTCTGCCGAGGATAACCAGCGGCTCGCGGCCGCGGTTTTCGAACGAGGACTGCAGTTCATAGCTGCCGCGCATGACCTGCGACCAACTGACCTCAGTCTGCCAGCGCATGGGCGTCCCGGCTTTCAGCAGCCCCAGATGCAATGGATCGTGCTCCTGATTGGCGACATGCTGGATGTCTTCGCCAAACCCTTGCGTTTTCACCACGCGCCCGTCATGGGTGGCGACCATGTTTTTGTCCGCGGCCACCCACTTCAGTAGTCCATTTTCCGCGAACGCCAACACCATGAAGGCGCGCGGCGCCTCGCCGACCTTGATATAGGCCGAGGCATACGGCACCTTCGCCACCTGCTGCGGCGTAAGGTTGGTATCGTCCTGCCCCCAGATAGCCAGCTTCATTGTTTGACTCAATAAAGCGAATTGTTGCGAACACCCCATCAACATTAACGAAAAAAGTGGAATAGCAATCAGCGCACGGGTTCTGCCACCTGATAGAATTTTTATCATCGCTCTGGTTCTCGCCTGAATCCCCTGAAGCAAAAGAAAGGCCACCTAAGTGGCCTTATTATTATCTCAATCCCATTAACCCTGGGTTGATGTGACTGTAGAGGTACTCGTACCCGTGCTATTAGACGTGCTGCTATCATTCGCAGTCGCCACGGTAGCAGCAGCAACGGCAGCCGCCGCTACGCCGACACCGGCCGCCGTAGACGAACCGACGGCAGCGGAAGCGGCGCCAGCGCCACCCGCATCCCCCAGCAATTCGCCCACAGCAGCATATACACTGGAGGACATGGCCAAGGCCAGTACCGCAGTCATTAACGTTTTTTTCATCACAATTTCCTTCTTTCCTAGGAAGTACTTCAGGACAGGAGAAGACCACACTCATGGCTTTTCCTGCCCTACTTTTCAGCTGATTTCTCAGCCAAATCGGGCATTCACTGTCCTTAAACTCGGGGGTATCACCATAATGAAAACGACGTTACATCATGATGCATGTAACAACTGCGTAGCCTTGAATTAAATAAGTACAAAAATAGAGATGTGTGTTAACAACATACAGGAAGGGAATGACGTTTCTCTTAAAAGTTTTACTGCATATTATTTTTTCGGAGCTGTCCGATAAGAAACGAAGGGTACGACAAAAAGTGAAACAACCGGGCGGTAGACGCCCGGTTGGAGAGTATCAACGCGGCGTTTAGTCCAACCATTCGGTGTGGAATACGCCTTCTTTATCCGTACGTTTGTAGGTGTGAGCGCCGAAATAGTCTCGCTGAGCCTGAATCAGGTTCGCCGGCAGCACTTCAGAGCGGTAGCTGTCGTAGTACGCGATCGCCGCCGAGAAGGTCGGAACCGGGATACCGTGCTGTACCGCGTACGCGACCACATCACGCAGCGCCTGCTGGTATTCGTCCGCGATCTGCTTGAAGTACGGCGCCAGCAGCAGGTTGGCGATAGCCGCATTCTGCGCGTAAGCGTCTGTAATTTTTTGCAGGAACTGGGCGCGAATAATGCAGCCCGCGCGGAAGATCTTGGCGATTTCGCCGTAGTTCAGATCCCAGCTGTTCTCTTCTGATGCCGCTTTGAGCTGAGAGAAGCCCTGCGCGTAAGAGACAATTTTGCCCAGATACAATGCGCGGCGCACTTTCTCAACGAACTCCGCCTTGTCGCCAGCAAATGCCTGAGCGGCAGGGCCGGACAGCACTTTAGACGCAGCAACGCGCTGAGATTTCAGCGAAGACAGGTAGCGAGCGAATACGGATTCGGTGATCAGCGACAGGGGTTCGCCCAGATCCAGCGAACTCTGGCTCGTCCATTTACCGGTGCCTTTATTCGCGGCTTCATCCAGAATGACGTCGACCAGATATTTTCCGTCTTCATCCTTTTTGGTGAAGATGTCGGCGGTGATCTCGATCAGGTAGCTGCTCAGCTCGCCTTTGTTCCATTCAGAGAAGGTGGTGGCCAGCTCTTCGTTGCTCAGGTTCAGCGCCTGCTTCAACAAAGAATAGGCTTCCGCGATCAGCTGCATGTCGCCGTATTCGATGCCGTTGTGCACCATTTTCACGTAGTGACCCGCGCCGTCAGCGCCGATATAGGTCACACAGGCTTCGCCTTCCGCGCGTGCGGCGATTTTTTCCAGAATAGGCGCAACCAGCTCGTAAGCTTCTTTCTGACCACCAGGCATGATGGACGGGCCTTTCAGCGCCCCTTCCTCGCCGCCGGACACGCCGGTGCCGATGAAGTTAAAGCCTTCGGCAGACAGTTCACGGTTGCGACGGATGGTGTCTTTGTAGAAGGTGTTGCCACCGTCTATCAGGATGTCGCCTTTTTCCAGATAGGGTTTGAGAGAAGCGATGGTTTTATCCGTGGCTTCACCCGCTTTGACCATTAACAGGATACGACGCGGCTTCTCCAGGGATTCCACGAATTCCTGAACGGTGTAGCAAGGCACCAGCTTTTTACCGGGATTTTCTGCAATCACCTCATCGGTTTTATCAGCAGAACGGTTAAAGACAGAGACGGTATAGCCACGGCTTTCAATGTTCAGCGCCAGATTGCGCCCCATTACCGCCATACCGACAACGCCTATTTGCTGTTTGGACATTAAAGCAACTCCTGTTTGAAGGGTAACCTACCCGGGTCGCGGCTGGCGCGCCACAGGCAATCAAAAGCAGGCTGCCATGGTAACTCAGCTCTTATCGAGTGGGTAGTAATTGGTTCGATAGGATAGGGTCCCGCCCGGCATAAATACAGGCCTGGGCGGGAAGCTGTCGTCAGGCTGAGTGTTTAGCCAGCAGCTTTTCGATATTTTTCTTGAACGCCTTGCCCAACCCCGGATTACGCAACCCGTAAGAGACGAAGGCCTGAGCATAGCCCAGCTTACGACCGCAGTTGAAGCTACGACCCGCCATTTCCACCGCGTCCACCTGCTGAGTTTTGATCAGCTCGGCAATCGCGTCCGTCAGCTGAATACGGCCCCACGCGCCCGGCAGGATGTTGTTAATGATGGGCCAGGCGTCCGCCGTCAGCACGTAACGGCCAACCGCAGACAGGTCGGACCCTTCCACACGCGCCAGCTTGGGTTTTTCAATCATCGACGTGATAGCCGACGTCGCGCCCGGCTGGGTCAGCGGCTGCTCGCATTCGACCACCGAGTATTCCGGCAGCGCTTCATACGGGCGATGCTTCACCAGCACCTGGCTATGGCCGGTCTCTTCGAAGCGCGCCACCAGACGAGCCAGGTTTTCCGCGGACTGATCCGCGGAGCTCTCATCCAGCACGACGTCCGGCAGAACGACCACAAACGGCGCATTGCCGACAATCGGATAGGCGCAGGAAACCGCATGCCCTAACCCCAGCGTCTGCCCCTGACGCACGTTCATGATGGTCACGCCCGGCGGGCAGATGGCCTGCACTTCTTCCAGCAGCTGACGCTTGGCGCGTTCTTCCAGCAAGGATTCCAGCTCGAACGACGTATCGAAATGGTTTTCGATGGCATTTTTCGACGCGTGCGTCACCAGCACAATCTCTTTGATGCCCGCGTTGGCGCACTCTTTTACGATTTTTTCGATTACCGGGCGATCCACCAGCGGCAGCATCTCTTTAGGAATCGCTTTGGTTACCGGCAACAGGTTCATACCCAGCCCGGCAACGGGAATCACTGCTTTTAATGTCGTCATCTATCGCTCTCTTAAACAGTCAGCCATTTCCGTGGCACTTCCCTAGCCGTGCCACACACTCTCTTAACCTTATACCTAATCTGAGCCAAAGAGATCGCGGGTAAAGACTTTTTCCACAACATCAGACAATTCCGGTGCCATGCGGTTGGAAAGAATCACGTCGGAAATCTGCTTGAACTCCTCCAGATCCTTAATGACCTGGGAGTGGAAGAAGTTGTCTTCTTTCAGCGCCGGTTCGAAAACCACGACCTCGATCCCTTTCGCCTTAATACGTTTCATCACGCCCTGAATGGCCGAGGCGCGGAAGTTATCCGATCCACTTTTCATCACCAGACGGTAGACGCCCACGACGGTAGGATTGCGCTTAATCACCGCATCGGCGATGAAGTCTTTACGCGTAGTATTGGCGTCCACAATCGCGCGGATCAGATTGTTGGGCACCGCTTCGTAGTTAGCCAACAGCTGCTTGGTATCCTTCGGCAGGCAGTAGCCGCCATAGCCGAACGAAGGGTTGTTGTAGTGCTGTCCGATACGTGGATCCAGCCCAACGCCTTCAATGATCTGCTTGCTGTCCAACCCCAGCGTCTGGGCATAGGTATCCAGCTCGTTGAAGTACGCGACGCGCATCGCCAGATAAGTATTGGCGAACAGCTTGATGGCCTCGGCTTCGGTGGAGTCGGTAAACAGCACCTGAATGTCGGTTTTGATCGCGCCTTCCACCAACAGATGGGCAAAAGTTTCCGCGCGCTCCGAACGTTCGCCGATGACAATGCGCGAAGGGTACAGGTTATCGTACAGCGCCTTGCCTTCTCGCAGGAATTCCGGCGAGAAGATGATGTTATCGGTCTCGAACTCTTCCCTCAGCTGACGGGTGTAGCCGACGGGAACGGTCGATTTGATGATCATCACCGTATCCGGATTGTGCGCCAGCACATCACGAATGACCGCTTCGACCGAACTGGTGTTGAAGTAGTTGGTCTTCGGGTCATAGTCCGTCGGGGTGGCGATGATGACGAAATCGGCGTCTTGATAAGCCGCAGCAGGATCCTGCGTGGCCCGGAAATTGAGCGCCGGATTACGCAGGAAATCTTCGATTTCCTTGTCGACGATAGGTGAAACACCTTTGTTAAGCATGTCGACCTTCTCGGCAACGATATCCAGCGCAATCACTTCATTGTGCTGCGCCAGCAGCATCGCATTCGACAAGCCGACGTAGCCGGTACCTGCAATCGCAATTTTCATTTTCAAATCACACTAATCCAACGTGGCATAGAACTAAAATCACAGAAGAAATGGCCGTGCGGCAGCGAAAACCGGCCGCTCGCGCTTCATCGACTCGCTCAGAGACGGTAGAAGTCGCGATACCAGTCAACAAACGCCTGCACGCCTTCGGCGACTTCCACCTGTGGGCGATAACCTGTCGTCGCAAAGAGGTCGTCGGTATCGGCATAGGTCTGATACACGTCGCCTGCTTGCATCGGCATGAAGTTTTTCTTCGCTTCAATTCCCAGCGCATTTTCTAGCGCCGTCACAAAATCCATCAGCTTGACCGGGCTGCCGTGGCCGATGTTGTACACGCGATAAGGCGCCGAGCTATTTGCCGGCGAACCGCTTTCCACCCGCCACGACGGGTCGGGCTGTGGAATCACATCCGCGACACGCAGTACGCCTTCCACGATATCGGTGACGTAGGTGAAATCGCGGCGCATGTCGCCGTGATTGTAAATATCGATCGGCTCGCCGTTCAGGATGTTCTTGGTGAACTTGAACAGGGCCATATCCGGTCGACCCCACGGGCCGTAGACGGTAAAAAAGCGCAGACCGGTGGTCGGCAGGCCGTACAGATGCGAATAGGCATGCGACATCAGCTCATTGGATTTTTTGGTGGCCGCATACAGCGACACCGGGTGATCCACGCTGTCCGCCGTTGAGAACGGCGTTTTATTATTCAGTCCGTAGACGGAGCTGGATGACGCATAAACCAGATGACCAACGCCATGATGGCGGCACCCTTCCAGCACATTGACGTGACCGGTCAGATTGCTCTGCGCATACGCCAGCGGATTTTCCAACGAGTAACGTACGCCCGCCTGGGCCGCCAGATGGATCACACGATCAAATTTCTCCGCCGCAAACAACGCATGTACTGCCTTATCATCCGCGATATCCAGCTTCTCAAAACGGAAGTTGTCCAGCGGCAGCAGTTCGGCCAGGCGCGCCTCTTTGAGAGAGACAGCATAGTAGTCGTTGAGATTATCTATTCCGACAACCTCGTGCCCGGCGGCACACAGCGACTGGCAAACATAAAAACCGATAAAACCGGCGGCTCCGGTGACAAGGAATTTCATCAGATGACTCATTGTTGTGGGTGAGATGAATCTGCGAATGATACCACCGAACGGTTTGATGCCGAATCGGAACATTGGAAGGTCTTGCGCCGATAACCCCTTCACCCGGTTAATAAAAATGCAGTCTGCCGCGACGCCTCCGTGAAGACGTCTTTCACGTCCGGCGCGGAGACGGCCCTGCCGCCATCATTCATCCGGCGTCGTTGATACCCGACGCATTATTCACTCAGATAACGCGGGATCGGCCCCAGCGTCCAGGTCTTGCCGTCGATATCCGTCTGATTACCCTGCCAGTCCGTCTGCACTTTTTTGCCACCGTTCAGCGGCACTACTTTTTTCTCTAGCCCCACCGTCCACCCCACCAGCAGATCTTTGCTGCCGTTGGAGAAGCGGTAGACCTTGACGTCCGGGGCATCCACTACGACCTTTTTGAAATCCATGCCGGTCAGCATGTGATTCATCACCGCCATCGCGCTATAGGCGGGTTTCGGCGTGTAGTCCTGATAGAGCAAACCAAAATTGTGCTCTTTGTTGGTGCCGTTCGCGCCATCGTTCACGAAGTCATACCAAAACGTGCTTTGAATGATGTTATGGCGCTGGGACTCGATCAACGTACGCAGCAGGAAAGCGGCCTGAGCGGCTTCGCCGTTGGCATACGGAATGGTCGTCGACGGCCAGCCGATCTCGGTGACATACACCGGCGGGAACTGGCTGGCCGGGCGTTTTTCCTGCTTGATGTGGCTTTCCATCAGCCGGGAAACGCTGCCGACGTTGACGCGTCCCCCCATCGGGGTAAACGGCGAATTTTTGGCGGGGTAGCCTTTGTCCGGGTCGAACGGCGACATATAAGGGTGGATGCTGAAGGCATCCATATACGCCTTACCGCCATATTTAAAAATCCCGCCCGCACAGTCGCCGCCCGCCCCGCCGCCGGATCCGCCGCCGCCGCAGGCAATCACCGTCGCGTCTTTATCCACGCCTTTCACGGCGGTATACACCTGCTTCAAAAACGCCGTATAGCCTTCCCAATCCTTGGTGCCGAAGGTTTGGGGACGCGGCTCATTCCACACTTCCCAGTGTTTCACCGTCTCGCGATAGCGGGATACCGTATTTTTGGCATAGTTGGCGAAGTGCTCGGCGTTGCCGGCGATAGGACCGGAATAGACGCGTTCATTGGCGTAATCCAGCACTACCAGCGGTTTGACCTGTAGCTGACTCGCCAGTCGAAGATAGTTGTCTACGTAGTTGGGATAGGCGAAACGCGCTTTGCTTTTTTCCACCGTGCTCCACGGAATTTCATCGCGGATCCAGCCGATACCCGCTGCCTGCACCAGCGGCATCGCCTTATTCGCGTCCCAACGCCCCTGGCCGAAATGGGTGTTTACGCCCACCGCATCGTTGAGCGGGCCGACGGGCGGAATGAGCGCAACGTTACGTTCATCGAGCTTTTTGTCATTGCCGTCGATAATGTTGATTTTATACAGGCCCAGCGCCGGAAACGTGATATCGACGTTAGGCGAAATTTCGCCGCCATTGTCACTACTCCGAAGGACTTTTTTGAAGAACGGGATCGCCAGAAGGTTACCGAGATCGTCATATTGATAAGCCTCGACGACCGCCCCGTCATCAGGCAGCCTCTGCAACGCGAAATGCTTGGTCGTGAGATCGCTGTATATATATTTATTGTTATCGCTGAAGTAATCCGGTTCGCTTTTCTCTGCCGCCTGCGCGGCAAAAGATGTGAAAGCCAAAGATGACAATAAATATAAACACACGGACGTTTGCTTGAAGTTCTGCATACTGGCCTCTCACCTACCCATTAGTGGTCCGCGTACGGCAAATGCGGCTCAATGACACGACATCGATACTGACGCGCGACAACCGCGCGATACCCCATGTCTACTCGTTCAGTCTTTGATCCTCAGGCTGGCGCATCCACACCCGCCAGCCTGTGGTTTCAGTCCACGTCTTGCCGTGAGGCCCAGCAATCCGCCCGCGTCGCGTCCCTTCGACATGAGGGCGGAAAAAGAGACCGAGGCCTCGCGTGATAAGGCTATTCGGCAAGCATCGCCAGAATTTCATCCGTTTTCTGTTTCATCAGCGGGATGTCATTCTTCGACTCGACGTTGAGGCGTACCACCGGCTCCGTATTGGAAGAGCGCAGATTGAAGCGCCAGGCGCCGAAAGACATGCTGATGCCATCCGTCTCGTCAATAGCCTCTGCCGTCGCGGCATAGTGCGCTTTAACTTTGTTGATCGAGATGGCCGGCTGTTTCAGGGTCACGTTGATTTCACCGGACGAGGGATAGGCCTCGATGCGGGACTTCACCATCTCCGCCAGCGGCTGCTGCTTCACGCTTAACAATTCCGCCACCAGCAGCCACGGGATCATCCCGCTGTCGCAGTAGAAGAAATCGCGGAAGTAATGGTGCGCGCTCATTTCGCCGCCGTAGATGGCATCTTCAGACCGCATACGCTCTTTAATAAAGGCATGACCGGTTTTCGACATCACCGGATAACCGCCGGAGGTGGTGACGATATCCTCGGTATTCCAACTGAGGCGAGGATCGTGAATGATTTTACTGCCGGGATTTTTCTGCAGGAACGCTTCGGCCAACAGCCCGACGATGTAATAGCCCTCGATGAAGTTGCCCTGATTATCGAACAGGAAGCAACGGTCGAAGTCGCCGTCGAACGCGATCCCCATGTCGGCGCCCGTTTCACGCACGGCGTTCGCGGTATCGGCGCGGCACTCAGGAAGCAACGGGTTGGGAATGCCGTTCGGGAAGTGGCCGTCAGGCTGATGATGCACCTTGATGAATTCCACCGGCACGTTCTTCTGTTTGAATATCGCCTCGATCGCATCAATAACGTGCCCTGCCGCCCCGTTCCCGGAGTTCACGACCAGTTTCAGCGGCGTCAGGTTATCCAGGTTGATGTAGGAAAGAATATGCTCGACGTAAGCCGGAAGCGTATTCTCTTTGCGGTAGCTACCGCGGGGACGTCCATCGTTGGAAAATGCGTTGCTTTCCGCCATGCGCTGCACTTCGCGCAGTCCGGTATCGCCGCTGATCGGCCGCGAGTTTTCACGCACCAGTTTCATCCCGTTGTAGTTGATCGGGTTATGGCTGGCGGTCACTTCAATACCGCCGTCCATTTTCAGATGCGAGGTGGCGAAATAAATCTCTTCCGTGCCCGACAGGCCGATATCGATCACATCGGTGCCCGCATCCTGTAGCCCTTTGGCCAGCGCCAACTTCAGGCTTTCGCTGGTCAGGCGGACATCGCTGCCAAGCACAACCGCTTTAGGCTTCAGATAGTCACCGTAAGCGCGGCCAATCCGGTAAGCGATATCCTCATTGAGTTCTTCGCCCAACTTCCCGCGGATGTCATATGCTTTGAAGCAGGTCAACTGATCCATTACCGATACCCTCTCTTAAACGCGACCGTAGCGATCTTTCAATCTGACGATGTCGTCTTCCGTTATGTGATGCCCCGAACGTACCTCGATCATGATCAGGTCGATCTGCCCGGGATTTTCCAGCGTATGTACGCTATTCGTCGGGATCACCGTGGACTGGTTCTCCGACAGATAAAATTCTTTGTTATCCACGACCACTTTCGCCGTGCCGCTGACCACCACCCAGTGCTCTGCACGGTGGTAGTGTCGCTGTAGCGACAGCCCCTGACCCGGATGCACCACGATGCGCTTCACCTGATAACGGTCGCCCGCATCGATATTGGAAATATTGCCCCACGGGCGGAAGGAGTACTGGTGTTCGCGGAAATGGTGGCAGCCTCGATGTTTCAGCTCTTCGACCACTTTTTTGACGTCCTGAACGCGATCTTTACGAGAGATCAACAGCGCGTCGTTGGTGTTGATCACCACGATGTCATCCAGTCCGATGGTGGCGACGAGCGCCGATTCGGAAGAGATGTAGTTGTTGCGGGAGTCAAAGGAGATCACTTCCCCTACATTGACGTTGCCGTTTTCATCTTTGGCGGAGACATCCCAAAGCGAGGACCACGAACCGACGTCGCTCCAGCCGGCATCGATGGGGATCACCACCGCGTCGCTGGTCTTTTCCATCACGGCGTAGTCGATGGAGTCACTCGGGCACTGCGCGAAGCTCTCCGCATCGACCCGGATGAAGTCCAGATCTTTCTGGCTACGTTCGATGCTTTCACGGGTGATCCGATAGATATCCGGGCTATGCTTTTCCAACTCTTCCAGATATTTTCCCGCCTTGAACAGAAACATCCCGCTGTTCCAGCTGTAACCGCCGTTGGCGACATACGCTTCGGCTGTCGCCAAATCGGGTTTCTCGACAAAGGCATCCACGCGGAAGCAGGAGTCCGACAGTCCTTCGCCCTTTTTGATATAGCCATAACCGGTTTCTGGATATTCCGGAATAATGCCAAACGTCACCAGCTGATTATTTGCCGCGTAGTGCATCGCGTCGATAATAGCGGCGTGGAAATGATCTTCTTTCTTAATCAGGTGGTCCGCAGCCAATACCAGCAGCAAACTGTCCGGATCGCTTTGATTCGCCAGATGTGCGGCTAAGGCAACGGCCGGCGCGGTATTTTTTCCCACCGGTTCAAGAATAATATTGTTGTCAATCTTGTCGATTTCTCTTAATTGCTCGGCGACCAGAAAGCGATGGTTTTCATTACAGATAACCAGAGGGGGCTTTATCGATATATTTTCGATCCCTTCAATTCTTGTCACCGTATTTTGCAGCAGACTTCCTACAGATTCGCCAATCGTTAAAAACTGTTTGGGAAATAATTCGCGGGATAAAGGCCATAGACGACTGCCTGTTCCGCCTGCCATTACGACGGGAATAATAGTTAACATAGCGTATCCTGGAAAATATCTGAGTGGAAAAGAAGGCTACTGATTTTTCAGCGTCCGACATTTGGGGTGTCTACCCGCAATAAAAGCCGAGATCAGCAGAAAAGTATCTCTGAATTTGAATGCGCACAGATCGGATAACAGTCTTTTCAAAAAGACGTAATACCCTCTGACACTGGGATATTGCCGCGTCGAAATAGCCAAATCCCATATTCTTTCTTTTCTTCTGAAGTCATTCATTGCCCCTTCCGTTCTGGACAAAGAGTGCATCAAATGGCAAGTGGTGCTCAGCGTTATCGTCACGCCTTTATGAGCCAGCAGATGGATGCGGCGGAAGAAGCTGGTGTCAACGCCATAGAGCGCGTAGTGCTCGTCGAACAACGACAGGCCGTGTTGGCGAAACTTGTCGACCAGCGAACGATGAATGATCAGTCCCGAACCAATGGATACCGCAGAAAACGGATCCAGCACTTCGGCATCAGCCACCACGGCATTGTGCGACATGGGGTAATAAGTTTCTTTATCGAAGACCGAAATAATTTTCGGGCATTCCACGTCCGCGGTCCCTTTCAATAAAGCCTTCTGAAATGTTTCGTTAATCGTGGTGTCGTCATCCAGCAAAACAAATTTTTCCGCTTCCGGATGGGATTGAATATAACGATTATAAATTACACTCAGCGAAGGATTATCCAGACAGTTAATCAATTCGACTTGTCCGAAACTTTTTTGAAAAGCATTAACAGAAGCCGTATCCAGTTCAAGCGCCTGCGGGCCATTATTGTGAATGATCAGCTTCGCCGTTTTAAAGTCATAATCCGCCAACGTAGATAATGTCGTGGAGGCGGCGACCTGTTTATTATAAAGCACTACGACAACGACATAATGGCAATGCATTATAGGTTCCTTTATTACGATGCGCTTTCAACCGACGGCTGAATCAGGGCCGCATAAAAATCATTAACGAAGTCACTTTGATGACGCTGGATTAATGCCTTCAGCGACGCCCGGTAATTCTCTTCCCCGCTCGACGTCATGTGCTGTAAGGTCACCCGGCTCATTTCGTCGATATTATGACTCTCGAAGAGGAAGGTGGCGTTGAGATAATCCTTAATTCCATCAATCCGGGAAGCAATTATTTTTTTATTCAGTAATGCGGCCTCGATCAGCACCAGCGGTACGCCTTCAAACTTGGAGGGGATTACAATCAAATCCGCCTGCGACATAATCGCCAGCATATCGTCACGATTTCCCAGCAGCGCCACATGACTATTCAGCTGGTTCGCCGTAATAAAGTCGCGAATACGCGCTTTATCTTCCCCATCGCCGACCAAAAAGCACTTCACGTTAGGTTGCCGGGCAATCACCGTCTTCAACGCGGTGAGATAGTCGATTTGCCCTTTCTGCTTGTCCAGCAGTCGGCCCGGGATCACCAGCGTAAACGTGCCCGCCGGGACATCGGTCAGCGGCGTAACCGCACGGGCGACGTCGGCCTGCGGCTTGCGGTCGATGTAATTCGCCACCACCTCGACAGGCGTGTCGCGGCCGCTTTTTTGTTGCAGCGACGCTTTGACGGAGTCGCTGATGGTGATGTAGCGCGCAGGCAGCCGATAGAGAATGGCGCAGAGCGCGTCTTTGAAGACGTTGGTCGCGCTCTTGCCGTACAGCTCGACGTAGCCGTGCGCCATCGGGATATAGGAGGTGACAGGAACCGAGATCAGGCGGGCCGCCATGCTGCCCAAATTGCCGATTTCAATACGCCCCTGAGAAACAATGACGGAGGTAGCGTGACATTTTTGCAAAATTTTCTTTATTTTCAGTATGTCACCCCACATGAACCAGGTCACCAGCGAGGCAAACTTCGCCGTTTTGATCGGCAAAGTGATGATCTGATCGAAATGTCCGTGCTCTCGGCAGTACGCCAGGGCCTTGGGGTTGTGCTCATTCAGAATAAGCACACAGGGAAATTTGTCCGACACGCCGCAGGCGGCGGCCAGGAACATTTTCTCGTGCCCGCTGAAGATGTCAGTATCGCAATAAAAAACTTTCATGATATTCACCGTAAAATAACCTGCCCGAAGAGCCTGAAATGCGGTCATTCCAGGCTTGTCTACTCACCGTGACCGGTTATTTTTTCAGCATGCCTTTCAGGTAGTATTTGGTGGCGCCTAAAAAGACGCGCGTATCTGTCAGCGTCAGCAGTTCGGAGAAGCTCAGCTTCTCTTCCGCCGCCAGTTTGTATTGGAAGTACAGCGTCTTGATCGCCTTCTCATTCAACAGCGCCGCATGCTTGTTGATGAAAAATTCATAGCCATTCTTGAGCTTTTTCGATTTGGTGATGCGGTTGAAGCCGTGGTCAAGATATTGAATATAGGTGGCCCCGCCGATGCGATAGCCGTTGCCGAACTTCGCCGCCAGACGCAGCCAGGTGTCATAGTCCTGCCACGCGGGCGACGCGTTGTCGAACCCGCCAATCCCGCGCATGTTCTCGGTGGTGGTGAACACCTGATTGCCGATCACATTCGACTGGCAGAGGTCATCCAGCGTAATCACACCCGCTTTATCAAACTCGATAAAGTCACCTTTATCCCCCGGAACACAATGCCGGACGAGATGTAGGGATAGCGGTTTTTTTCAAAAAACGTCACGAAGGTGCCGACTCGGTCCGGCGTAAATTCGTCATCGTCGTCAAGCCCGGTAATGTACTCACCCTGCGCATATTTGATGGCCGTATTCCGGCAGCCGCAGGCGCCTTTGGTATTTTCATTTTTGTAGAATCTGACGACGGTGTTACCGCCAACTAACGATTTGACGACCGCTTCGGTATCATCGGTTGAGCCGTCATCGACGACGATCACTTCAATATTTTTGTAGGTCTGATTTTTCACAGACTCAACCGCGCGCTTGACTAAAGAAGAGCGATTATAGGTTGGTATATAAACAGAAACCAAAGGACTCATATTCGATCCACCTCGATGAATTCATTAAATATAAAGAACCAGATACGTTCTTTATGCCAAGACATCAGCGTAATTATTTCCCTGTAGCGCGGCGTTATATCAGCGCCTTTTTCTTTCTTCGCACGATCCCGGCTATCGTCGTGCGTAATGTTTTATCCACCAGCAACATGGCGATGGTGTAAGTCGCCATCCCGCAGAGAATGGAAATCGCCAGCACCCATTCCGTGCTAAGAGAGTGGCTCAGTCCCGTTTTGATGCCATACACTCCCGCCACCATCAACGTGCCGGAGACCAGAATCGGCAGAATGCGTTTGAAAAAGGCTACGACGGAAAAGCCAATCAGCGATCTCACGCACACGATGACCGGGATGAAGTTGAGAATGTTGGCGATGAAGTAAAACTGGGAGAAGGTGACGATGTCATACCGGGAACCGATCATAAACGCCGAGACCTGCAGAATGGCGCCAAGCAATCCTAATATCATCAGGGTGTCCGTCCGCCCTTTGGACATAAACAGGGTGCCGGACGTGCTGAGAATGGATTGAATAATCGCAGTCGGCGCGAGCCAGACCAGGATCGTGGCGGTCAGCGCCCATTTGTCGCCGAAGACGATGAGCACAAACTCCTTGCTCAATATCGCAATCCCCATCATCAGAGGAACCACAAGCAGCAGGATGTAGTAGAGAACGTTGTAATAGACTTCGCGTATTTTTTCCGGCTCGTCCTGATAACGGCTCAGCACCGGGAACAGCGCGCGGGATGCGACGAACGTCAGGCTTTGCAGCGGAAACAGCATAATGCGATAGGCCAGCGAATAGGCCCCCAGTATCAGCGAGGAGAAGTAATGCCCGATGATCATGCTGTCCGCGTTACGGGAGAAGTAGTTGATGAAGTTGAACGCCGTGAGATTGGCGCTGAAACCAAAGATGCTTTTTAGCTCGGCCTTATCCCAGATCTGCGAGAACGAGGGACGCCAGGCCGACGCCAGCCAAAGCTGAACGGTCGACATCAAATTCAGTACGATAACCTGCGCGACCAGGCTCATGACGCCGTATCCCATCACCGCCAGCGTAACAGCGACGACGAAAGAAAACAGCGACGAGGTAATTTCGATGAAGGCCACCTTCTTGAACTGCGACTGACGCTCCAACAGGGCCAGATGTGCGGCGGAGCTGCTCCCGAGCGGAAAACTGAGCGACAGCAGGCACAGGATGAGCACGAGCTTGTCCTGATTGAAGAAGCTCGACACCACCGGCGAGATCAGCACCACCACCAGGCATACGCCAAGTCCCATGAAGATGTTCAGCCAGAACACCGCATTGATGGTCTTGTCCTGCAGCTCTTTACGTTGAATGATGGCGGCTGACGTTCCTAAATCGCGGACCAACGTCGCCAGATTGACGACGACCAGCGCCATCGCCATCAGACCGTACTCCTGCGGCGGGATCATCCGAGCTAAAACCACGATGTTCATTAGCTGGACGACGATTTTGAACCCTTGCGAAAATCCCACCCACTTGGTGTTAGAAATGAGTCCCATAGCGTTTTTTTCTTTATTAATTATGAATAACAGCACAGAGCCTGATTTCTGACTCTATCTCCCTTCAACCGGACAAGGTTGCGTCATGCTCATGACATCACGTCATGGATGAACGCCAGACGTCTTACCCTCCCCCCACGCTGTGGGACAAAGCGATATGGTCTCCGTCAGGCAGGTAGAGCCAGACGACGAGCAAACTCCGCGGTCCAACGCTGGCTTGATGAGTTACAGAAACAGGTGACCGCGCGATCAATGCCGCATCCGTGCGGTCTGATTAATAAGCTGATTTATTGACGAAGCCTTTAAAGATGGTCAGGAAGATGATTTTGATATCCAGCCACAGCGTCCAGTTCTGGATATAGCTGAGATCGAATTCCACCCGTTTTTCCATCTTGTCGAGAGTTTCTGTTTCTCCACGCCAGCCGTTGATCTGAGCCCAGCCGGTAATGCCGGGTTTCATCTTGTGGCGCAGCATGTAGCCTTTGATCAATTTTCGGTATTGCTCGTTATGCGCAACGGCATGCGGACGAGGGCCGACGATGGACATATCGCCCGAGATAACGTTGAAGAACTGGGGCAGTTCGTCCAGCGAGGTGCGGCGTAAGAAAGCGCCGACCGGCGTAATACGCGCATCCCCTTTCGTGGCCTGGATAACCTTTTCGCCGTTCTCCATGACGCTCATGCTGCGGAATTTCCAGATCTCAATCGGCTTGCCGTCGATGCCGTAGCGTTTCTGGCGGAATATCACCGGTCCGGGCGAGGTTACCTTGACGGTAATGGAAATCAGGAGCATCAGCGGTGAAATCAGCAATAGGATTATCGAGGCGATAATAATGTCTTCGATTCGCTTGATAAGGACGTTAAGACCACTCATCGGCGTATCGTAGAGGGAGATAACGGGTATTCCATTTATCATTTCACTGCGTGACTGCAACATGCTGAACATGAGAATGTCCGGGATCAGCAAGACGGTGCAGGTGGTGTCCGACAGTTCCTGCAAAATGGTGTCGATAAGCTCGGAGTCCTTCATCGGCAAAGCAATATAGACTTTGTCGATCTCGCCCCGCTTGGCGCTCTTGATCAGCGCCTCTACGCCGCCGAGCTTTCTCACGTTGGCGGCTTCATAGGATTCGGCCACCGCGTCTTTTTCCGGCAGATAGTAGCCGATCATGTTCAGTCCTAACCACGGCGCTTTGAGAATGCTTTCGATCATATGCAGGCCCGCCATCGAGTCGCCGATAATCACGACACGGCGCGTGTTATAGCCCAGCTGACGCAGGTATCTGACCGCGACTCGAATTAACAGACGCGACAGAATAAAGGACACCAGCGAAATGCTGAGCCACAGCGCATGGTAGTAAAAACCAATAAATTTAGTGGGGAAAATAGACAGTATCCCGGCGCTGAAAATAACGCTCAGCACCCAGTTGCGCATCAATAGTTTGATTTCGCGTCGGAAACTGACCCCCCGCCATGAACGATAAAAATCAGTAATTCCCCCGAATAATTGAAAAATAGAAAGGCTAATAAAGGCAAGCAACCAATGCTGAAGATCAATCTCACCGTTGACGAAAAAAGAGACAAGAAATGTACTCAGCAATATGGTTACTATATCGGTAAAACGCTGCAACATGGATATCATGGAGGCGTTTGTATAGACGATGTTACCTGGTTCTTTTAACATCATTTTTCTCATATAGATTTAGTTTGATGAGTCAGTCTCAATAAATAATCTTTTTGCTCTCGTCAAAAAGCTCCCATTTATTTTTTACATAATTATCGAATTCAAGCTGAAATCTATTCACGGAAAACCGTAGCGCATTTTCCCGGCAATCCTCTGCACGGATCTTCCCATCCAGTTGTTCAAAATCGCTTACCGCCTGGCACAGCGACTCCGCCGTTTGCTGTTTGAAAAACAGGCCTGTCGGTTTATCCACACCTAACGGACGAACGGTTTCTAATGCACCGCCTTTCCCGAAAGCAATCACCGGTGTACCGCAAGCCTGTGCCTCGACGGGGGAAATACCAAAATCTTCTTCCGCCGCGAAAACGAACGCTTTCGCGCGCTGCATATAGTCAATCAGGGCGGCATCGCTCTGATAACCCAGCAGTTCGATATTCGATTTCGCTAAAGACTTCACTTTGGCCATATCGGGCCCATCACCAATGACCAAGAGCTTTTTATTTGGCATTTTGGAAAATGCATCGACAATCAGGTCAACCTTTTTATAGGGAACCAGACGAGACGCCGTTAAATAGAACTCTTCTTTATTTTCTGAAAACTCAAAGCTTGAAATATCAACCGGCGGATAAATCACATCGGCTTCTCGGCGATAGATTTTATTTATTCTTCTGGCGATAAATTGAGAGTTCGCCACAAAATGATCTACGCCGTTGGCAGTACGGTAATCCCAAAGACGCATCTTGTGCAATAGGACTTTGGCGATAAAACCTTTTAGCCCTTTATTCAGTCCGGACTCTCTTAAATATTGGTGCTGTAAGTCCCAGGCATAACGAATAGGCGAATGCACATAACTGATATGTAATTGATCTGGCCCGGTAAGAATCCCTTTCGCGACCGCATGGCTACTAGATAAAACAACGTCATAGCCTGACATATCTAATTGCTCAATGGCTAATGGCATGAAAGGCAGATATTTCCGATAGTTTTTTTTCGCATTGGG
Organism: Lonsdalea britannica; assembly: GCF_003515985.1. GTDB lineage: Bacteria > Pseudomonadota > Gammaproteobacteria > Enterobacterales > Enterobacteriaceae > Lonsdalea > Lonsdalea britannica. The sequence goes on along the minus strand of NZ_CP023009.1, from coordinate 2,365,511 downwards.
GAATTTTTGAATAAAGGTGGTTGTTGCCTGTTTATTAGCAATTAACTCACGACTTTTTTCATCAAAGAAATCGATGACTGAGTAAAGTTCCGCTTTGGGATAAACTGCCAGCATTTCTTTGAGAACTTTCTCAGCACCTGCATAGGTCACCAGCCAGTCCGTCACGATCCCTACTTTGTAGTTATCTGACATATTCATCTCCCTAAAAATAAAAAATAATCAGCGTTTAACTAAAACGCCATCAATAATTTGACTCAATTGTTCTGCGGATTTATTCCAGGAGAATCTTTCTATATTTTGATATCCCTTTTGAATAAGAGAACTCCTCAAATCAGGCTCAGAAATGACCGAAGCGATTTTTTCACGCATATCTTGAATGTTTAATGGCGAAAAAAACGTCGCGCTATCGCCTAATACTTCCGGCATGGAGGCTGCATTGGAGGAAATCACCGGACAACCGCATGCCTGAGCTTCCAGAGGGGGAATACCGAAGCCTTCATACAACGACGGGAAAATAAACGCGGTGGCGTTGCGGTAAAGCGCCAGCAGGTCGTCATCGCTGACGCGGCCGACGAATTGAATACGGTTTTGGTCGAGTTTTTGCAGATAACTCTGCTTTTTAAAACTGCCTGAGCCGCCCCCCACCACTTTCAAGGTGATGTCTTTATTGTCCAATTGGCTGAAAGCTTCGATCAGACTGTGGAAGTTCTTGTGATAATTCGGAGAAGAGACCGCCAGCAAATACGCATCATGGCCCGCGTCCGCGCTGACTTTAGCATTACCGCTAAATTTGCCGCTGACCGCATTGTAAACCACCGCGATTTTATGAGGATCCACATGGTAGTATTTACCCAACTCCAGCTTGGAAAATTCGCTGACGGTAATCAGCTTATGCGAATTTTTAATCATCAGCGGGACTAAGGTGTTATACAGCAGCCTGAATTTCTTGGAGTAACTCTGCGGATAGCGTTTATAAGTGACATCGTGATGCGTCACAATCTTGTTTTTATAAAATACCGGTGCAGTGCTGCATAAATTAACTAATAAAGGCGAGCCGTTGTGCTTGAGATAACGGGGAAGATCATATTGCTCCCACGCATGGCCGCTGTTTTTACCGATGATTTTGACGTTGAGCTGTTTAGCGACATCGTGTCGCAATATATCGCGCGGCGCTAAAAACATCACGTCATCCCTCATTGTATTCAGCGACAGGCTCAGTTCTTCTGCAAAGCGCTGCACCCCGGTAATATCCTGAGTCAGGAACCTGGCATTGACAAAAATCACATGATCACCCTGATGGTCTGGTTAAAAGTATCGGTATCATCCCTAACGATATTGTTTGTTCGTGATGATGTAGTAATACGTGAGGATAATGAAGCTATCGACGGTGAAGAGCGTGACGGTCTGCGTGAAACAGATCAGGATCCCCATATCATAGCTATCCAGTTTCAATAACACGGAAGCCAGAAAGATCGTCATCAGTCCAAATACGCCCATTTCCACCAAAATGCCCGACAGGCCAATATTGGGTTTGAGTCCTTTAGGCTCGAAGAAACCGATGATCGGCTGGCTGCTGTTGAAACACTCATATTCCCTATCGCAACCAAATAGCAGGTTAGGCAGCTTCATATCCGTCAATAAATAGGACGGAGAGAAACGGTGAGCGAAAGATTCATGATCGTAAAAGTAATCCGGCGACCCCACATTCAGGTAATGCGCCAGGCAAACTGACAGAAAAATAAACGCCATAATCGTGATGTTGACGGGTATTTTTCGAATGTAATGCCGCAGCAAATACAGAAACAGGAAGATAAACAGCACCAGAGAGACTTTGGACAGGCTGAACATAAAGGCCAGAATAAAAATCAGTATCTCTTTTTTGGTCAGCTTTTTATCTCTTGCTCTGATGATAAAGGTAATCAGCAGCAGCGATACAAAGAAGCCAGCCTCTCGGGATAACCCCGACATACGCGGAAGGAAGAAGACGACATATTGGTTCGTGTAAGTCTCTGTCGCATAGGCACCCCAGATGAGCGTCGATATCGCGCTGGGGCCAAGCATGGCGGAATACTCTTGTCCAAATTGGAAAGCGATAAATTGCAACACGCACCACAGCGCGGAAAAGATCAGGCAGACGAAGATCTTGTCGACAATTGGCTTACCCACTTTGATCAGATAAATGACGCCGAGGCTGATAGCCGTGCCTTTGACTGCAATATCAATACGTCCAATCATCAGACAAAAGCTGAGAAACAGCAGGATGAACAGCGTCGGTTTTAACGTGACCTTTTTGAGTCGCGCAAGAAACTGGAAATCCAAGAACACCAATGGCAGCCATAAATATACGGTCATGTCACTGATATAGGGGTTTAACGGCGTGGCGATAAACAGGGCAGCGATCAGCCAACGCAATGTCGATGTCAGAGCACCTTCCCTATAGTTCACTGCCGGGGCGTTACTTTCAATGGCTATAGACATTAGCGAATACGCTCTAAATAAAATGAACGACAGATAGGAGGGTGGCAGGCGTCGGACGGCGATATCGCAGCGGTGCGGTCTGGAAGCCGCCAAGCAATAGGGCTTCCAGACCCTTCGACGTCGGATATACGCCTGCCGCTCAATCAGCGGTCGTTAGTTATCCGACTTATATTCATACGCATAGTAGTTGTAACTGCCATCTCCGTAATAGCTGGCCGCGCGTTTCACAACAGCGTTCAAGATCACGCCTTTGATGTCAGTACCGTTTTGCTCGAAACGGCGGATACTGACTTCGATCTCTTTCGGCGTGTTCACCAGGAAACGCGCCACCAGCAGCGACGTGCCCACCTGACGACTGATGATCGCCGCGTCGGTCACCGCCAGAATCGGCGGCGTATCCAGCAGAACGATGTCGAAGTTTTCACTTGCCCACCCCAGGAAACGGGAGAAGTTATTGTGCATCAACAGTTCCGACGGGTTCGGCGGGATCTGACCACGTGGAATAAAACTCAGATTTTCCTGCGCCGTCTGACGCACCGTGGTTTCTGCGGCAAGCTGTCCAGACAGAATATCTGACAACCCTTTGTCGCCGCTCGTCCCCATCAGCTGGTGGGCATAGCCTTTGCGCATGTCGCAGTCCACCACCAGCACGCGCTGACCCGACTGGGCGACGACCGCCCCCAGGTTGGCGCTGATGAAAGACTTGCCGATACCGGGACTGGCGCCCGAAATCATCAGCACGTTATTTTTCGCTTCCATCATGGCGAAGTGCAGGCTGGTGCGCAGACTTCGGATCGCTTCGATCGCCAGATCGGTCGGATTGCCCATCGCCAGCAGCGCCGGAACCATAGGGCTGCCGCGTTTGTGTCTGACGGCCGTTTCACGATCTTTCTTCTGCTGCCATTCGGACAGCGGCACGCTGGCGTAAACGTTGACGCCCAGCTCTTCCAACTGCTCTGGGTTTTCAATCCCTTTATGCAGTACGGTTTTGAGCACAACGAAAGCGACGGATACCATGGCGCCAAGGATGATAGACAGCAACACCATCAGCGCTTTCTTCGGTTTCACCGGGCTCATTTCCACCATCGCAGAGTCGATGATCCGCACGTTGCCGACGGTGCTGGCCTTGTTGATGCTGAGTTCCTGCTGTTTATTCATCAGTTGGACATAGACTTCCTGACCGACGTTGACGTCACGCGTCAACCGCAGAATTTCCTGTTGCGTCTTGGGCATGCTGTTGACGCGTTTGTTCAGCTTGTTCCGCTCATCTTCCAGCGTTTTGCGTTTTTCCATCAGGGCGCGGTACGCCGGATGCTCCTTGGTGTAGAGCTTGGAAATTTCCGCTTCTTTGAAGGTCAGCTCGTTCAACTGAGACTCAACGCCCACAATCGTATCCAGCACGGACTTCGCTTCCAGCGAGAGATCCACAGAATCATTCTGCTGGCGGAACAGATTCAGCTTATTTTCCGCCTCATCCAACGAGGTTCGTACAATAGGCAACTGGCCTTTGAGGAACTCCAAACTTTTCGCCGCTTCCGCCGATTTCCGTTCAACGTTCTGCTGCAGATAATTATTGGCGATGCTGTCCAGAATCTTTTGCGTCAGCTCCGGGTTAACGCCTTCCAGCGTCAGGGATAATACGCCGGTATCTTTGCCTTTATCCGCCACCGCCAGCGCATTGAGCGTTTTATTAATCGCCGTCAGCTCGTCCAATTTACGTACGTTGAATTCCGTTCCTTCCGGCGCTTCAATATCACTGACCAGAATAGAAACCCTGTCGTGACTTTCCAGCTGTCCGACTTTCCCCGTAATATCAACGCGGCCGTCGCTGTCGGTCAGGTGATAGCGCCCGCCATCCAGCACTTCCAGCGTCAGCATTTTATTCATTAATATGCCGGGGACTTGCAGGCGCGAAATGGCGATATTTCCCGACTTCTGATTCATAATACGCGCAAGGCCTTTACCGATGCCTGGGAAGTATTTTTGCTCCACCTCCGTGTCCAACGATAAGTCCTGAACAGTTTTCCCAATCACCATCCGGGATTTGATTAATTCAATCTCAGCGGCAGATTGCGGCTTGGCGTCCGGCAACATACTAGAGACATCTTTCAAGAGACTGTCTCCCGCATCCTGCTCCACCTGAATTAACGCGTCGGCGCGATATATCGGCGTCGCCATTAATACATAGAGAATGCCGAGAACAGTAAAAATGGTGGTGACGCTGATAATAAGCCAGCGGTTATCCAGCATTGTTCCCAGTAAACGGCCCAAATCGACATCGTCTGATTTATCAATTTCAGATGTTTTCACGGCAATTTTCTCTGACATCTTAATCCCTGCAGGTTAACGGCTCAGTGCCTGCGCCCATTGATGGGCAGACTGTTCTAATTGGGTGTATACCATTTCAAACGTTTCACGACTTCTACGGTAAGGGTCGTCGATTTCCTGCTGGTTCAGCCAATGGCCGAACAGCATGGTTTTCCCTCTCACTTCCGGCGCAAGACGGCCAACCGCATCAATGTGGCCCTTCTCCATCACCAGAATCAGGTCAAACTGGCGGCACAGCGCGCCGGTCAGCTGACGCGCGCTATGCCCCTCCAGCGACAAGCCATGCCCGGCCGCGACTTCCGTTGCCACTCTGTCCGCGGGTTTGCCGACCAGCGCGCCCAGTCCGGCCGAGGCCACTGTCTTGTCCGGAAGCGCCTGCTTCAATAACCGCTCCCCCGTCGGAGAGCGGCAGATGTTGCCGACACAGACCACCAGAATGGAATCAAACATCGCTTCCTAACTCCTAGGGCCAGTTGCGGATACGCAACGAGCCTTCGCTGAGATCGTTGAACCCGCCAATCGTCGGCACCAGCTGCGTGATCAGACGGTTCCAACGCGCCACCGGCGCCGTCGTGACATACACCACGTCATAAGGTTGCAATTTGAATTCGGAACCCATGACCAGCGAGGTCGCATCCGACGTATTCAACTGGTAGATGTTCGCCAACTTCGGCCCCTGGGTGCCATGCAACGGACGGATAACGAACACCCCGGTCGCATCGGCGAAGGACTGGTTCATCCCTTCCGCATTGCCCAACGCTTCGGTCAGCGTCATGCCGCTGCGGTCCATTTTCAACGTAGTCTGTTTGTTGACTTCGCCCATCACGAAGATTTTCAAATCATCATCGCGCGGGATAAACAGAATATCGCCCGGATACAACAACCGGTTCTGGGACAGATCGCCGTTCTGCATCAACGCCTGCAGCGAAATCCGCTCGTCTTTACCGTCATGAGTCAGAATCAGGTTGCGCCAGTCGGCGTTAGTGGTCAGGCCACCCGCGCTGTTGATGGCGTCAAGGATGGTCAACGGCACGTTGGTGATAGCCTGTTGACCCGACTTGGAGACTTCGCCCGTAACGTAAGCTTTCTGCGAGCGGAACGCCGCAATGCTGACTTCAACCTGCGGCGATTCGATGTACTGCGCCAGGCGACGCATAATCTCGCCGCGCACTTCGCTGACCGTCTTGCCCGCCACCTTCACCTTGCCGATATAGGGGTAGAAGATGGTGCCGTCAGAGTGGACCCAGTTGCCGGTATCGCTGGCGCTACGGTATGTCCCCGCCGGCGTGGTCAGTTCAGGATGATCCCAGACCGTCACCATCAGGACATCGCCCACGCCAATGCGATATTCGTAACTTTGCAGCTCTTGCTCCAGGTGCGGATTAGCCTGTGCAATGACAGGTTTGGTCCGAAGACGATCAATTAATGAAGGGGTAATCGGGTATACATTCACCAGTTTGCTGATATTGAAATCGTCATCCGGCTGTTCCACCACTTCTTTATCGGAGATCGAGAGGTGCGAACCCGGAATAACCGTACACCCTCCCAGTAATATCGTCGAAACAAGCAGCGGAACTAATCTCATTTTTAGGTTTATCATCCTGTTATGCCATCGCTTTTCAATAATGGAAGTAAAGGGCGCACCAGTTATAAGAAAAAACTGTCATGTTTGTGAAATAAGAAAGTTCTATTAGCGTTAAGGCTTGGAAATATCAGATTACGGCATGTTTCTGCCCAATACATCACTTTCCTTCTTCTTATCATCAATTGTGTTTCCACTCCGTTCATTAACCCTATTAAGGTTGTGTTTGTTGCTGGCTCTTGATTAAGAGACGGACATTCACGGCCCGAATAAAACATTAGAACAGCTTAATGATAACCCTCAAAAAGTAATTAAAGTTACCGACAAAAGTTATTTAATTACCCAGATTTAGGTACGCTACCGCCCTTGGCTTGCAGCAACCAATCCGCTAAATACATTTCTTTCTTTAAGGCAAACATAAATTCTGTGTGCTATCTGTAAAATCAATAGGAAAAACACCCGAAAATAGAATTCAATTCATGAATAAATAAACCTTATTCACGCTTCAAAAGCATAGGGAAAAATAATTCCTGATGACAAGGTGAATATCGACGACAACGCCATTTTCGGATAATGGCTATAACGCCCCTCTTTATTTTTGGCAGACGCCCCTGATTCGTTGCAAAAACACGATATTAAGTCCGTATTTAAGCTTGAAAGAGGTGGGTTTATTAGCCATAACTAAATAAATCCTTAAATAATATTTGTTACCGGAAGATAGCACCTTCGGTTTTTCTTTCCCCTAGGTTTATTCCTATAACCACGCTTCGCCCACGTGAGGAATTAGCCCGCAGGGGCACAATGTCTGGTGGGATGGGGTGTGTCCTGATAACCTATCCGGTTATTAAATACATGATGTTAATAGAGGTAATTTCCGATTATGGAATGGATGGTCGATCCAACAATCTGGGCCGGTCTGGCCACGTTGGTGGTGCTGGAGCTGGTGTTGGGCATTGATAATCTGGTGTTCATCGCAATTCTTGCTGAAAAACTGCCGGAAAAATTAAGGGATCGCGCAAGGGTCGTCGGCTTGTCATTAGCACTGCTGATGCGATTCGTTCTACTCTCTTCACTCTCCTGGCTGGTCACACTGACCTCGCCCTTGTTCTCCATGCTGGGACAAGAATTCAGCGCACGCGATCTTATCGTACTGATCGGCGGCCTATTCCTCCTCTTTAAAGGAACGATGGAGCTCAACGAACGGCTCGAAGGCAAAGACGAGGATCAGCAAAATCAACGTAAAGGCGCGCGCTTTTGGCCCGTGGTGGCGCAAATTGTGGTGCTTGACGCGATCTTCTCACTGGATTCGGTGATCACCGCCGTCGGTATGACCGACCATTTATTGGTCATGATGGCCGCAGTGACCATCGCCATCGGCCTGATGCTGCTGGCCAGTAAGCCGCTTACCCGTTTCGTCAGCGCCCACCCCACCATCGTTATTCTGTGTCTGAGCTTCCTTTTGATGATCGGCTTCAGTCTGGTGGCGGAAGCTTTCGGCTACTACATCCCCAAAGGCTATCTCTACGCGGCGATCGGCTTCTCCGTCATGATAGAGATGCTGAATCAGGTAGCGATGTTTAATCGACGCCGTTTCCTCTCTTCGGCCATGCCGCTGCGTCAGCGCACGGCTGAAGCGGTGCTGAAACTGCTGCGCGGCGAGCAGGAAGACGGGGATCGAGAAACCACGACCCACGCCGACAGCACCGATGCCGACAGCCAGCAGGTCTTCAATCAGCAGGAACAGCGGATGATCGAGCGCGTGCTCGGGATGTCCCAGCGTTCCGTGGGCAGCATCATGACTTCCCGTCATGATATCGAAAACGTTGATATCAATACCGCGCCGGAAAACCTTCCCGCGCTGATGGAAAAAAATTCGCATACCCGCCTGGTCGTTACCGACAGTAATGTGTCGGATGAACCCCTCGGCGTCGTGCATGTCATTGAGCTGCTGCGTCAGCAGTTAAACGGCGAGCCTCTGGACCTGAGAACCCTCATCCGGCAACCGCTGGTCTTCCCGGAGCAACTCTCGCTGTTGTCTGCGCTTGAGCAGTTCCGCGAAGCGCATACGCATTTCGCGTTTATTGTGGATGAGTTCGGCTCGGTCGAAGGCATTGTGACGCTGAGCGACGTGATGGAAACCATCGCGGGCAACCTGCCGCTGGAAGGAGAAGAGCTGGACGCGCGCCACGATATTCAGATGAATGAAAACGGCACGCTTATCGCCAACGGCTATCTGCCGGTTGAAGATTTGCTGATGTACGTCCCTTTGAAACTGGAAGAGAAACGCGAGTTCCATACGTTGGCTGGCCTGTTGATGGAACATACGCAAAAAATACCGGAAGAAGGCGACGAGGTGCGCATCGATAACGTGTTGTTCCGGGTGCTGTCCGTAGAAAGCCACCGCATTATCAAGGTGTTGGTGATCCCACAGGACGACAACGAAATAGAGTACGAGGTCTAATCCCTTCAGTTTAGGGCCGACGACACCGTCCCCTGCGCCGCTCACTGAGCGGCGCACTGCCTCACAGCTTCAAGTCCGACTATCATGCCCCGCGAGATCGCTTTCCTGCGATGACGCCCATTACTCCCCAGCGCCTCTACGCAACGCCACACATAGTGGGAGCAAACCATTTTTGCTACATTGCCTCTACATTACTGACCGATGAGGAATCACGACGATGGCAGCCGAACTATCCGGGGGATGTCTATGCGGTTATATCCAATTCAAGGCGCTGAATCCCGCCAAAGCGCACTCCTGCTCCTGCGATATCTGTCAGAAACAGACAGGGGGCCAGACGGTCGTCTGGCTGGAGTTTGCATCCGCGGATGTTGCCTGGACGGGCGAAGGAGGTCAGCCGTCCCTGTATCGTTCTTCCGAAGCCTCAAGCCGGGCCTTTTGCGCCCGCTGCGGCAGTTCGCTAGGCGCGATTGACGATGCGCCCACTCTCGCTCTGCTGACTGGGGTATTTGACCAGCAGGAAGATGTGGCGCTGATGCCTGTTTCTCACTCGTTCGAGGATATGAAACCGGCGTGGTGGAGGAGACTGTGCCCCGACGCCGTGGCGTGAAAGGAAAAGCCTAGCAGATGCCCGTTATTCGGGTAACGGAGTTATACCCGAAATCGGGTGACATATATGATGAAGTGGGCTGAGAGGAAAAACCCTGAGGCCGCGCCGTCACCGGCTGGCCTCAGGTATATCAGTCAGGCTGGTTCTTCTTCGACCAGTCGTTGATCTGTTGCTTCAGCTCGTCTTGCAGACGCTTACGCAACATCTGGTCGACCGGTAACTGATAGTTCAGATTATCGAACGGACCATACAGACGGAAAGGAATCCGGGTATTTTTCAACAGCTGTACCACGCGGTCGTCGCCCTGCCAACCATCAATCACCTGCACGCTGAGATTGATGTCACAGCTTTGGGCAGGCAGATCCAGCAACCCTTCCCCGCCGACCGCCAGAATCTGCGAGCGCCCGTCCAAATTGTACATCCGCAGTTTCCCGGCATTCAGGCGGGCCTGACCGGTAATCTGCTGCATCTCGGTGTAATGCTCGTCGCCGCTTTGCCCTTGAACCCCATTGCTGTTACGTTCCACCGCCTGCTGGATCATGCGCGGAATGTTCAGCCCATACAGCCGCAGGCGGCTCGCCTGTAGCGCGGCGTTGCCCTGCCATTTGGACAGCATTGCCGGCACGGTGAGGCTGTCACCGCTGAATTTACCCTGCATCGTAAATGTGCCGCTCAGCGTTTCCGGCAACGTCAGTACCCGCATCAGATCGGTTAACTCGACGTTCTCCAGTTCAGGCTGCACGTTAATCGCCGGAGAGGCATCAATATCCAGCGTTCCCGGCAGTGAAAAATGGCCTTCGCCTACTTGGCCGCTCAGCTCGGCAACCGTCACTTTACCCCGCTGATTGGCACCGCTCACGCTGAACTGGTTCATCTTGACGCCGCGGTAGATCAGAGTGTCAGCGCGCAACGCGAAATGCGCGGTGAAATTACGCAGCCCGCTGTTCGCCAGCTGCGGCGAAACATCGCTGGAGATAACCGGTTTCACGGCGGACGCTTTGTCCGCATCGGCCGTATCGTCATCGTTTTGAGTCAGTCCCAGCAGCGTGTCCAAATCCAGCTGCGCCGAGCGCAGGTCGACCGTATAATCCGGCACAACCCCTGACGTATAGGCCGCGGTTCCGCTTAACTGGCTTTGATTAGCGCTCAGAGCAAACTGGCTGACGGTAACTTTTTCCGGCTGACGTTGGTAAGTGGCCTGCATAGAGCCTGTGCCGGTGATACCGCTCGCAGGCAGCCCGGCGCCTTGCAGCTGATAATCCAGACGGTCGATGCGCGCGCTGATCCGCTGAGGAAACTCACGCATATCCAGCACCGACGAACCCGACAGAGAGAGATCGCGCTGGTCGCGGTTAATGCGGGTGGATAACGTCAGCTGCGCCTCATTGGGGCCGCCGCGCGTCATACGCACATTGATGTCGCGCAGATTGAGCTGTTCGCCATTTTCCTGCTGCATAATCAGCAGACTGTCGGCGACGTCTATGCGCCCTATGTCGAAACGCCAGCCGCTGCCGATATCCGGTTCGGACGATCCCGGCGGGGCAATCGGCTGATTGCTTTTTTTCGGCTGACTTTCCGGGGTGAGCCGGACCACCGCCCCTTTCAGCATGACCTGCTTAACTTCCAGCCGATGGGACAGCAAAGGCCATAGCTTGACGTCCAGACGCATGTTCTCAGCGCTGACAATCGGCGCCTGAGCGCCCGGCGCGCTCAGAGACATCCCGCCGGACAGAATGCTCAGCTGCGGCCAGACGTGCCAACGCAGATCGCCGTCCATCTTCAGTTGATAGCCGCTCCGGGCCGCCACCTGACGAGTCATGTAGCCGCGAAAATCATTCGGGTTGATGAGCACGACTAACGCACTCATGCCAGCGGCAAGCACCACCAGCAGAATAACCAGCGCGGTAAAGAGTCTTTTCATGCCATCCTCATTGATATTCGGGCTGCATCAGGCGGCGGCGTCTGTGACTTAGTCTTTGTCGATCCGGCTAGCCACCGCGCCTTGCTGATCTTTGTATTTGGCGTCCTGACGTCGGTTATAAGGCCGAGCCGCCGGGCCTGACAGCGGTTCAAAGCTGAGCGCGCCGATCATCATGCCGGGACGGAGCGCCAACGGCAGCTTCCCTGAATTATAGAACTCCAGCACGATCCGGCCCTGCCAGCCCGGATCGATGCGGTGCGCGGTCACATGCACCATCAGCCCCAGACGCGCCAGCGAGGAACGGCCATCCAGCCAGCCGACCAGATTGTCCGGCAGAGTCACCGATTCCAACGTCACCGCCAGCGCCAGCTCTCCCGGATGCAGGAAAAAGGCTTCGCCTTCCGGCAGATTGATTTCGTCGCTCATCACGCGATCCAATGCCGCGCTGACTTCGTCTTTCGGACCACTCAGGTCGATATAAGCCGCGGTATGACCGCGAAAGACGCGGAACTGATTTCCCAGACGCACATCTACCGTGGCGCCGTTAATACGTTCTGCGGGGGGACGTGGCGTAATCACCAGCCGACCATCATCCAGCCAGTTTTCAATATCGCGATCGCACAGTCTCATCATTTTCTCCGCTCAGGATTTAGACAGGTTACTCCGCTGCCGTCGGTTCTGAGTGACCGAGGGCGGCAGCGCCTGCTCGTAACAGTTTATTCAAAGAACTGGCTGATTTTCGCCTTCAAAATATCGATAGCGATGCGGTTTTTACCCCCGCGCGGTACGATGATGTCCGCATATTGCTTAGACGGTTCAATGAATTGCAAAAACATCGGACGTACAGTTTTCTGGTACTGCGCCATCACGGAGTCCATCGAACGACCTCGGTCGTTGACGTCGCGACGCATACGGCGCAACAGGCAAATATCCAGCGGCGTATCGACAAAGATGGAAAAGTTGAGTTCGCCCCTCAGACGGGCATCGGTCAGCAGCAGAATGCCTTCCAGAATAATGACTTTCTTCGGCTCGAGAAGCACCGTTTCTTCAAGGCGGGTGTGCTCCACATAACTGTACTGCGGCAGCGCGATTTCCTGTCCGCCCTTCAGCATTCTCAGATGCTGTAACAGCAGATTGTGGTCCATGGCGCTGGGGTGGTCATAGTTGGTTTTCACCCGCTCTTCCATCGTCAGATGGGTTTGATCCTTGTAATAGCAGTCTTCCGGAATGACACCAATATGTTCATCGCCCACCTGTTCACGCAACTCACGGTAAAGGGTACTGGCTATGAGACTTTTACCGGATGCAGAGGCTCCGGCAATCCCGATAATGACACACTGGTGAGACTTGTCAGTCATGGCAATAAAGACCTGGTTTACGAAAAATAAAAGAAGGGACACACCGCATAGGGTGTCTGAACGCCGCAATTATAGGGAGTTAGCCGCTTTCACGCCAGCACTAAGCGGGAGAGGGGTTCGCGTCCGAGCAGGACGCGAACAGGAATGGCGCGTTATAGCGCGCGAAACGCGATTTCAGTGGGGATGACTTCGCCTTGCCAGTACAGCTGTGCGGCGACCCGCCCGGCCAGCTCGCGATAGAGCGAGGTAAACTCGCTGTCGGGCTGGCTGACCACGGTCGGTTCGCCGCGATCGAGATCTTCACGTAAAGCGATGTGCAGAGGCAGTTGGCCCAGCAGCGCACAGTGATATTTTTCCGCCAGCTTTTGCGCGCCGCCCGTGCCGAAAATAGGCTCCAGATGACCGCAGTGGCTACAGATATGCACGCTCATGTTTTCAACGATACCCAGAACCGGCACCTTCACTTTCTCGAACATGGCGATGCCTTTCATCGCATCCACCAGCGCGATGTCCTGCGGCGTGGTGACCACCACAGCGCCAGTCACCGGCACGTTCTGCGCCAGCGTCAGCTGGATATCGCCCGTCCCCGGCGGCATATCCAACACCAGATAGTCGAGATCGGGCCACAGCGTATCCTGCAATAACTGCAATAGCGCTTTGCTGGCCATCGGCCCGCGCCACACCATGGCATTGTCATCCGTGACCAGATAGCCGATGGAGTTGGAGGCGATGCCGTGCGCCACAATCGGCGTCATATGCTCGCCGTCCGGCGATGTTGGCCGTTCATGCGTCGTTCCCAACATGGTAGGAATGGACGGCCCGTAGATATCCGCGTCGAGGATCCCCACGTTCGCGCCTTCCGCCGCCAATGCCAGCGCCAGATTCACGGCAGTGCTGGACTTGCCGACGCCGCCTTTGCCGGAGCTGACCGCCACGATGTTTTTCACGCCTTTGACGCCGGGCTGATTGTTCGCTCGGCTCAACGTGGCAATCGCGTGCGTCAGCCGCCACTCCACGCTTTTCGCGCCGGTGAGACGCAGCAGTTCGTCGCTGACCGACTCCTTCAGCACCTCAAGCCCGCTCAGCCAGACAAAAGGCATCACAAGCTCAATGTGCAGCACGTCATCCAGCAGCGCGCAGTGATGCAGCGCGTTGAGCGCCATCAGATCTTTATTCAACGTCGGGTGTGTAAAGGCGGCAAGTACGCGGCTCACCGTCTCGTGCAGCGCGTCAGGGCTGTGCCCGGGGAGGTTATCTTTCATCCCGGCTCCTTGAAATTTTGTCATTAATCAGAACACGGCTTTAAGCATAACAGAACGCCGCGAACGGGCGTACCGGCACGGAACAAAGTCTTTTCAAGCGCTGCCTGAGCGCCGTTTGTCGCGGGCTAGCGCACGTGAAGCCGCATCCAGAACAGGTTTACGCACCGCGCCGCTATCGGTTAACATCGTGGCTCTTTCTCACTCATTAACAAGCAAGTTCCCCACTATGACTCAAGTCGCAAAAAAAATTCTGGTAACGTGCGCGCTGCCTTATGCTAACGGTCCTATCCACCTCGGCCACATGCTTGAACACGTTCAGGCGGATATTTGGGTTCGTTATCAGCGAATGCGCGGCAACCAGGTTAATTTCATCTGTGCGGATGACGCCCACGGTACGCCTATCATGCTGAAGGCTCAGCAGTTAGGGATCGCGCCGGAGGAGATGATTGCGGCCGTCAGTCAGGAGCATCAGCAGGATTTCGCGGGCTTCAACATCAGCTACGACAACTATCACTCCACGCACAGCGAAGAGAACCGCGAGCTGTCTACGCTGATTTATCGTCGCCTGAAAGAAAACGGCTATATCAAGAGCCGCACGATTTCCCAGCTGTTCGACCCGGAAAAAAGCATGTTCCTGCCGGACCGCTTTGTGAAGGGAACCTGCCCGAAATGTAAAGCGGCGGATCAGTATGGCGACAACTGCGAAGTGTGCGGCGCGACCTATACGCCAACCGAGCTGATCGATCCGAAATCGGCGATTTCCGGCGCGACGCCGGTCATGCGTGACAGCGAACACTTCTTCTTTGATCTGCCCGCTTTCAGCGACATGCTGCAAGCCTGGACGCGCTCTGGCGCGCTGCAGGATCAGGTCGCGAACAAAATGCAGGAGTGGTTCGACTCCGGTCTGCAACAGTGGGACATCAGCCGCGACGCGCCCTACTTCGGCTTCGAAGTGCCGGATGCGCCGGGCAAATACTTCTACGTCTGGCTGGATGCGCCGATCGGCTACATGGGTTCATTCAAGAACCTGTGCGACAAGCGCGACGATCTGAATTTCGACGATTACTGGCATAAAGACTCTGACGCCGATCTCTATCATTTCATCGGCAAAGATATCGTCTACTTCCATAGTCTGTTCTGGCCCGCCATGCTGGAAGGCAGTAACTTCCGTAAGCCGACCAACCTGTTTGTCCACGGTTACGTGACGGTGAACGGCGCGAAGATGTCCAAATCTCGCGGCACCTTCATCAAAGCAGACACGTACCTGAAGCATCTGGACGCCGACTGCCTGCGTTACTACTACGCCGCGAAGCTCTCTTCCCGCATTGACGATATCGACCTTAACCTGGAAGACTTCGTACAACGCGTGAACGCCGACATCGTCAACAAAGTCGTCAACCTGGCTTCACGTAACGCGGGCTTCATCAATAAGCGTTTTGACGGCAAGCTGGCCGATACGCTGGCCGACCCGGCGCTGTACAAAACCTTTACCGACGCGGCCGACAGCATTGCCGACGCCTTCAGCAGCCGTGAATCCGGCAAAGCCATTCGTGAAATCATGGCGCTGGCCGACCTGGCCAACCGCTACGTCGACGAGCAGGCGCCGTGGGTCGTGGCGAAGGAAGAAGGCCGTGATGCCGACCTGCACGCGATCTGTTCAATGGGTATCAACCTGTTCCGCGTCTTGATGACCTACCTCAAGCCGGTACTGCCTTCGCTGGCCGAACGTGCCGAGGCATTCTTGAACACGGATCTGCAGTGGGATGCGCTGGCTCAACCGCTGCTGGGCCATCAGGTTAATCCGTTCAAGGCGCTGTTCAACCGTATCGATCCGAAAAACATCGAAGCGATGGTTGAAGATTCCAAGCAGGATATCGCCGCCGCCGCCGCGCCGGTCAGCGGACCGCTGGCGGACAATCCGATTCAGGACACCATCACGTTCAACGATTTCGACAAGGTCGATATGCGTATCGCGCTGATTCAAAAAGCGGAGCTGGTGGACGGTTCGGACAAGCTGCTGCGTCTGTCTTTAGATTTGGGCGGCGAAACGCGTCAGGTCTTCTCGGGGATCCGCGCAGCCTATCCCGATCCGGCCCTACTGGAAGGCCGCCTGACGATCATGGTCGCGAACCTTGCACCGCGTAAGATGCGTTTCGGTATTTCCGAAGGCATGGTGATGGCGGCAGGCCCCGGCGGAAAAGACATCTTCCTGCTGAGCCCGGACAGCGGCGCACAGCCGGGTATGTTGGTGAAATAATTATTGTCAGGCTGGGCTTCGGCTCAGCCTGTTTTTACTCCCCTCTTTGATTCTCCCTGTCGCTTGAACGCCCTTCGGTCTGCATTTCTCTGCTGATTTCCAAGATTTATCCCGCGCCACTCTGGAGCGCGTTAACCGAACACACATCGATGGTGACGTCGCTGCAAAACTGGTGGCGGATAAACCGAGATCGGAGAATTCCTGATTTAGTTTTCCGAGGGGCCTAATAGATTTTTTTTTAATGTTTTTTGTTAGTGCTTTAAACGTATAAGCCGTAAAGGTCTAGGCTCGGGCCGCCAGATGCGTCTATGCTCTTGGAGCTAATACGATTTACAGGGATTTTATTCACATCAAGGAGGACGTTTATGTCTCGTATGACCCCGTTGTTTTTAACCGTATCTTTATTGACCGTCGCCGCTAGCGCCTGCGCTGCCAAGCCTCTCACTAGCCAGTCAACCCTCATCAATGCACTGAATGAGGGAAGTGAAGTGGCCGTCAGTATCGACCTTTCACAATGTACGCCGCAGAATGGCGCCGTCGCCAGCCAGACCCGTGGCGGTCTGCGCATTCAGGCCTATCGCTTGACCGGAGACAATACTCTGTCGTTCAGCGATGAACACTTTACGGTGGCGAACGACGGCAAACCCATTCAGCAGTTTATGCGCTATCAGGTGCTGCCGGATAACATCGTCAATTTCACGACCTACATGTACGATCTGCCCAGCCTGCAACAGCGCGGCACGGCGCTAAGCTATCGCTGCAACGTCGGTCAGGGCGTTTCTTTCTTCGCTAAATAAGCCTCAATCTAGCTCCCGCCGTCGCTGAGCGGGAGCCGCAATTTACGCCTCTGCTGCATTCTCCTTTTACGCTACGCCCTGCTCTCAAACCTCGCGAACAACCCGTTATAAGATAAAACCAAAAAACATAACGCGGGCTCTTTGCACCTTTCACCGTTGTCGCTATGATGCTTCATCCAGATAAATAGACATCCAGACATAAAGATATCCATAAACTGGCAACACGATTTCCCACCAAGGAGCCCATGATGAAGAAGTTTCACGCCGCGTTAGTGGCATTAAGCATGACGATCGCGCTGCCTGCGTTGGCAGAAAATACCCCTACTCTCGCTCCGCTGCCTGCCGCGCTAGCCAACCATAACGGTCCGGTGCGTATCGCCGTCATCCGTAATTTGGGCTCCGATGACAACACTACTCAGTTCGTTTCCGGCGTACTGGAAGAAGGGAAAAAACTCGGCTTCAAAGTCAGCACATTCCTGAGCAATGGCGACGATGCCCGCTTCCAGGACTTCGTCAATCAGGCTATCAGTCAAAAATACGACGGCATTATTCTGTCTCAGGGGCGTGATCCTTACTCCACCGAGCTGTTGCAGCGCATCGTGGACAGCGGCATCAAGGTCGCAGTATTCGACACCGCGGTGAATCGAGATATTCCCGGCGTTACCGTCACCCAACAGGATGACGCCTCTCTGACCAAGGAGTCCTTCGGACAATTGGTTAAAGATTTCAACGGCAAAGCCAATATCATCAAGCTGTGGGTAGCCGGATTCCCGCCGATGGAACGCCGTCAGGCGGCCTACCAGCAATTGCTGAAAGCCAATCCCGGCATTAAAGAGCTGGAATCCATCGGCGCCGTCTCTTCCGACGTGCAGGGCGACACCGCCAACAAAGTCGGCGCGGTATTGGCGAAATACCCGAAAGGGAAAATCGATGCGATCTGGGGAACCTGGGATGCCTTCAGCCAGGGCGCTTACAAAGCGCTTAAAGAGAACGGTCGGACAGAAATCAAGCTCTACAGCATCGACATCTCCAATCAGGATCTGCAGTTGATGCGTGAAGCCTCAAGCCCGTGGAAAGTCAGCGTCGCCGTGGACCCGAAACTGATCGGTAAAGTGAACTTGCGACTGGTCGCGAACAAAATCGCCGGCGAGCCAACGCCTGCCACCTACGAATTTACCGCCGCCTCAATTCCGCAGGCGCTGCTGGCAAGCCAGCCGGGTCCGGTCAATGTCGCCAGCCTTGGCAAGATTATTCCGGGCTGGGGTCAGACCGATGATTTCATCGCCCCGTGGTTTGCTACACTGGCTGCAAAAGCAAAATAACGGAGGCGAGTTATGGCATCAGCACCTTTGCCCACCCCCGATTACAGCCGCAATATGCGGCTCATCGGCCACAGCGATCAGGGCGGACGCTCTGATGGCGTACAGGTGATGGTTCATCGGGGCTACGCGTATATCGGCCATATGGTGTCGCAGGGCGTTTCCATCGTCGACGTTCGCGACCCCATCAACCCCAAAACGGTGGGGTTTATCCCCGCCCCGCCGGGCACCTGGAATATCCACCTGCAAACGCATGACGATCTGTTACTTGTCGTCAACGCCCGTGATCTGTTTGCCGATGCAAACTTCGCCGAGGAAAAGGTGTATTACACCCGCTCCGTAGCCGAAACGGTGGATACGCGCCAACAAGGCAATACCTGGAGCGCGGGTCTGCGGATTTTTGATATCTCTCGCCCTGACAAACCGCAGGAGATCGGCTTCCTGCCGTTGAACGGCATCGGCATCCATCGCATCTGGTACGTCGGCGGACGCTGGGCTTACGTCTCCGCTCTGTTGGAAGGCTACAGCGACTATATTTTCCTGACCATCGATCTGGCCGATCCGCGTAAACCGGAAGTCGCTGGCCGTTACTGGCTACCGGGTATGCACACCGCCGCCGGCGAAACGCCTGACTGGCCGGACGGGAAGCGCTACGCGCTGCATCACGCTATCGTCAGCGGCGATACGGCTTACGGCAGCTGGCGCGACGGCGGACTGACGCTGCTGGACGTCAGCGACCGCACGCAGCCGCAGCTGATCAGTCATCGTAACTGGAGTCCGCCCTTCGGCGGCGGCACGCACACCGCGCTACCCTTGCCGGATCGCGATTTACTGATCGTGCTGGACGAAGCGGTGCTGGACAATCAGGAAGACGGGGAAAAGCTGATCTGGGTCTTTGATATTCGCGAGCCGACCAACCCGGTCAGCATCGCGACCTTCCCCCAGCCGAACGAAGTGGATTATGTGAAGAAAGGCGCGCATTTCGGGCCGCATAACCTGCATGAAAACCGTCCCGGCAGTTTCATCAGCTCAACGCTCATCTTCGCGACCTACCAGAACGCAGGCGTACGCGTTTACGACATCAGCAACCCCTATCATCCCAAGGAAACCGGCGCGCTGGTGCCCGCCGCGCCAGACCGTATGATGGACCGGCGTCCCGGACGCCCGCGCGTCATTCAGTCATGCGACGTGTTTGTGGATGCAGAGGGGATTGTGTACAGCACCGACTACAACGCCGGGCTGTCTATCATCGAATACCGCGGATAATGCATAAACCCGGCGCGGATCTTATCCGAACCGGGTTTTCTTGTATCACTTCAAGCTTAATCCAACGCCAGAATCGTGACCCACATCGGTCCCTGCCCTACCGCATAACGCGACAGCGGCTGCAGATGCCCCCCTTCCGCGTTGATCTGATAGACCTCGATATAGTGCGACTTCTGACCCGCCACAATCAGGAACTGACCGCTGTTGTCGATATTGAAACCGCGCGGTTGGATCTCCGTCGGCTGATGGCCGATCAGCGTCAGATGGCTACCGTCCTCCGACACCCCGAGAATGCTGACCACGCTGGCAGTGCGGTCGGTGGTATACAGGAAACGACCGTTCGGCGTGATATGGATATCAGCCGCCCAGCGCGTTCCGGTGAAGTCCTCCGGCATCACATCCAGCGTCTGCACGCGGGTGATATTGCCGTCAGCATCTTTGATGTCGAAAACATCCACCGTACTGTCCAGTTCGTTAACGCAGTACGTGAATCGGTTGTTAGGGTGGAACACCATGTGACGCGGACCCGCTCCCGCAGCGGCAGGCAGATCGGCGGGCTGATGCTCGCTGAGTTTGCCTGCTGACGACAGATCATACAGACGGATGCGATCTTCTTTCAGGCAAGGCGCCCACAGCACCTTATTCTCCGGATCGATATTGGTAGAGTGGCAGCCCTCCAGACCATCCAGCTGCTGGATAAACTCTCCCGCGACGCCGTCGTTACCAATCGGGCTGACGCTGACGCAGGCATTACTGTATGACGCGCAGAACAGATAACGTCCTTCGTGGTCGGTAGACAGATGCGTTGGGCTACCGGGCAGCGCTGCCTCACCCGCCTGCGTCAACGTTCCGTCCGGCGCAATGCGGTAGCTGATCGCGCGAAACGAAGGACGTACGCCAACGTAAAGGTGCCGTTTATCGGGCGCAACCACCATGGGCTGAACCTGTCCAGGAGCTTCAACGACCTGTAACAACGTCAACTCGCCTTCGCTGTTGAGCCGCCACACGTGGATGTGCTGGCTTTCGGGACTGGCGGTATAAACCACTTGCTGCATTAGACTCTCCTTTAAACGCGGATTGCGCTTCTTAGCACTCAGACATCAATAGTAGACCGGAACGGCCTATCGCTCCTCACCTCGATGCGGGCGCAGTTGTAACATGGCTCACGTTCTGTAAGGGTTGGCTGACAGAACGAAGGGAAAGCAATTGGCCCTACAGCGCCCTCTCCTTACGGTGTACCATCTGAGAAAGTTTACCTATAACCCGAGAGAAATCACGATGACCTATCGCGCAATCGCCCTCGATCTGGATGGCACCTTACTTACCGCACAGAAAACCATTCTGCCCGCTTCGATGAAAGCGCTGGCCCTGGCTCGGCAGGCCGGGATCAAGGTACTGATCGTTTCCGGTCGTCATCACTCGGCCATACGCCCTTTTTATCAGGCGCTGGAGCTCGATACACCTGCTATCTGCTGTAACGGCTCTTATCTGTATCATTATCAGACAAAGCGTATCTCGGAAGGTCAACCGCTGACGTCGGAGCAGGCCAGAGGCGTGCTGAAAAAACTGCAGCAGTTCGACATCCACGGTCTGATGTACGCCGACGACGACATGCTGTATGAAAAACCGACCGGTCACGTCGTCCGCGCGCTCGCCTGGTCTGAAACGCTGCCGGTAGATCAACGCCCGAATTTCCGCCACGTGGATAATCTGGAGGAAGAAACCGCACGCGCGCAGCAGATCTGGAAGTTTGCCACTCACCATCCGGACAATGCCCACCTGAATGGTTTCGCGCAGCAGGTGGAAGAAGAGCTGGGCGTGACCTGTGAATGGTCATGGAAGGATCAGGTAGACGTGGCACAATCCGGCAACAGCAAAGGCCAGCTACTGCGCCGCTGGGTCGAAGAGCAAGGGTTGCAGATGCAGGATATCGTCGCTTTCGGCGACAACTTCAACGACATCAGCATGCTTTCCACGGTCGGTTTGGGTGTGGCGATGGGTAACAGCGCGGATGCGGTTAAAGAAAGCGCGGATGTCGTGATCGGTCACAACGAAGAACCGGGTATCGCGGAACTGATCATGAACCGGATCCTCTGATGGGAAAGCGCACAGGCTGCCATGCCGGTAGCCTGTGCCAGAACATGCATCACGGCGTAATCGAAACGCTTTTAATCTGAGCAAACAGCTGTTGGTCCGGGCACAATCCCAACTCATCTCTGGCCCACGGGGTGATTTTCGCCCAGAGGGCCTGACCGCCGACCCACAGTTTCACCTCGACCTGATCGCCGACCTCCAGACACTCCGCCACCCGCGCCGACAGCACGTTGCGAATACTGGTCGCCGTCGGCCGTTCCAATACCAGCGATACATCCGCCGCGTTGATGCGGATGCGCTGCGCGCTGTTCAACGGCGCGTCAACTTTCTGCACCCACAGAGTCTGGTCTCCTAGCGAAAGCGCAGTCATCGGATAATGGGGATGCTGCTGCAACACGTTCGTCTTCAGGATAGTGCTTTGCTCTTCGCGCGGCAGCCAGGGCCGCAACGCGCTGCTGGCCCATACCGTTTCCAGCTCACCTTGCGTTTTGACCTTGCCCTGATCTAACACCACCACACGGTCCGCCAGACGCCAGATTTCCTCCAGGCTGTGGCTGACGTAAAGGATCGGCGTTTTCACCTCTCGTCCCAACCGCTCAAGATAAGGCAATAACTCCCGCTTGCGCGGCGCGTCCAGCGACGCCAGCGGTTCGTCCATCAGCAACAAATCGGGCGCCGTCAGCAACGCCCGACCAATGCTCACCCGCTGCTTTTCTCCCCCCGACAGGGTCAGCGGATGACGTTTAAGCAGGTGTTCAATTCCCAGCAGCTGCACGATTTCGTCAAACTGCCTGCGCATGGCGGGAGCCATACCGTAGCGTAAATTGCCGGCGACCCGATAATGGGGGAACAGCCGCGCATCCTGAAAGACATAGCCGATTCGGCGTTGCTCGGGCGGCAGGAAAATACGGCGTTCGGTATCCACCAGCACCCGATCGTTGAGCTGAATATATCCGCTATCGGGCCGCGTGAGTCCAGCAATGGCGTTAATCAGCGACGTTTTTCCCGCGCCGGAAACGCCAAATATCGCGGAAATACCGCTAGCGGGCAGAGTCGACGTGACGCTGAGCGACAACTCGCCCAACTGCTGAGCGAAATCCAGTTGCAGCATTATCCCCCCAGTCGCCGCCGGCTCCAGCCGGTCAACCATTCCGACAGCAACAGCGCCAAGAGCGACAGCACGATAGCAATGAGGCACAGTCGGGCCGCCTGCGTTTCCGCGCCGGGCGTCTGGATCAGCGTGTACATCGCGAGCGGAATAGTGCGGGTTTCACCGGGGATATTAGAGACGAACGTAATCGTCGCGCCGAACTCCCCTAAGGAGCGCGCGAACGCCAGCACCGTGCCGACGATAATGCCGGGCAACGTCAAGGGCAGCGTGACGGTGAAAAAGACGCGCCACGGGTGCGCGCCTAGCGTGCGGGCGGCCAATTCAAGCCGTGGATCCACCGTTTCAAGTGACAGGCGGATCGCCCGCACCAGCAGAGGAAACGCCACCACGGCAGAGGCCAGCGCCGCCCCACGCCAGCTAAAGCTGAAACTGACGCCGAACCAGTCATAAAGCCAGGCGCCGATAACACCTTTGCGCCCCATGCCTACCAGCAGCAGATAGCCGATAACGACCGGCGGCAGGACCAAGGGAAGATGGATGAGGCTATCCAGTAGCGACTTGCCGGGAAACCGACAGCGCACCAGAATCCACGCCATCAGAATTCCCAGCGGCAGGCTACCGCTCACGGCTAACAGCGAGACCTTGAGACTCAGCTGAATCGCCTGCCATTCATAGTCGCTGAGCACCATTAGCGCGGAGTGAAACCGTAGCGTTTGAAGACGTCCGCGGCCTGCGGCGTTTTCAGGTAGTCAGAAAAGGCGTTGGCCGCCGCCGTGTCGTGATCTTTCACGATAGCAACCGGGTATTCCACCGGCTTATGACTGCTGGCCGGGAAGGTCCCCACAACCTTCACTTTCGCGCTGGCGACCGCGTCTGAACCATAAACGATGCCCAGCGGCGCTTCTTCACGCTCTACCAGCGCTAACGCGCCGCGCACATCGCTGGCGCGAGCCATCAACGGCGATAGGGTGTCCCAGGCTTTCAGGTTTTGCAGCGCCTCTTTGGCGTAGATACCCGCAGGAACATGGTCCGGATCGCCGACGGCCAGACGGCCGCCCTTGAGCAGGCTCGTCCATGGGGTGGAGGCATTGATATCGATCGATTTCACGTCGGCGTTTTTCGGTGCGATAACAACCAGTTCGTTACCCAACAGCGTATAGCGGCTGCCGTTGTCGATGAGCTGCTTGTTCTGAGCGTAATCCATCCACTGCTGGTCGGCGGAAATAAAGATATCGGCAGGCGCGCCCTGCTCTATTTGGCGCGCCAGCGTCGACGACGAGGCGTACGACGCCACGATCGAAACCTGCTTTTCTTGCTGATAATGATCTGCGATTTCCTGCAGCGCATTGGTCAGCGACGCCGCGGCGAACACCGTAACTTTATCGGTCGCCGCGGAGGCCCCAGCGATCATTCCCAGGCTTAATGTGACTACGGCCAGCCATTTTTTCCATGAATACTGCATGACAATGTTCCCCGTTATTTTACCGTTGTGTAGGCGATAATATAACGGTAGTTACAAAATGACATCTGCTTTGTGGAAGCTGAATTGACGAAATAATGACAGGAAAAAGTCCGGCGAACGCCGGACTTTTAAAGATAGGGGATCAGGACGCTTTTTGTGAAGATTTGGACTCGTGATGACCCAGGGCGGAGAAGACGTTAAACACCTCGCCCAGACCGTAGATGCACCCCAGAATCAAGGCCATCATCACCGGTACCATACATACCGCAAACAGCAGACTACTCAGCAACTCCAACATGTCGACCTCACTTGAAGCAATGGCTGTCGTGGCAAGACAGCAATCCAGATTCATCAGGCTACCGTCAAATGCTAGCCCGCGCTTGTAAACAGTCTACCCGAAAAGTATGAATTAATGCGGCCTTTCGTGCGATTTGCCCGCCGCGGAAAAAATGGTGACAATACCTTTCGCCGACGCGCTTCTCTCAATGGAACCTATTGCCATGCAAGCAGAAATTCTTCTTACCCTGAAACTGCAACAGCGTCTGTTTGCCGATCCCCGCCGCATTGCGCTGCTCAAACAGATCAAGCAGACGGGTTCCATCAGTCAGGGAGCCAGGTTAGCCGGTATCAGTTATAAAAGCGCCTGGGACGCCATCAACGAAATGAATCAGCTGGCCGACCAGACCCTCGTCGACCGAGTGACCGGCGGCAAAGGCGGCGGCGGCGCGGCGGTCACGAGCTACGGGGAACGCTTGATCCAGCTGTATGATCTCTTAGCGCAGATTCAACAGAAAGCCTTCGATGTCCTGCAGCAAGACAAGCTGCCGCTCGACAGTCTGCTAGCCGCCATCGCGCGTTTTTCCCTGCAAACCAGCGCACGCAACCAGCTGTTCGGCACGCTAATCAGCCGGGCGGAACAGCCGGTTCAGCAACATTTGGAAATTCTACTGGCCGACGGCAACACCCGAATTCAAGCCGCGATTACCGCCCAAAGCGCGGAACGCTTGCAGCTGACGCAGGGCAAAGAGGTGCTGGCATTGGTCAAGGCGCCCTGGGTGAGCGTCACTCCGCAGGATCAACCCACCGCTAACGCGGATAACATCCTGCCGGGCAAAATCACCCACCTGCAAACAGGCCTCGATCACAGCGAAATATGGGTGACGCTCACCGGGGGAGAAGTGCTGTGCGCGACGCTCTCCAACGCCACCGTTGCGCGCTATGCGCTTCGGCTCGACCAGTGCGTCAACGCCAGCTTTAGCGCTGAGCAGGTGATTATCGCCACGCTGTGCTGAGCCGAAAATGCGCCGATGACTCGCACGCCGACAAAATAAAGGGCGCAGGAATACTCACTAAGGAAACCACTATGTCATTTTTGCAACTGCATCAGGCACGCTATCGACTCAGCGACACCCGCACGTTTTGGCTGGATGACGTCACCGTCCGCCAAAAAGAGAGCTGGGCGTTCGTCGGCGCCAACGGCAGCGGCAAATCGGTGCTGGCAAAGGCTATATCCGGCGAGTTGCCGTTGCTGGAAGGCCAGCGACAGTGCGACTTTCAGCGCATCGCGCGGCTGTCGTTCGAACAGTTGCAACAGTTGGTGAACCAGGAGTGGCAGCGTAACAATACCGATATGCTGAGCGAAGGCGAAAATGATACCGGCCGCACCACCGCAGAAGTGATTCAGGACGCCATCAGCGACGACGCGCGCTGTTCCGCGCTGGCCGAACAGTTCGGCATCGCCCCTCTGCTGCAACGGCGTTTTAAGCATCTGTCCACGGGCGAAACGCGTAAGGTTATGCTGTGTCAGGCGCTGATGCCGCAGCCTGACCTGCTGATTCTGGACGAACCGTTCGATGGGCTGGACGTCGGTTCCCGTCAACAGCTGAGCGACCTGTTAGCGCAGTTGACGACACAGGGCTATACGCTGGTGCTGATCATCAATCGCTTCGAGGACATTCCCGCGTTTGTCGAACACGTCGGGGTACTGGCGGACTGTTCGCTCACCCGTCAAGGCCAACGCGAGAAGATTATGGCGGATGAGCTGGTGGCGCAGCTGGCCTACAGCGAGAAACTCCACGATGCCCGTTTACCAGAGCCAGAATCGCCGCGCCCGCAAGGCAGCCCAGACGCATCGCAACAGCCGTTGATCCAACTTCATCACGGAGTCGTGAGCTACGACGACCGCCGGATACTGGACGACCTCAGTTGGACCGTGATGCCCGGCCAGCACTGGCAGATTATCGGGCCTAACGGAGCAGGGAAATCGACGCTGCTGAGTCTGATCACCGGTGACCATCCGCAGGGCTACAGCAACGATCTGACGCTGTTTGGCCGTCGACGGGGCAGCGGTGAAACCATCTGGGACATCAAGCGACACATCGGTTACGTCAGCAGCAGCCTGCATATGGACTATCGCGTCAGCATCAGCGTCCGCCACGTCATTCTTTCCGGATTTTTCGACTCTATCGGCGTGTATCAAACCGCTTCCGACCGGCAAAACCAACTCACGGCGGAGTGGCTGTCATTGCTGGGTCTGCCCGACGCCACGGCGGATGCGCCCTTCCAATCGTTATCCTGGGGACAGCAGCGTCTGGTACTGATCGTCCGCGCGCTGGTGAAACACCCCGCCCTGCTGATCCTTGACGAGCCATTGCAGGGATTAGATCCGATAAATCGTCAGCTGATCCGCAGCTGGCTGGACCGACTGATTAGAGAAGGCGACACGCAGCTGCTGTTCGTCTCGCACCATGCGGAAGATGCGCCGCACTGCATCACGCATCGCCTGGAGTTTGTCCCGGAAGGTTCAACCTACCGCTACCAGCAAGAGGCGTGCTGAGTTGACCAGTATGACCCGGCGATGTCGTCGGGTCCGTCCGTTTAACGCTCCGGCCATCAGACCACCTTTGTGAGAGCGATTCCACGAATTTACTTTTCAGCTTATTCTGTAGGTAAAACACTTAATTGTTTCGTGGAAGTTTGTACACTGTCTTCATGATGAGAGCATCAGGCTCAACAAAGCGCATTGTTCCCCTTTTCAATCGATTTTACGTCGGGCTTTGCATGCTCCCTCTTTTCCCTATTTTTTGACTAGAGGTCATTATGAAGGTACTGGTTACAGGTGGGAGCGGTTACATAGGAAGCCATACCTGCGTGCAGTTGATCGCCTCAGGCCATCAGCCCATCATTCTCGATAATCTGTGCAACAGCAAAGCGAGCGTCGTCCCCACCATCGCGCGACTCAGCGATCAAATTCCTATCTTCTATCAGGGCGACATCCGCGACCGACAGCTGCTGGATGAAATTTTCTCCGAACATGTAATTGATGCCGTGATTCACTTTGCCGGTCTCAAAGCGGTGGGCGAGTCGGTGCAAAAGCCGATCGACTACTATGATAACAACGTCTATGGGACGCTGACGCTGGTCGACGCGATGAGAAAAGCCAACGTCAAAACGCTGATATTCAGCTCTTCGGCCACGGTCTACGGCGATCAGCCGCAGATCCCCTATCAGGAAAGTTTTCTCACGGGCATGCCTGCCAGTCCCTACGGGCGTAGCAAACTGATGGTGGAGCAGATCCTGCAGGATCTACAACGCGCTGAACCAGAGTGGAGTATCGTGCTGCTGCGCTATTTCAATCCGGTCGGCGCGCATCCGTCGGGTGAAATGGGGGAAGATCCGCAGGGGATCCCCAATAATCTGATGCCATATATTGCGCAGGTCGCCGTGGGTCGCCGCGATTCCCTGGCGATATTCGGCAACGATTACCCTACCGCCGATGGCACTGGCGTAAGAGACTATATTCACGTTGTCGATTTGGCGGACGGTCACATCGCCGCCATGAACACGCTGCATCGCCAGCCCGGCGTCCACATCTATAATTTGGGAGCTGGCGTGGGTTACAGCGTGTTGCAGGTCGTTGCCTCATTCAGCAAAGCCTGCGGCAAACCTGTGCCTTATCACTTCGCGCCGCGACGTGAAGGCGATTTACCCGCCTACTGGGCGGATGCGGAAAAAGCGGCCCGCGATCTCAACTGGCGCGTGGCACGGACTCTGGATGAAATGGCCGCCGACGTCTGGCGCTGGCAGTCTTCTCATCCGACGGGCTTTCCTGACTAATTTCGACGGCAATGGCGTCTCTCCGCGCCGTATCACTTAGCGGGACGCGTTGTCAGTCGCGAAGTGGAGAGCGCAATGCATAGTGAAACAACCGATATGCTGGCCCCGGATGGTCAGCCTTTTCAACGACATATACTGCGAAATGCCTCCGGTATGTCTGTCACCGTGATGGACTGGGGCGCGACGTGGACGTCTTGTCTACTGCCGCTGCCCCCCAATGAAACCCGTGAAGTCCTGCTCGGCTGCGCGCCCGAAGATTATCCTCGTCAAAGCGCCTACCTGGGCGCCTCCGTTGGTCGCTATGCCAACCGGATTGCCGATGCGGTCATTGAGAAAAGCGGACACGTCACTCCTCTCGCGGCCAACAGCGGAAAAAACCAGCTGCATGGCGGCCCTGTCGGGTTTAATGCGCGTCGTTGGCAGATTGTCCAGCACAGCGAGAATGCCATCACCTATCAGCTGCACTCTCTAGCGGGCGATCAGGGGTTTCCCGGTCATCTCACCGTAGAAGCGCATTATCATCTCACCGACGACAATCAGCTGACGATCACCTATCGTGCGGAGGTCGACACTCCCTGCCCGGTCTGCCTGACCAACCACGCCTATTTCAACCTCGACGAGACGTTTGAGGATGTGCGCCAACATCACCTACAGCTATTCGCCGACCAGTTTCTGCCGACCAACGCGGAAGGCATTCCTTTCGGCGAGATCAAGTCTGTTGCCGGCAGCAGCATGGATTTCCGTCTGCCGAAAACGCTGATGCAGGATTTTTTGGCGGATGACGATCAACGCGCGGTCGGCGGCTATGACCATGCCTTTTTACTGCGGCAGGATACTCCCTCGCCCCATCCTGCCGCCGTGTTGTGGTCTAGCGATAAGCGGATCAGACTGG
Source organism: Lonsdalea britannica (assembly GCF_003515985.1). Taxonomy (GTDB): domain Bacteria; phylum Pseudomonadota; class Gammaproteobacteria; order Enterobacterales; family Enterobacteriaceae; genus Lonsdalea; species Lonsdalea britannica. The sequence continues at coordinate 2,336,200 of NZ_CP023009.1, read as the reverse complement.
ACGTCAGCACTAGCGCACCCGCGTTGCAGGTGTACACCGGCAATGCGCTTGAAGGCACGCCGGATCGTAACGGTAGCCACTACCCTAACTATGCTGGCATCGCGCTCGAAAGCGAGTTTTTACCGGATAGTCCTCATCACCCCGAATGGCCGCAGCCTGACTGCTGGCTCAAGCCGGGAGAAACCTACCTGTCGCTGACCAGCTATCGGTTTTTCTTCGATGACGCGCCGAACGTGCTCTAGCAGCTCAATGAATGATGTCTGGACTAATGTCCGCGACCTTAGGTCAGATCAAAAATCATCGGCTGATTATGAGTACACTATCCACAGCCCTGACCGGCGATAGGTGGCCCGAATAGTCACCAGAAGATACTATATGGATCGTCGGTTTTAATGCCGCCCGTTGGCCGCCCTTTTCGGTCATCGGTCCCCTGATACTCTGGCATTTGGGGAAAGTGACAAGCTGAACCGATCAAGCTAGCTGTTTTATGCCGCAATTGCGCGCAATAAACTGACAGTGAGACGACAAGCGATTGCCGATGACTGTTCTACAGCCCTATAATGTGGCCAGTCATTACAGAAATCTTAGGATCTGAAGGAGTTAAGCTATGGCTGTAACTAAGCTGGTACTGGTACGACACGGCGAAAGCCAGTGGAACAAAGAAAACCGCTTCACCGGCTGGATGGACGTTGAACTGTCTGAAAAAGGCGTCAACGAAGCCAAACAGGCTGGTAAATTACTGAAAGAAGAAGGTTTTTCTTTCGATTTCGCTTACACCTCCGTGCTGAAACGTGCCATCCACACGCTGTGGAACGTACTGGACGAACTGGATCAGGCTTGGCTGCCAGTAGAAAAAAGCTGGAAACTGAACGAACGCCATTACGGTGCTTTGCAGGGACTGAACAAATCCGAAACCGCTGATAAATACGGTGACGATCAGGTGAAACTGTGGCGTCGTGGTTTTGCCGTGACTCCGCCGGAACTGACTCGTGAAGACGACCGTTTCCCGGGCCACGATGCGCGTTATGCTTCTCTGACCGACGAAGAGCTGCCGCTGACTGAAAGCCTGGCGCTGACCATCGATCGCGTGGTCCCGTTCTGGAATGAAACCATTCTGCCGCGTCTGAAAAGCGGTGAGCGCATTGTCATTGCTGCCCACGGTAACTCACTGCGTGCGCTGGTCAAATATCTGGACAACCTGAGCGAAGACGAAATTCTGGAACTGAACATCCCGACTGCCGTACCGCTGGTTTACGAATTTGACGAAAACTTCAAACCGACCAAACGTTACTACCTGGGCAACGCGGACGAAATCGCCGCTAAAGCTGCAGCAGTAGCGAACCAGGGTAAAGCGAAGTAATTTCGCTTCCACCTAATAAAAAACCCGGCTCAGGCCGGGTTTTTTTATGCCCGTCTTAAATCACTTCTCAAAGAGGCGATGGAAGACTGCGGATACGTCACTTTACTCTGAGAGCTTTTCGCAGACGCTGACGAGACATGATGCACGCCTCCTCAGAGAGTTCCCCCTATTGTCCAATGAAGCGGACATAGACGGAATCAACCAAACCAGGCAGACTCAGGGCTCACACACCTCTTCCCCTATCCCGTCCTTCGCTGCCCCAATGTGAAACCACCGCCATAAAGGCGGTGGTTTTTATTTGATCGTTCTGACAGACGATTAGCCGCGGCGTTGACGCACAGCTCCGGCTAACTGACGCAGCAGCGTTGCGGTATCATCCCAGCCAATGCACCCATCGGTGATGCTTTTACCGTACACCAGCGCCTCGCCGCTATCCGGGTTTTGATTGCCTTCGACCAGATGACTTTCGATCATCACGCCCATTATGGCTTTTTCGCCACCCGCGATCTGCGCACAGACATCAGTACCTACGTCCATCTGTTTCTTGAACTGTTTGCTGCTGTTGGCGTGGCTAAAGTCGATCATCACCTGCGGCGTCAATCCGGCTTTTTCCAAACCAACTTTCACTTCCTGCACGTGCTTCGCGCTGTAGTTAGGCTCTTTACCGCCGCGCAAAATGATATGGCAGTCATTGTTGCCGCTGGTATTCACGATAGCGGAGTGGCCCCACTTGGTCACGGACAGGAAGCAGTGCGGCGCCTGAGCGGCGTTAATCGCATCGATGGCGACCTTGATCGTGCCGTCGGTGCCGTTTTTGAATCCAACCGGGCAAGACAGACCGGAAGAGAGCTCACGGTGTACCTGAGACTCTGTGGTACGCGCGCCAATCGCGCCCCAGCTCATCAGATCGGCCAGATACTGCGGCGTGATCATATCCAGGAACTCGCCCGCCGCCGGCAGGCCGGTATCGTTGATATCCAGCAACAGTTTGCGAGCGATGCGCAGGCCGTCATTGATCTGGAAGCTGTGGTCCATGTAAGGGTCGTTGATAAGTCCTTTCCAGCCCACCGTCGTACGCGGTTTCTCAAAATAAACTCTCATGACGATTTCCAGCTCGCCATTCAGTTCCTGACGAAGCTCCCCCAGCTTAGCCGCGTACTCTTTCGCGGCTTTAACATCGTGAATGGAGCAAGGACCGATAATCACCAGCAGACGATCATCGCCGCCGTGCAGTATTTTATGGATGGCAGAGCGGGCCTGAGATACCGTCTTGGCGGCATTTTCCGTCGCGGGAAATTTCTCCAGCAGCGCGACAGGTGGCAACAACTCTTTGATCTCTTTAATTCTTAAATCGTCGTTTTGATAACTCATAGTAATCCCAATCATTCCCGAACGGTGGGCTTAGCCTGTGGTCATTGCCCACAATCCCGTCAGCCACAAATAAAAGCAGGAAACCCCGCGGATGATGCATTATAAAACAAGCTAACGACTAAAATCCCTGAATAATTCACCCTCGTCCGAGGAATACCCAGGCGCCTACGGTGTTTCCCAGCAATGAATTCCCTTTCCCGATGCGAATGTGGGTTTTTTGTCCCGTTTGACATACAGTTAAAACAGGCATGTAAACAGGAAGTCATTCGATGACCCAATCTCGCTCTAAAGAACAGAACAATAGTCAACGACTGCTGGCGGCGTTTACGATCACCGCCGTTTTCATGGTCGTTGAAACAGTCGGTGGGCTGATCTCAGGCTCCCTCGCGCTGCTGGCGGACGCCGGACATATGCTGACTGACACCGCCGCGCTGCTGGTGGCCTTGCTGGCCGTACGCTTCGCGGCGCGTCGTCCCACCGCCAACCACACTTTTGGTTTCCTGCGGTTGACCACGCTCGCGGCTTTCGTGAACGCCATCGCGTTATTTATCATCACCGTATGGATTTGCTGGGAAGCCTTTCAACGCTTTAGCCATCCCCAGCCGATAGCGGGCGTCCCGATGCTGATCATCGCCGTCGGCGGTCTCTTGGTTAACCTATTCGCGTTCTGGCTGTTACATCGCGGCGGCGGCGAAAAAAACATGAACGTCCGAGCCGCGGCTCTGCATGTGCTAGGCGATATGTTGGGCTCGGTCGGCGCGATTGCCGCAGCGCTCATTATCATGGTGACCGGTTGGACGCCGATTGATCCCATTTTATCCCTGGTGGTATCAGTGCTGATCTTACGTAGCGCGTGGTCATTGCTGAAAGAAAGTCTTCATGAGTTGCTGGAAGGGTCGCCCGCACAGATTGATGCAGGGGCGTTAAAGCGGGATTTAAGCGCCGATATTCCGGCGGTGCAGAACGTACACCATGTCCATCTATGGCAGGTCGGAGAAAAGCCGATGCTAACCCTGCACGCGCAGGTGACGCCCCCTGACGATCACGACGCCCTGTTGCAACAAATCCAGGACTACCTGCTGCAGCGTTATCAGATAGACCATGTGACCATCCAGATGGAATATCACCACTGCGATCACGGCCACTGCCATATTCAGCAAGTGGCCGGCGAGCACCATCATCATCATCACCACTGATGGCGCTCAGTCGCTGTTAGCCGGCTCGGGCCAGAGGGCGCGACTGATTCTCGCGTGCGCCCTTTATCCACAGCCAGGAGCCGTTGAGGGCTATCAGCGTCAGGATGGCGTATTGCAGTGACATTGCATAGACGCCCTGATAGGCAAAGATCACCACGCTGATAACATCGATGACCACCCAGACCAGCCAGTTTTCAACGTATTTACGCGTCATCAGGATCATCGCTACGATGGACAGCACGGTCATTGTGGAATCCCAGAAGGGGAAAGCATCTGGCTGTAGCTGTGGACGCTCAACGCTGATTCCGATGCCTTTCATCAGCATCACGGCGATATCGGTCAACAGCGCAAAAAGCGCGTCGATATAAAACGTCATCAGGCCAATCGCCACGATGCAGGCGGCGCTCCATCCCAGAGCCTGCGGCAGAGACAGCCAGCGGATACGCAACTCGGATTCATCGGCGCTGGTCTTACGACTCCACGCATACCACCCGTAGATATTTGCGCCGAAGAAAAAGATCTGCAGCAGCAGGCTGGCATAAAGCTGGATCTGAAAGAAAATTAATGCAAACAACGTGACGTTGATCAGCCCGAACAGATAATTGCTCGTCTTCTCAAGGCTAGCCAACCCGATACACAGTAAACCGAATAAAGTCCCCAAGGCTTCAACCCACGACAGGTCGTAACCGTTCGCGCCTAAAGGGATATGAACCAGAATATTGCTCGTACTGAAAAAATCCATCTTCACCTCGTCTGACCCGAAACTCACTGTATTGTCATGGCCTCTGACCGTAGAGTCAGACGGCGTTTTATATACTAAACAAAATAGCCATTTCACACCACTTAATTCCGCTTTAATGCGGTATAAATTGCGCCTGGGTTTAATTTATTAAAAATGAAGGATTGTATTTATGAGGATAGCCGGAGTGCCGTCTCTCGCCCCAACGCTATGCTGGCAATGTGCTAGCGGAAAGGTCGTCGCGCTTGACGACATCTTTAATGCACGAAGCCTCAACGAGCGTTTTCATTACTGTGGGTTACCCGGTTCCGGTAGGGAACGCAGCAACGCGATGGAAGGAAAGATCAACACCGAACTATCTTGCTCAACCGAAACGATGAATCCGGCGCTACGTTATAAACGTGGATGGGCTTTTCAGGCCAAGTGACAACATCGCTGAGTTGCCGCAGAATCGAGGATAGCTTAGTGGTTATTGAGTCCGGGATCGTGTTTTTTATCTCTAAGCAGGCTAACGCATGCCTTGGTCAGTCACGGCTGATCAGGATGCAGGACGGAATCATTGATTAAAGCGGCAGAACGCATTGATAAATATTCATTACCGTCTTTCCCTTAAACACCCTCTCCTACAGATCGAAATAAAAACGCTTAATGAGACCACAGCAACATGGGGAAATGCTCCCCATATCCCCCACTCAAAGCTTTTGGATGGTTATATACGCGTCACGCGACAGAGATCGCTGACTACCGCCATGAGACAGAAGTGAAGTCATTAGCGCGTCGATTGGACGCTGACGTTGGTGGCATGCACGAGAGTTTTAATGAATGGGCTCAGCCCCAGGACTGATACAGCGCATTGTCGTTTTGCCTCGTCGGGTACAAAAATCCGATGAAAATTCCCATTCTCACAATGCGTGAGTCATGAGGTTTAAAGGCGCGTTTCAGTTTGGATGAGTTCGGGATTTGAAACTTGAATGGTGGGTCGTGCAGGATTCGAACCTGCGACCAATTGATTAAAAGTCAACTGCTCTACCAACTGAGCTAACGACCCGCATTGCGGAGTACTTCAAGGTGTAGCGCTGGAAATGGTGGGTCGTGCAGGATTCGAACCTGCGACCAATTGATTAAAAGTCAACTGCTCTACCAACTGAGCTAACGACCCGCATTGCGGAACACTTCAAGATGTAGCACTGGAAATTGGTGGGTCGTGCAGGATTCGAACCTGCGACCAATTGATTAAAAGTCAACTGCTCTACCAACTGAGCTAACGACCCAATTTCCACATCACTTCAGCGATTCACTATCGCCTTGGCAACGGCGGCATATATTACTGTGATAATTTTTCCAAGCAACCTATTTTATAAAAAAAACGTTTAACTGCTTACAACTCAAACAAATAGGCGCAAAAGCCGCTCATATCGAGCGAGTTTTGCGCCTTATCGTAGAAATTAAGAGTGGGACAAAGATTTTTGCGCCAGTTTGGCACTTTCAGTGTTTGGATACATCTTGACCACCTGACGATACACCGCTTGGGCTTTATCAGTCTGGCCTTTCTCCTGCATGATCACCCCAACCTTGTACAAGGCTTCGGACGCTTTGGGAGACTTCGGGTAGTTTTTAACGACATTGGCGAAATAGTAGGCCGCGTCGTCCTTCTTACCCTTGTTGTAGTTCAACTGCCCCAGCCAATAGTTGGCATTGGGCTGATAAGTGGAATCAGGATATTTTTTGACGAAGTTTTGCAACGCAACAATAGCCTGATCATACTGCTTTTTTTCGAGCACCAGCGCCACGGCGGCGTTGTAATCGCTATTCGCGTCTCCCGTGCTGGCAGGCGCGGTCGGAGCGGTGTTACTTGCCGCAGGGGGATTGCTAGCGTCTGAGGCCGCGGGAGCAGTCGTCTGAGCGCCCTGAGAACTCAGGCTATCTATTTGCTGGTAGATCTGTTTCTGCCGCTCCACAACCTGATTGAGCTGATACTGACTTTCCTGAATCTGACCACGCAGGCTGTCGATATCACGCTGGTTATCGGAGAGCTGTTGCTGAAGTTGGGTTAAAAGCTGGCTGTGAGCGTTTGAGATTCGCTCCAGTTGAGTGACTCGATCTTCCACCGAGCCTGAGCCGGCATTACTGATTGGCGCTTGGGCGGTAGCGACCCAGGGGGCCGCTACGCCAACCAGTAACGACAGACTTAGAAGGTAAGGTCTGAAGTTACTGTTCATGCAATACTCTTAGTAGACCAGAACGGCACGGCGGTTTTTAGAGTAAGCAGCTTCGTCATGACCCAGAACCGCAGGTTTTTCTTTACCGTAAGAAACGATAGAGATCTGGTCAGAAGAAACCCCTTTACCCTGCAGATACATCTGCACGGCGTTCGCACGACGCTCGCCCAGCGCAATGTTGTATTCCGGCGTACCACGTTCATCCGCATGACCTTCGATGGTCACTTTGTAGGACGGGTTGCTGCGCAGGAATGCGGCATGGGAATCCAGCATCTGGGCGAAATCTGAACGGATGTCATACTTGTCCAGATCGAAGTAAACGATGTTGTTGCGTTGCAGTTCCTGCATCTGCAGGCGAGCCTGCTCAGAGGATGACATGTTGCCGCCGTTTTCCATACCGCTGCCCATGCCGACGCCATTCTCAGAAGATTGGTCGTTGTTAGCATGTTTGTTAGAGCTACACGCGGCAACAGCCAGCACCGGCAGAGCCAACATCAGGCCTTTCAGCACTTTATTGAATTGCATTTTTATGTCCTTTCAAAAGGTTATCATAGCTATTTGCATTTAGAGATACGGCGACCAGGCAGGGAATTTTACCTGACCATCAGTTGCCGGAAGACGCGCTTTGAAACGACCATCAGTCGAAACCAGCTGCAGCACGGATCCCATCCCCTGTTTGGAACTGTAGATTACCATGGTGCCGTTAGGCGCAACGCTTGGCGTTTCGTCCAGGAACGTGTCCGTCAATACTTGAACGGCACCCGTTACCAGATCCTGTTTGGCGATGTGCTGCACTCCGCTATTAGAGCTCACCATCACCAGAAATTTACCGTCGCTGCTGACATCCGCGTCCTGATTCTGGGCACCTTCCCAGGTCAGGCGCTGAGGCGCACCGCCGTTGACATTAATTTTATACACCTGCGGACGTCCCGCCTGATCGGAAGTATAGGCCAGTGTCTGGCTATCCGGGAACCAGGTCGGCTCCGTGTTGTTGCTACGTCCGTCGGTGACTTGAGAAATCTGTCCAGAGCCCAGATTCATCACGTACAGGTTCAGGCTTCCGCTCTTGGACAGAGCAAACGCCAGTTTGCTGCCGTCAGGAGAGAAGGACGGCGCGCCGTTATGACGTGGGAACGAGGCCACCTGTTTGATGGCGCCATTCGCCAGCGTCTGCACAACCAACGCAGAACGACCGCTCTCAAAGGTGACATACGCCAATTTGCTGCCGTCGGCAGACCATGCTGGTGACATCAACGGCTGAGGTGAGCGATGCACAGGAAGCTGATTATAACCGTCATAATCCGCGACACGCAGTTCGTACGGATACTGGCCGCCATTGGTTTGAACCACATAAGCGATACGCGTGCGGAATGCGCCTTTAATACCGGTCAGCTTCTCGAACACTTCATCGCTGGCAGTGTGCGCCGCATAACGCAGCCACTGCTTGGTGACTTTGAACTGATTCTGCGCCAGCACGCTACCCGCATTGCCGGAGGTATCAACCAGCTGATAAGAAATGACGTAACCATCAGCGCTCGGCTGAACCTGACCGATGACGACGGCATCAATGCCCAATGCCGTCCACGCCGCAGGCGTCACTTCCGAGACACTGCCCGGTTGCTGCGGCATACGAGAAGGATCGATCGGATTGAATTTACCGCTATTGCGTAAGTCCGCGCCGACAATGCCTGCGATTTCTTCCGGTGCGGCGCCAGGGCCTGCCCATTTGAACGGAACCACGCCGATCGGACGAGCGGAATCAACCCCTTGGGTGATTTCAATACGCACTTCCGCGTGGAGTACTGCCGCCCACAGCATCAAAAAACCTAATGCAACTTTAAATGCCTGCTTCATTTCATCTCCCTTATCCAGGCGCTTAACCTGCGATAAATTAGCAGAATGTGAACAAAACCAATGTCAACAAAACACGATTATCAGGTCTGTCGACCATAGTCATAATCTTAAACCCTGCCCCTGACTTTAGGCGGACTTACTGCGGCTTAAAGTCTATCGGGGCATTCTTGAATGCTTCATAGACTTCACTGCTCGGCGGTTTTGGAATTCTGGCCTGCTTGGCTGCCGCAATAGCAGCCTGACACAGAGCAGGATCGCCACCTTCGGTAGTGACATCGATTAGCAGACCATCCGGCGCCAGTTTGACGCGTAGCGTACACGTCCGGCCTTTATAGGATTCCCAATCGTAAAACTTACTCTGAATAGCGGTTCTAATCTGACTGCCATAGCTATCTAACGCAGCCCCGGACGCCCCGCTTTTCTTATTCTTGCCTACGCCAGCCGCGCCGCCGCTACTCGCGGCAGAGCCTGATTTGGGCGCATTTTTATCTGCCGACAGCCCACCGAGCAGATCGTCCACTTCACTCTCCTGCTTGGCGGCTTCAGCCGCAGCGGCCTTTTTCTTGTCGTCAGCGGCTTTTTTGGCTGCCGCAGCTTCCGCTTTCTTCGCGGCATCGGCGGCGGCCTTGGCTTTAGCGTCAGCAGCGGCTTTTGCCTTAGCGTCCGCTTCAGCTTTCTCTTTAGCCACTTCGGCTGCTTTAGCCTTCGCTTCCTGTTCAGCCTTTTTCTTCGCGTCTGCGGCAGCCTGTTTCTTAGCTTCCTCTTCCGCCTGCTTTTTAGCCGCGGCAGCTTTCGCTTGCTGTTCCGCTTCCGCTTTGGCTTTGGTTTCAGCGGCGGCTTTCGCTTGTTGCTCGGCGTCTGCTTTGGATTTCGCCGCCGCAGCCTCAGCCTGTTTCTGCTGTTCTTTGGCCTGCTGAGCCGCTTCTTCAGCCTGCTTACGCTGCTGTTCTTGTGCTTGCGCCTGATTTTTTGCTTCTTCCTGCGCCTGCAACCGCTCTTTTTCCAGCTCTTTCAGACGCTGTTGTTCCGCTGCCTGTTTTTCCTGTAGCTCTTTGGCCTGCTGATCGGCTTGCTTCTGACGCAACTGCGCTGAGCGCTGAGCATCGCTTTGTTGCTGCTGCTGACGGTTATACTGTTCAGCAACGGCGCCGGGATCAACCATCACGGCATCGATCGCCGATCCGCCTCCGCCGCCATTGCTGGCGTCCATTGACTGGTGCAAGGAGCTTATAACCAGCAGCGCAATCAAAATGACGTGCAAAACGGCCGAGATAATCAAAGCCCGTTTTAGCTTATCGTTTTGTCCGTTTCCCTTTAGCACAAGTCGTTCCCAAATACAGTGTGGCCAAATAGATCACTCATACTCTGTTTACCGGCTCAAATCGGTTGCGTCATCAGACCTACGGATTTCACGCCGGCCTGGTGGAGTAAATTAAGTGCTTTAATGATTTCATCGTACGGGACTTCTTTAGCGCCGCCGATCAGGAACACCGTTTTCGGATTGGCGCTAAGCCGAGACTGCGCTTCAGCCACCACCTGCTCTGCCGGCAGTTGTTCCATACGATTATGGTCGACCACCAGGCTATAGCGGCCGATACCGGAAACCTCGACAATCACGGGCGGATTATCATCGCTAGAAACGGTTTTGGAATCCGTGGCATCCGGCAGATCAACCTCAACGCTTTGCGTGATGATTGGCGCTGTCGCCATAAAAATCAGCAGCAGCACCAACAGCACATCCAGCAAAGGGACGATATTGATCTCGGACTTCAGTTCCCGACGACCTCGACGTACACGTGCCATGCTCCCTCCTGATTAACGGTTGCTATCGTTGGAGAATGCCTGACGATGCAGGATGGCAACAAACTCTTCCGTGAAGTTATCGTAGTTCTGTTCCAGCTTATTGACGCGTTGGTTGAGACGGTTGTAAGCCATGACGGCAGGAATAGCGGCAAACAGACCGATAGCCGTCGCGATCAGCGCTTCGGCGATCCCCGGCGCAACCATCTGCAACGTCGCCTGCTTGACGGCCCCTAACGCAATGAACGCATGCATGATCCCCCACACCGTACCGAACAGGCCGATGTAAGGGCTAATAGAACCGACGGTTCCAAGAAAAGGAATATGGGTTTCCAACGTTTCTAGCTCGCGATTCATCGAAATACGCATTGCCCGCGAGGAGCCTTCAACCGCCGCTTCGGGCGCATGATGGTTGGCGCGATGCAGCCGGGCGAATTCCTTGAATCCGGCATAAAAGATCTGCTCGGTTCCAGACAAAGTTTCGCGCCGCGTCTGGCTCTCCTGATAAAGGCGAGAGAGTTCGATGCCAGACCAGAATTTGTCTTCGAACGCTTCAGCATCCCGCGTTGCCGCGTTGAGGATGCGGGTGCGCTGTATGATTATCGCCCAGGACGCGATGGAAAAACCGATTAAAATCAGCATGATGAGTTTCACGAGAAGGCTAGCCTTCAGAAACAAATCAAGAATATTCATGTCAGTCACTGCTTAAACTCCGCGACAAAAGACTTAGGAAGCGCAATCGGCTTCATGTGATGTGGGTCGATGCATGCGATCAAAAATTCAGCCTGGCTCATCACTTCGCCTTGGGGATTGAGAATGCGCTGCGTGAACGTCATTGACGCCCGGCGAAGCGAAACAATCTCGCTCTGAACTTCCAGCAAATCGTCAAGGCGAGCCGGAGAGAAGTACTCTACTGTCATCTTGCGAACAACGAAGGCAAGACTTTGCTCCATCAGTTGCTGTTGATGAATGCCATGCGCACGCAGCATCTCCGTGCGAGCTCTTTCATAAAACGCGGCATAGCGCGCGTAATAAACAACACCGCCTGCATCGGTATCTTCATAATAGATGCGAACAGGCCAGCAGAACACTTCATTACTCACTTTATATCCCAGCAATTCATGCGATAAAACTCAGGCTACTATACGCAAGAGAATTGTGGTTTGGAATGGGGAGAATGTACAGGCTGGTAAATAAATGTGAGCCAGAAACGGCCCACATGACAAGGGATTGAGCGCGAAGATTACCGGAAGAAATAATACAGACCGGCGGCCAAAATGATTGCCGCAGGCGAAGGTGAGAAAAAGGCCTTCCAGCGCAGCCGCTGCGGTCTAAATCCGGTCCCGTGAATCACGCCCGTACAGACCGCCCACATCAGGACAAATGCCTGCCAAACGGCCATCGTGCTGGTTTTCGCCGCAAAGCGCGACGGATCCCAAAAAACGCATCCCGCTAACAGCAGGGCCATGATCAGGGAAAGGGCCCGTAACGGGCCCTTGTCCATGATGCTGTAGAGACGATGGATAAATTGACTCATCACGCGTCGTCTTTAACCGCTTTGGCATCTTCAATGTGCTCGATCGCCAACGCGGTGATCACGCCCAGCGAGCAGGCAAGAAGCGTTCCGAGTATCCAGGCAAAATACCACATAAAATAAGCTCCTTACTTAGTACAGGGAATGCGAGTTCTGCTCGACATGCTCTTTGGTGATGCGACCGAACATTTTGTAGTAGCACCAGGTGGTGTAGCACAGAATGATCGGGACGAAGACGATCGCCACGCAGGTCATGACTTTCAGCGTCAGCAGACTGGATGTGGCATCCCACATGGTCAGGCTAGCGTTCGGCATCGTGATCGACGGCATAACAAACGGGAACATCGTAATACCGGCCGTCAGGATAACGCAGGCAATGCTCAGCGAGGAAAACAGGAACGCCATCGCGCCTTTTTCCACGCGGGCCATCAGCACCGTAAACAGCGGGAACACCACACCCAACAAGGGCACAGCCCACAGAACAGGATAATGGTTGAAGTTGACTAACCAGGCGCCTGCCTGATGGACCACTTCTTTACGCAGCGGGTTAGATTCCGCAGCCGTATTGATCGCCGACGTCACAGTGTAGCCGTCGATACCGTAGACCACCCACACACCGGCCAGGGCGAACGTAATAAACAGCACCAGCGACGCCAGTTGCGCAACGCCTTTAGCACGCAGGTGCAGTTCACCGTTGGTACGCATCATCAGGTAGGTCGCGCCCTGAGCCAGAATCATGCTCACGCTGACCACGCCCGCCAGCAGGCCAAAGGGATTCAGCAGCTGGAAGAAGTTACCGGTGTAGTACAGGCGCAGGTAAGCGTCGATATGGAACGGAACGCCCTGCAGCAGGTTACCGAAAGCAACGCCGATGACGAGAGGCGGCACGAAGCTACCGATGAAAATGCCCCAGTCCCACATATTGCGCCAGCGCGCGTCTTCAATCTTCGAACGGTAGTCAAAACCCACCGGACGGAAGAATAGCGACGCCAGCACCAGGATCATTGCGACATAGAAGCCGGAAAACGCAGCGGCGTAGACCATCGGCCAGGCGGCAAACAACGCGCCCCCCGCCGTGATCAGCCAAACCTGGTTACCGTCCCAGTGAGGAGCGATGGAGTTAATCATCACGCGACGTTCAACGTCGCTGCGGCCCATCAGGCGGACCAGCATCCCGACACCCATATCGAAGCCATCGGTGATGGCGAAACCAATCAGCAGTACGCCGATAAGCGCCCACCAGATAAAACGCAGTACTTCATACTCAAACATAGTGGACTCCTGTTACCGTGCTTCCGGCGCAGCGGTGGTCGGCTGTTCAAAGTGATATGCGCCCGTTTTCAGGCTGCTTGGACCCAGACGCGCATACTTGAACATCAGGTACATTTCCGCGACGAGGAACAGCGTGTACAGACCGCAAATCAATCCCATGGAGAACAGCAGATCGCCTGCTGTCAGCGATGAGTTGGCGACAGAGGTCGGCAGCACTTCGCCAATCGCCCAAGGCTGACGACCATATTCTGCGACAAACCATCCCGCTTCCACGGCGATCCACGGCAACGGAATGCCGTACAGCGCGGCACGATGCAGCCATTTCCGCTGACCAATCTTGTTGCGAAGTACGGTCCAGAAAGAGAGGCCGATAATGATCAGCATCAGGATCCCGCAAGCCACCATGATGCGGAACGAGAAGTACAGCGGCGCGACGTGAGGGATAGAATCTTTCACCGCCATCTGAATCTGCGCTTCGGACGCATCGGAAACCTGCGGCGTATAGCGTTTCAGCAGCATGCCGTATCCGAGATCCTGCTTGCTGGCGTTGAAGGCTTCGCGAACCGCAGGGTCAGTGTTACCCGCGCGCAGCTGCTCAAGCAGATGATAGGCGTTCATCCCATTACGGATGCGCACTTCATGCTGCTCCATCAACTCTTTCAGACCGGTCACGGTTTTATCCGTGGAACGCGTCGCGATCAGACCCAGAACATAAGGAACCTGAATCGCGTATTTGTTCTCTCTGGCTTCCTGATCCGGCAGACCGAACAGGGTGAACGCGGCAGGAGCAGGCTGTGTTTCCCATTCGGCTTCAATTGCTGCCAGCTTGGTTTTCTGAACGTCGCCCATTTCGTAACCGGATTCGTCACCCAGCACGATAACGGAAAGCACGGAGGCCATGCCGAAGCTGGCGGCGATAGCGAATGAACGCTTGGCGAACGCGATATCGCGGCCTTTCAGCAGATAGTAAGAACTGATGCCCAGAATGAACATCGCGCCCGTACAGTAACCGGCTGCAACCGTATGCACGAATTTCACCTGCGCAACCGGGTTGAAGACCAGTGTCGCGAAACTCACCATCTCCATACGCATGGTTTCAAAGTTGAAATCGGAGGCGATAGGGTTTTGCATCCAGCCGTTGGCAATCAGAATCCACAACGCGGAGAAGTTGGAACCCAGAGCGACCAGCCAGGTCACTGCCATATGCTGCACTTTGCTCAGGCGATCCCAGCCGAAGAAGAACAACCCGACGAAGGTGGACTCCAGGAAAAACGCCATCAGGCCTTCGATCGCCAGTGGAGCCCCGAAGATATCACCGACATAGTGAGAGAAGTAAGACCAGTTGGTCCCAAACTGGAACTCCATGGTCAGCCCGGTAGCCACGCCGAGTGCGAAGTTGATCGCAAACAGCTTGCCCCAGAACTTGGTCATATCTTTATAAATTTGTTTGCCAGACAGTACGTAGACCGTTTCCATGATAGCCAGCAGGAACGCCATCCCGAGCGTTAGTGGCACAAACAGGAAATGATACATTGCTGTCAAGGCAAACTGTAAACGTGACAGTTCGACTATATCAAACATCTTGACTCCTTGCTCCTCGCAGGAAGGTTTCGCTCGCAGTAGAGGCAACCCGTTGAACAACGGCTGCAATACCCTAAAAGAACACAACAAATTGCTGAACACAGGCTTAAACATCGCATGACGCGAATAACGCCACGACGCTATACCTAGTTAAAATAAGCCTAAGTAAGGTTATGAAAATTACCAATATCGTACCTAAAACAGAGTGACCGGTATATTACGCCTACAATTCCCTGTAATAAATAGGTTTTTACGTGACGCCAGTTGGGGTTTTGACTCAACCCCCTTTCTCACAATCACATACCTTTGGCAGATAATTGATCGGGCGCAATTTAAGCGTATTTTGACGAAGATATCTACCCTGCATTTTTTGATTTGGCGCAATATCCGCCCTTAACGTTAACAGTGTGACACATTCCATTTTCATTAGGCTGATATTGTTAATTTGACGTGACCGCCAGGTTTCAATAATTAATATTTGCTGATTTATTGTTCTGAGTATTTACTGCATTAATGTTTCTATATGATTACTTATTTTTATATTTATTGGTTTGCATTGTTGCCATTACGTTATTTTTAGAAATGAGTGTTATTCCCATTAAATGTTCATCAGGCTCAAACATAAAAAAAAGGCCATCCGAAGATGGCCTTTTCCTGCATCGCTGTGTTCGTGTTAACGCAGCAATAAACTCGCCACGTTAGCCGGCGATCATGCTTTTCACTGCTTCACCGATATCTGCCAGACTGCGTACCGTCTTAACGCCAGCCGCTTCCAGCGCGGCGAACTTCTCATCAGCCGTTCCCTTTCCGCCAGCGATGATCGCGCCAGCATGGCCCATCCGCTTCCCTTTCGGCGCGGTAACGCCGGCAATGTAGGCGACAACAGGTTTGGTAACGTGCGCTTTGATGAAAGCCGCCGCCTCTTCTTCCGCGGTTCCGCCGATTTCCCCAATCATCACGATCGCTTTTGTCAGCGGGTCTTGTTCAAACAACTCAAGAATATCAATGAAGTTGGAACCGGGGATCGGGTCGCCACCGATACCGACGCAGGTAGACTGGCCCAGGCCGACGTCCGTCGTCTGCTTGACGGCTTCGTAGGTCAGCGTGCCGGAACGAGAAACAATGCCGACATTTCCCGGCAGATGGATATGGCCGGGCATGATGCCGATCTTACATTCACCCGGCGTAATCACGCCCGGGCAGTTCGGGCCGATCATTTTCGCCCCGGTCTGCTCCAACTTGGCTTTCACCGTCAGCATATCCAGCGTCGGAATACCTTCGGTGATGCAAATAATTAGCTCGATACCCGCATCAATCGCTTCCAAAATCGAATCTTTACAGAAAGGAGCCGGAACATAGATGACCGATGCCGTCGCACCGGTAGCCGCAACGGCATCGCGTACCGTATTAAACACGGGCAGACCAAGATGCTGAGTGCCTCCCTTGCCCGGCGTCACTCCCCCAACCATCTGCGTGCCGTAGGCTATCGCCTGTTCGGAGTGAAACGTTCCCTGACTCCCGGTGAAGCCCTGGCAGATCACTCTGGTGTTTTTATCGATCAGAATAGACATTATTTTCCCTCCACGGCAGCAACCGCCTGCCGAGCTGCATCCGCCAGACCGGTTGCAGCAATGATATTCAGACCGCTCTCCGCCAGTTTCTGCGCCCCAAGCTCCGCATTGTTACCTTCCAGACGCACCACCACCGGTACGTTGACACCCACTTCCGCCACGGCGCCGATGACGCCATCGGCGATCAGGTCGCAGCGTACGATGCCGCCGAAAATGTTGACCAGCACGGCTTTTACCTTGCTGTCTGACAAAATGATTTTAAAAGCCTCTGTCACGCGCTCTTTGGTCGCGCCGCCGCCAACATCCAAAAAATTGGCTGGCGCGCCGCCGTGCAGTTTCACGATATCCATCGTGCCCATCGCCAGACCCGCACCATTGACCATACAGCCGATGTTACCGTCCAGCGCGACATAGTTCAGTTCCCACTGCGCCGCGTGTTCCTCGCGTTCATCGACCTGACTCGGATCATGCATGTCGCGCAGCTCAGGCTGACGGAACAACGCATTGCCGTCCACGGCCAGTTTGCCGTCCAGACACAGCAGCTCGCCCTGCCCGGTGATGACCAGCGGGTTGATTTCCACCAGCGCCAGATCGCATTCCAGAAACAGCTTCGCCAACCCCATGAAAATTTTGGTGAACTGGGCAACCTGCTTACCGCTGAGGCCCAGTTTGAATGCAAGCTCACGGCCTTGATAAGGCAGCGGTCCAGTCAGGGGATCCAGCGCCGTTTTATGAATAAGATGAGGCGTTTCCTGAGCGACTTTTTCAATTTCTACGCCACCTTCCGTGGACGCCATAAACACGACGCGACGACTGCCGCGATCGACGACCGCCCCGAGGTACAGTTCGCTGGCAATGTCCGTCGCGGCTTCAACCAGAATCTGATGTACCGGCTGACCATGAGCGTCAGTCTGATAAGTCACCAGCGGCTTGCCCAACCAGTTTTCCGCGAAAGCGCGAATGTCATCTTTGCTGTTGACGACTTTAACGCCGCCTGATTTACCTCGTCCCCCGGCATGCACCTGGCACTTAACGACCCACGGGCCTGCGCCGATTTTCGCGGCAGCCTCTTCCGCCTCATGGGGCGTCTTGCAGGCATAGCCTTCCGGGGCCGGTATGCCATACCGAGCAAAGAGCTGTTTTGCCTGATATTCGTGTAAATTCATGGTGTTCAATCCATTTTATATTTGAAGATAAATCCGCGATTTCATGAGTGGCGGCGTGCAGACGGCCTGGATAGCGAAGGGCGGCGCCAGGCCGCCCTATCCTGCCTTAAACGTCCAGCAGCAGACGCGCCGGATCTTCCAGCATGTCTTTAATCGTCACCAGGAAACTGACTGATTCGCGGCCGTCGATAAGCCGGTGATCGTAGGAAAGCGCCAAATACATCATGGGCAAAATGACCACCTGACCTTCAACGGCCATCGGACGATCCTTGATGGCATGCATCCCCAGAATCGCGCTTTGCGGCGGATTGATGATCGGTGTCGACATCAATGAACCAAACACGCCGCCGTTAGTGATGGTGAAATTTCCCCCCGTCAACTCATCCACGGTTAGTTTGCCATCGCGGCCCTTAATTGCCAGTTCCTTAATTTTTTTCTCGATATCCGCCATGCTCAGCAAATCGACATCCTTGAGCACTGGCGTGACCAGACCGCGCGGCGTCGATACGGCGATGCTGACGTCAAAGTAGTTGTGATACACGACATCTTCACCGTCCAGCGACGCATTCACTTCGGGGAAACGTTTGAGCGCTTCAACCACGGCCTTGATGTAGAACGACATAAAGCCCAGGCGTACGCCGTGCCGTTTTTCAAATGCTTCGCCGTACTGCTTACGCAGATCCATCACCGGTTTCATGTTGACTTCGTTGAACGTCGTCAGCATGGCCGTGCTGTTTTTCGCTTCCAGCAGGCGCTCAGCCACCCGTTTCCGCAGGCGCGTCATCGGCACCCTTTTTTCACTACGTCGATCCAGAGAGGGGTCAGCGGCGGTCGCGTCCGCACTCGCCGGGGCGGCGACAGCAGCCTCGCGCTGTCGGGCAAGCTGTTTTTCGACATCTTCACGGGTGATCCGTCCACCCACGCCGCTGCCTACGATCGTCGACGCGTCTAAATCATGCTCGGCGATCAGTCGGCGAATGGCCGGACTCAGCACGTCGTTGCTTTCCTCTTCCAGACCGGCGGTATAACGCTGGGCCGGCGTAGACTCTTTGTTGGTCGGTTTTTCGCTGGACTCCTTGCCGCTGCTGTCCCCAGGGCGCAGACGGCCAAGGATTTGGCGTGAGACGACGGTCGCCCCTTCCGCTTCCAGCACCGCATCCAGAATCCCGGCTTCGGAGGCAGGCACTTCAAGCACCACCTTGTCGGTTTCAATCTCAACCAGTACTTCATCACGCTGGACGCTGTCGCCCGGCTGTTTACGCCAGGTCGCCACGGTGGCGTCGGCTACCGATTCGGGCAGGTCGGGGACGAGAATATCTACGCTACTCATTATTTATCCTTTTGATTCAATTAACGTTCAGCGCGTCATCAACAAGATCTTGCTGCTGCTTTTGGTGGACGGACATGTAACCCACGGCGGGCGATGCGGATGCCGGTCTGCCGGCATAACGCAAGGAAGCGCCGAACGGAATCGCCTCGCGCAAATGATGCTGGCTGCAATACCAGGCGCCCTGGTTCAGCGGTTCTTCCTGACACCAGACGAAATCCAGAACATGGGCGTACGGTGCCAGCACGGACTGCACATACTGCTGAGGGAAGGGATACAGCTGTTCAATGCGGACAATCGCCACATCGTTCTGCTCATTCTTGCGTCGTTTTTCCAGCAGGTCGTAGTAGACCTTACCGGCGCACATCACGACGCGCTTTACGTCACGAGGATCGATATCGTCAGCCTCGCCAATCGCGGGCTGGAATTTACCGGAGGCCAGTTCCTCCAGCGTCGAGGTTGCCAGCGGATGACGCAGCAGCGACTTCGGCGACATCACCACCAGCGGACGTCGCATTCCACGCAGCGCCTGACGTCGCAGCATGTGGTAAACCTGCGCCGGAGTGGAGGGAATGCACACCTGCATATTCTGTTCAGCGCACAGCTGCAAATAGCGTTCCAGACGGGCCGATGAGTGTTCCGGTCCTTGCCCTTCATAGCCGTGCGGCAGCAGCATGACCAGACCGCACATCCGTCCCCATTTTTGCTCCCCGGAGCTAATGAACTGGTCTATCACCACCTGAGCGCCGTTGGCGAAATCGCCAAACTGCGCCTCCCAGATGGTCAGCGTGCGCGGCTCAGCCGTGGCATAACCATATTCGAACGCCAGCACCGCCTCCTCCGACAGCACCGAGTCCCATACCTTAAACTCGCCCTGTGCATTGTGTACATGCGACAAAGGTGTATAGGTCGAGCCATTTTTCTGATTGTGCACAACGGCATGGCGGTGGAAAAAGGTGCCGCGGCCGGTGTCTTCGCCCGACAGCCGGATAGGAATGCCTTCATCCACCAGCGTGGCGTAGGCCAGCGTTTCAGCGCCGCCCCAGTCGAAAGGCTTGCCGTCCTCCGCCATCTCGGCGCGGTCGTTGTATATTTTGGCGACCCGGGACTGCATTTCTATCGCCTCCGGGATCGTGCTGATGCGACGGGCCAGCCCCTGCAAACGCTTCATCTCGACCTGATGCGGATAGTCTTCATCCCAGTCGTGGTTGAGATACGGCATCCAGGCCAGCGCCTGCATATCCATCGGCAGCCACTCTTCCACCACGCATTCACCAGCATCCAGCGCATCGCGGTACAAATTGACCATTTCGGTGGCATCTTCCAGATGGATCAAATTCTGCTGCTCCAGACGGTCGGCGTAGATTTTACGCGGCGTCGGGTGCTTTTTAATTTTGTGATACATCAGAGGCTGCGTGGCGCTTGGCTCGTCGGCCTCGTTATGGCCATGACGGCGGTAACACACCATGTCAATGAAGACGTCGCGCTTGAAGGTATTACGGAAGTCGAGCGCCAGCTGGGTCACGAATGCGACGGCCTCGGGATCGTCCGCATTCACGTGGAAAATCGGCGCCTGAACCATTTTACCGATATCAGTACAGTATTCGGTTGAGCGCGCATCGTGCGGATTGGAGGTCGTAAACCCGATCTGGTTATTAATGACGATGCGGATCGTACCGCCGACGTCGTAACCGCGCGCTTTGGACATGTTCAGCGTTTCCTGAACGACGCCCTGCCCCGTCATAGCGGCATCGCCGTGAATCGTGATCGGAAGCACCAGCGCGCTACTGGGGTTATCCAGTCGATCCAGACGCGCCCGCACCGAGCCAATGACGACCGGGCTGACGATTTCCAGATGCGAGGGGTTAAAAGCCAGCGCCAGATGCACCCTGCCGCCTTCGGTATCCACATCCGAAGAGAAGCCCTGATGATATTTCACATCGCCCGTGCCGAGATGTTCTTTGTGCTTGCCAATGAACTCATCGAACAGATCCTGCGGCTTTTTGCCGAGGACATTGACCAACACATTCAGACGTCCCCGGTGCGCCATCCCTAGTACGACTTCGCGCGTCCCGTTCTTCCCGGCATGGCGCACGATTTCCTTCAGCATCGGGATAAGGGCGTCCCCGCCTTCGAGAGAGAAGCGCTTGGCGCCGGGGAATTTCGCGCCCAGATAGCGCTCCAACCCTTCCGCCGCCGTCAACTCTTTCAGGAAACGCTTGCGCTCATCGACGCTAAACGACGGCTGTCCGACCACGGATTCGATCCGCTGCTGGATCCAGCGTTTCTCTTCCGTGTTGGTGATGTGCATATACTCGGCGCCGATGGCGCCGCAGTAGGTCTGCCGTAACGCCGCGTACAAATCCCGCAGCTTCATGGTCTCTTTGCCGATAGCGAAAGAACCCACGTTAAAGGTATCGTCCAGATCCGCTTCGGTCAGATGATGATAGGCAAGGTCGAGGTCAGGAACGGTTTCTTGTTTCCACAAATCCAGCGGGTCGAGGTTGGCATGCTGATGGCCGCGAAAGCGAAACGCATTAATGAGCTGCAACACCTTGACCTGCTTGGCATCGCTGTCCGGATCGTGAATAGAGGAGGTATACCGCGAGCTGTCCTTCGCCAGACGACGAAAATAGTCTCGGGTTTGAGAGTGCAGTTGATCGGGTTTGACTCCCGTCGCCACCATTTGCTGGAAAAGCGTTTGCCAACTGGTGTCGATAGAGGCCGGATCGGTTAAATAATCTTCATAGAGCTGCTCTATGTAGGACTGGTTCGCCCCCGCCAGATACGAGGAATCCAGCCAGGCCTTCATTGCACCGTTCTGCATTGTGATCCCTTAAGCTGATATGCTTCAGTTTTCGCCGTGGTTAACATTTTTTGTCGCGCCGTGTAAAAGCGGCATTGCCGGATAAACGGTTCACTCTTCATGCCGACGGTGAGCATGTCGAGGGGAGTACTTCCCACCAAAGGAGCCTTAACACAAGAGGCTGTCATGCCTGTTCGCTGTAGTAAGAAGCGCTCCCGACGACCGCCGTCCGACGGCGGAGGTCGTCCCGTTGATGCGGTCATCAGGCGCCGCGCTGCAACAACATCGACTTGATGTGGCCGATGGCTCGCGTCGGATTCAACCCTTTGGGACACACGCTGACGCAGTTCATGATGCTGTGACAGCGGAACACGCTGAAAGCGTCGTCCAGTCCATCGAGACGCGATTGGGTTTCCGTATCGCGGTCATCTATCAGGAAGCGGTACGCCGTCAGTAATCCGGCCGGACCGATGAACTTGTCTGGGTTCCACCAGAAGGACGGACACGAGGTGGAACAGCAAGCGCACATGATGCATTCGTACAGTCCATCCAGCTTCGCCCGATCCTGCGGCAACTGCAAATTTTCACGTGCCGGAGGATTCTTCCCATTATTCAACAGGTAAGGTTTAACTTTCTCATATTGGGCATAGAATTGCCCCATGTCTACCACCAAATCGCGGACAACCGGCAACCCCGGCAGCGGACGCACCACGATTTTGTGACTGCCGCGACGCAGGCTGGAGATCGGCGTGATGCATGCCAGTCCGTTTTTACCATTGATGTTCACCCCATCCGAACCACACACGCCCTCACGGCAGGAGCGGCGAAACGTCAGCGTCGGGTCCTGCTCTTTCAACTGGATTAATGCGTCGAGCAACATCATGTCCGTGCCTTCATCGGCCTCCAGCTGGTAGTCCTGCATCCGCGGGGCATTATCAATGTCCGGGTTGTAACGATAAATCGAAAATTCAAGTTTCATCGCTGTCTCTCCGTCCTTTAATAGGTGCGCGCTTTCGGCGGGAATGCCTCACGCAGCGTCGGTTGCATGTTCACCTCACGGCGCGTCATGCTTTCAGTGTCCGGCAGGTACAGCGTGTGGCAGAGCCAGTGTTCATCGTCCCGATCGGGATGGTCGGAGCGGCTATGCGCGCCACGGCTCTCGGTGCGATAGTTTGCCGCCAGCGCGGTAGCAAAAGCGGTATCCATCAGGTTATCCAGCTCCAGGCACTCGATACGCTGGGTGTTGAACTCCTGCGAAGTGTCGTCCAGGCGGGCGTTTTGCAACCGTTCGCGAATGGCTTTCAGTTCCTCAAGCCCCTGCGCCATCGCATCGGCTTCGCGGAAGACGGAGAAGTTATGCTGCATACACTCTTGCAGCGCCCGGCGGATCTCCACCGGGCTTTCTCCATCGCGATTGTTGTTCCAGCGGTTGAGGCGCGTCAGCGAGGCCTCGATATCCGACTCGCTGGCATCGCGGCTGGCGCCCTGCTCAGACAACGACGCTTCGAGGTGCATCCCCACGGCGCGGCCGAACACCACCAGATCGAGCAGCGAATTGCCGCCGAGACGATT
The DNA here is from genome assembly GCF_003515985.1 of Lonsdalea britannica. Lineage (GTDB taxonomy): Bacteria > Pseudomonadota > Gammaproteobacteria > Enterobacterales > Enterobacteriaceae > Lonsdalea > Lonsdalea britannica. Next base: position 2,312,832 of record NZ_CP023009.1, on the reverse strand, counting down.
GGCGCCGTGTACCGAAACGCAGGCGATTTCCCCCACGGCGAACAGGCCGGGGATCACCACGTCCTCGCCTCGTTCATTGACGGTCAGCGCCTGACCGGTAATTTTGGTGGGGATACCGCCCATCATGTAGTGACAGGTCGGAATGACCGGGATCGGCTCTTTGACCGGGTCGACGTGAGCGAAGGTGCGAGAAAGTTCCAGAATCCCCGGCAGGCGGGACTCCAACACCTCTTTGCCGAGGTGGTCGAGCTTCAGCTTAACGTGCGGCCCCCACGGACCGTCGCAGCCGCGGCCTTCGCGGATTTCAATCATGATGGAGCGTGCGACAACGTCTCGGCCAGCCAGATCTTTCGCGTTCGGCGCGTAACGCTCCATAAAACGTTCGCCGTCTTTATTCAGCAGATAACCACCCTCGCCGCGGCAGCCTTCGGTGACCAGCACCCCCGCCCCCGCGATGCCCGTCGGGTGAAACTGCCACATTTCCATGTCCTGTACCGGCACGCCGGCGCGCAGCGCCATGCCCACGCCGTCGCCGGTATTGATGTGCGCATTGGTCGTCGACTGGTAGATTCGCCCTGCGCCGCCGGTCGCCAGTACCGTCGCGCGCGCCTTGAAATAGACGACTTCGCCGGTCTCGATACAAATCGCCGTGCAGCCCACCACCGCGCCGTCCTGATTTTTCACCAGATCCAGCGCGTACCACTCGGAAAAAATGGTGGTGTGATTTTTCAGGTTTTGCTGATAGAGCGTGTGCAACAGCGCATGTCCGGTGCGGTCGGCCGCCGCCGCCGTACGCGCCGCCTGCTCGCCGCCGAAGTTTTTCGACTGACCGCCGAACGGACGCTGATAAATACGCCCGTCATCCAGCCGCGAAAACGGCAGTCCCATGTGTTCCAGCTCCAGCACGGCTTCCGGCCCGGTCTTGCACATGTATTCGATGGCATTTTGATCGCCGATATAGTCCGATCCCTTTACCGTGTCATACATATGCCATTGCCAGTTATCTTCGTGGGTATTCCCCAGCGCGACCGTGATGCCCCCCTGTGCGGAGACAGTATGAGAACGCGTCGGAAAGACCTTGGAAATGAGGGCGCAAGACAACCCCATCTGGGAAATTTGCAACGCGGCGCGCATACCTGCGCCGCCCGCGCCGACGACCACTGCATCAAACTCTCTGACTGGCAGATTCATTACGCCCCCCACACTACAATCGTTCCATAAATGACATACACCATCAGCACAACCACCACCGCCAGCTGCAATGTGAGCCGAACGGCTAGCGGTTTGACGTAGTCGGTCAACACCTGCCACAGACCGATCCAGGCATGCACCAGAATCGACAGTAAGGTCAGAAGAGTGAGCACTTTGGTGAGGCGCAGGGCGAAGAAATCACGCCAGAGGGGATAGGTGAGTTCAGGCGCGGTAACGAAAAAACCCACGAGATACAAAACGTACAGCACGATGACGATGGCAGCAGCGCGAAGTAATAACCAATCGTGTACTCCATTACGCCCGAGTGCAGAAGCATTGCTTACCATACAAGGACTCCAGACAAGATTGAAAGCACGACAGTAATAACAAAAGCAATCCATGCGGAGCGTTCACCCGAGGCGAAGGTTTCCTCAATGCCGCCGAAATCCATTAACAAATGGCGCAAGCCGCCCACGGCATGGTAGGCCAGCGCGGTCAAAATGCCCCAGACAACCAATTTGGCGATGACGCTATCCATGATGGACGCCGCCTGCATGAACCCGTCTTCCGAAGACAGGGAAAGACCCAGCAGCCACAGCAGGATACCGATGGAAACAAAGGTGATAACGCCGGAAACGCGATGGAGAATAGAGGCTACCGCGGTAGCGGGGAAATGGATCGTTTGCAGATCCAGATTGACAGGTCTTTGTTTTTTCACAGGTTCGCCCACACAACTTTTATTATTTTCTTACTCCGGACCTATTGTGGGGGTCAGACAGCATGAGAGGTTGCTGAAAGGAAGATAAGTCGGGCATCTCCTTATTTCGCCGCACGCTCCGTCAGCCAATTTTAAGCCGGGGCGGCGCAAACCTATCACGCTGGGTGCTCCTACTGCAGGATGTTCCGGAGACCTGAAAAAAGTATAGGTGCTTCACAATATCATTACAAATAGCACACATAGAGTTTGAGGGAATTTGCTGTGAATGGTGAATTAGATCACGCATTTAACAATTTATTAAAAATAAATCAGTCTTATAGGTAATTATTAAACATTAATTTTACAACTGGTTTTTGAGGCTTGTTACTGATATCAAAGGCGATAGGCGGCGCTTTTCGATTGCCGAAGGTTGTGTAACAGTGTCGAAAGAGTCCACGTAAAAGTCATCGGTATGACTACAATGAATTCAGGACGACGCGCCGGATAACCGGCAAGCACACGGCGGCTCAACCGCCTGCGCTCAGCGGAGCATCCCCGCTGACGGCTCGTCCTGAACAACCGGTTTTTACCGAGTCATGCCAGCCGGCTTCCGGTCGCCTCTCCCAGGTAGGATGACTCGCTGTCACGGTGAGCAATGTCGTCAATTAAAACGCTAAGGAGAATGTTAATGGCTGACAAACACGCAACGATTACCATCGACGGTCAAGAGCCTATCGCGCTTGATGTCCTGTCCGGTACGCTCGGTTACGACGAGATCGATATCCGCAGCCTCGGTGCAAAAGGTTATTTCACGTTCGATCCCGGTTTCACCTCCACAGCGTCCTGCGAGTCCAAAATCACCTTTATCGACGGCGAAAAAGGCATTCTGCTGCACCGGGGCTACCCCATCGATCAGTTGGCGGAGAAGTCCAACTACCTGGAAGTCTGCTATATGCTGTTGTTCGGGGAAGCGCCGTCGCAGGCGCAGTACGACGAATTCAAAACCATCGTTACCCGTCACACCATGATCCACGAGCAGATTACCCGCCTGTTTCATGGTTTCCGCCGCGACTCGCACCCGATGGCGGTGCTGTGCGGCGTGACCGGCGCGCTGGCCGCTTTCTATCACGACTCGCTGGACATCAGCAATGCGCGGCACCGCGAGATCGCCGCATATCGTCTGCTGTCGAAAATGCCGACCGTGGCCGCCATGTGCTACAAATACTCGCTGGGCCAGCCGTTCATCTACCCGCGTAACGATCTCTCCTATGCGGGCAACTTCCTGCACATGATGTTCGCCACACCATGCGAAGATTACGTGGTGAATCCGGTGCTGGAGCGCGCCATGGACAAGATTCTGATCCTGCACGCGGACCATGAACAGAACGCCTCAACTTCGACCGTCCGCACGGCGGGTTCGTCCGGCGCCAATCCCTTCGCCTGTATTGCCGCCGGTATCGCATCGCTATGGGGCCCCGCACACGGCGGCGCTAACGAAGCGTGCCTGCGCATGCTGGAAGAAATTAGTTCAGTCAAACACATCCCGGAATTCATCGAGCGCGCGAAAGACAAAAACGATTCGTTCCGCCTGATGGGATTTGGCCACCGCGTGTACAAAAACTATGACCCGCGCGCCACCGTCATGCGTAAAACCTGTCACGAAGTGCTGAAGGAGCTAAAGACCAAGGACGATCTGCTGGAAGTGGCGATGGAGCTGGAGCACATCGCCCTGAACGATCCGTACTTCATCGAGCGCAAACTCTACCCGAACGTGGACTTTTACTCGGGCATCATTCTGAAAGCGATGGGAATTCCGTCGTCGATGTTTACCGTCATCTTTGCAATGGCGCGCACGGTCGGCTGGATTGCCCATTGGAGTGAGATGCACGGCGATGGTCTGAAAATCGCCCGTCCACGTCAGCTCTACACCGGTTACGAACGACGCGATTTCGAACCTGAGGTGAAAGAACACTAATCAAGCATCGCCCCGACCGGAGGTATTCAGTTGGGGCGATACCTTCTCCCTCTTCCCCCTTCCCATCTGCCCGCTTCTCAGCAAACCATCGCCGCCGAACCAATGTCATGGGCGACGATTCCGCCCCCATTATCCGCCCGTGCATCGCTTAACGCTGGCAGTGGGAACACCCGTAGAACGGTCGCGACGACAGCATCGTGCGCTCAATAAGGTGACCGCAACGCTCGCAGGGTTTACCGGCGCGATGAAAAACGCGAAAGCGGAATACGGCGCCGTGATGTCGTCGTTCATCCCCTTCACCGCGTGTCCGATACGACAAACGCGGGATATCCAGCAGCGCCTGACTCAGGGCCATCAATTGTTCTGGCGACAAATCCGCGGCGCGATGCTGCGGCGCCAGCTCGGCCTGCCACAGGATTTCCGCTCGCAGATAGTTCCCCAGCCCGGCCAGGAAAGCCTGATCCAGCAACAGCCCACTGAACTGACGACGACGAAAACGAGGCAGCAACAGTCGTTCTTGCACCTGTTCAGCCGTCAGCGTCATATCAAGCACGTCCGGACCGATACGTTGCAAAAAAGGATGTGTCGCCAGTTGATCCGTCGTCAGTATGTCGATATCCGACGCGCTATACAGAGACACGGCGCTATCGGCCGTGGTCAACCGAACGCGCAGGTCGCGCTTGGTTTCCGGCAACGTCTCCGGAAGTCCCACGCGCCAAACGCCATACAGCTGGTTATGGCTGTACAGCACCAGATCGTTGGAAAAGCAGGTCAGCAGGGCCTTGCCTCGAGTCACAATTTCCGTCACCTGCGCGCCCGTCAGTCGTGGTTCGTAGATTTTCAACGCGGGAAACGCAAACCATACGGCGGTCAGCGTTTTCCCGGTGATAGCCGCCGACAGCGTATCCGCCGCGCGGCGGATTTCAGGGCCTTCCGGCATAGCTTCCGCTCCCGTTGATAGTCTTTCCTCAGCAGGCGGCGATATGAATGCCGTACTGCGCGAAACTGTGATGCAGCTTGCTGGCGAACTGCAACGCATGGTCTCCATCGCCGTGCAGGCATACCGTATCGGCTTTCACCGGCACCCAACTGCCGTCGGTGGCGCGCACTCGCTGGCGTTGGATCATCTCAAGCGTCTGAGCCAGCGCCAATTCGTCGCTGGTGATCAGCGCGCTGCTCTGATCACGCGGCACCAGCGTGCCGTCGGCCTGATAACTGCGGTCGGCGAACACTTCCTCGCGCGTCTTTAACCCGTAACGTTTTCCGGCGTTAATCAGCTCGCTGCCCGCCAGTCCAACCAAATGCAGCAAGGGGTCGACCACCTTGACCGCTCTGGCGATCGCGTCCGCCAGCTGCGGATCTTTCGCGGCCTGATTGTAAAGCATGCCGTGGGGCTTAACGTGGAACATCCGTGCGCCCTCCGCTTTAACCAACGCCGCCAGAGCCCCCACTTGATAAACGACCTGGGCAAAGACCGCATCGGGTGAAAGCTGCAAGGCCCGGCGGCCGAAATGTTCCCGGTCGGGATAACCCGGGTGCGCGCCGATGGTGACGCCGTATTTAATGGCCGAACGCACCGAACGGTGCATCGTCTGCGCATCGCCAGCATGAAAGCCGCAAGCGATGTTGGCTGAGCTAATCAACCGCAGCAACGCCTCGTCATGTTTCCCGCCTTCTCCCAGATCCGCGTTCAAGTCAATCACCATGTAGCCTCCAAGCCAGTTGTTCCAGATAACGCCGTTGAGTCAGCCATGCCTGCCGAGCCTCAGACAGCGAGCAGTGAACGAAATGCACCGATTCACCCAAACGGATCTGCGCCAGATGGTAAAGATCGGCGGCGATCACGCTGGCGATGCACGGATAACCGCCGGTAGTCTGAGCGTCCGACATCAGGACGATCGGTTTGCCGTTGTGCGGTACTTGAATCACCCCTGGCAACACGCCGTGAGACAATATCTCGCGGTGGGAAACGCGCGCCAGCTCTGGCCCCTGCAATCGATATCCCATCCGGTTGCTCTGGGGGCTCAACTGCCAGCCGGTACGCCAAAACTCGTCACGCGCGACTTCGCTGAACTCCTGGTACTCCGGCCCCGTCAAGACCCGAACCCGGTTATGGAACAGCAGCTGTTTTATGCCGATCGGCTTGGAGGGAAGCTGTCGCGGACTCCCTAAGGCCAGACGGTCGCCATCTGCCAGCGGACGTCCCGGTAAGCCGCCGAACGCCGCCTTAAGATCGGTACTTCGCGACCCCAATATCTCAGGTACGTCGATACCGCCTGAAATCGCCAGATAGCTGCGCATACCGTGCCGCGGCATCCCCAGATGCAGCGTCTGCCCCGGCTCGACCGGATAGCGCCACCCGGTCCATAGCGTTTGGCCATCCAGCTCCGCGCGAGCATCCGCGCCGCTCAGCGCGATCCAGCATCGGCGGTTGAATTTAGCCGTAAACTGGCCGAGCGTTATTTCCAGCGCGGCCGTATCGGCCTCGTTGCCGACCAGCAGATTAGCGATGCTCAGCGCGGGCACATCCAGCGCGCCGCATTGACCGATGCCGAACTGGCGATAGCCGAAACGACCCGCATCCTGAACCGTGGTTTGTAAACCCGCCCGAATAATCGTCAGCATAGTCCCTCCCGCTGTGGAACGAAGCGAACCCGATCGCCCGGACGCAGCAACGTCGGCGGCGTCGATTCGGGCGTAAACAGCGAAAGCTCGGTACGGCCAATCAATTGCCAGCCGCCGGGAGTGGATAAAGGATAAATACCGGTCTGATGCCCGCCGATACCGACGGAACCAGCAGGCACTTTCAAACGAGGTTCCGCGCGACGAGGCGTATGCAGCCGCGCATCCAGATCGCCCAGATACGCGAAGCCGGGCTGGAAGCCAATGAAGTAAACGGTGTAACGCGTGGCGGCATGGCATTCAACGACCTGACGCGGCGTCATGCCACAGTGTGCCGCGACATGCGCCAGATCCGGCCCGTGCGTCCCGCCGTAGATCACCGGAATCTCAATATCGCGTGAAGCCAGAGGCTGCGCCGCGATCTCATCCCAGGCATGACGAAGCTGGGCTAATACGGCCGTCGGCGCAAACACCGGCTGCGCCAGAATCACCGTCAGATTGTTCATGCCGGGGATCACTTCGTCCACCCCGCTTTCCCCGCGCAAGCGCTCTGCCAGCGCCCAGATACGTTGCTGGCTTTGCAGCGAAGCCGGTGGCGTCAGCTCCAGCACCACCGCACTTTCTCCCAGCAGATAACAGCGAACCTGTTGCATCCTTACCTCCCGTGAAAACCTCCGCTGTGACGCCGTCCAGCCTCATCCCCAGCGACGACGGTCATTAAGCCGGGTTGGGAATATCGATAAAGGTCACATCGAAACCGTGCTGCTGCGCCAGCCACTCGCCCAGCGCGCGGATCCCGGCTCTCTCCGTGGCGTGATGCCCTGCGGCATAGAAATGAAGCCCCATTTCTCGCGCGGTATGCACCGTCTTTTCAGACACCTCACCGGTGATAAACGCATCCACGCCGAAATCGGCGGCCTGATCGATAAACCCTTGCCCGCCGCCGGTACACCAGGCCACCCGTTTGATCATCGCCGGAGCATGATCGCCGCAGTGCAGCACCGAACGACCTAACGCCTCTTCCAACTGATGGCGCAGCTCATCGCCGCTCTGCGGCTGTTGCAGCTCGCCATAAGGCAGCAGCGATTCAATCTCGCCCAACGGCGTGATATTCAGCATTTCCGCCAGACAGGCGTTGTTGCCGATCTCAGGGTGCGCATCCAGCGGCAGGTGATAGCCGTACAGATTAATGTCGTTGGCCAACAGCGTTTTCAAACGCCGACGTTTCATACCGCGAATCACCGCTGGCTCGCTTTTCCAGAAATAGCCATGATGCACCAGCACCGCATCGGCCTGCTGCGCCACGGCGGCGTCCAGCAACGCCTGACAGGCAGTTACCCCAGTGACGATCCGCTTTACATCGCTGCGGCCTTCGACCTGTAGCCCATTCGGGGCATAGTCGGAAAAAGCGGACACATTCAGAAATCGATCAATGACGGTTTCCAGTTCGGTATTACGCATAAGTACAACGGCTCCCTGATAATTTATTGTTTGTTCTTTGCGGCCTCGAACGCCGCCAGCGTGCGGGTTCTCGCCTGTTTATGATCGACGATGGGCGCCGGGTAGTCGAGCTTATGCCCCTGTTGTTGCGCCCACCGCTGCGGGTTGTGAATCGACTTGCCGGGGACTTTCGCCAGCTCCGGCACCCCGCGCCGGATAAAATCGCCGTCCGGGTCGAAGCGCTCCCCCTGCGTGGTCGGATTGAATATGCGGAAATAAGGCGCAGAGTCGGTCCCGGTCGACGCGGCCCACTGCCAGCCTCCGTTGTTGGCGGCCAGATCGCCGTCCACCAGTTGGCTCATGAAATACCGCTCTCCCTCACGCCAGTCAATCAGCAGATCCTTAATGAGGAAGCTGGCGCAGATCATACGCAGCCGGTTGTGCATCCAGCCGGTGTGATTAAGCTGGCGCATGCCCGCGTCCACAATGGGGTAACCGGTGCGCCCCTCCTGCCAGGCTTTGAGCCCTTTGGGATCGTCCCGCCACTCGACCTGCTTCGTCCATGCAATAAATGGCTGATGGCGGCACAGCTCGGGGCTATAAACCATCAGGTGACGATAAAATTCTCGCCAGATCAGTTCGTTAAACCACACAAAGGCGCTGCTGTCAGGCTGACGCAGCGTATCGGGATACTCGGCGAGAAGCCCTTCGAGACACTGCCGCGGCGAGATGACGCCGATCGCCAGATACGGCGACAGTTGGCTGGTGCCGGGCGCGGCGGGGATATCGCGCCGGGAGGCATAGTCGTCGGCCTTCTGGCGAAAGAACTGGCGCAACCGCTGCTGCGCGCCCTCTTCTCCGGCCGGGAAATCGTCAGACACCGAGGTTGACGGGTAGTCAAATGGCTTCACCGGCGGGACATCGTCCGTCATCTTGCCGCGTGAAGCAGGGGCTGGCGCGCAGGCGATTTCGCTCTGCTGCAACCGTTTAACGAACGCCTTACTGAACGGAGTAAAGACGCGATACATCTTACCGTCGCCCGTCATGACGCTGCCGGGAGGCAGCAGCAGGCTGTCATCGAAGCCCTGACAAACGACCTTTCCATCCAGCGCCTGCTCCGTCTTTCGGTCGCGCTGGCGTTCATTCAGCTCGTACTGATAGTTGTAGAACAGGTTCGTCACCTGCTCCTGCTGGCAAAACTCGACCAGTACATCAACGCTGTCGTTGAAGTCGCCGCACTGCTGGTAGTACAGCGGGATGCCTTTATCGTGCAGAGACTGCTGGAGCCGCTGCAGGTTTTCGAACATAAACGCGGCCTGACGTTCGGCCATCTCATGGTCAGCCCACTGGCGGGGCGTGGCGATAAACAGCCCAATCACACGGGCTTTTTTATCCTGACAGGCGGCGTGGAGCGCGAGATTATCGCTGATGCGTAAATCGTGGCGAAACCAGACCAAATGCGTAGCCATAATAAGTCCTTACGACGAAAAGCTAGTAGCCGTACCGCAAGCGCAACGCTTCGGGATACGGCGCGAAATAGCGCTGCTGCTCGAGATAGTCATCCGGATATTCGGATAGATAGTGGCGCAGGAGCGTAATCGGCGCGAGCAACGGCTGCACCCCTTGACGATAGCGATCGATGAGCTGGGTCAGCTCCTGGCGCTGCGAGGCGTTCAGCTGATTGCGGAAATAGCCCTGCACATGCATGAGCACGTTAGTGTGGTTACGGCGGGTCGCCGGATTCGACAGCAGCGACATCAAGCGCAGACGGTATTCCGCGGCGAACTCCTCGAGAGACTCCCACTGATCCATCGTGGCGACGAAACGTCCCAATGTGCGATATTCCGGCTGGGAGTGCGCCAACAACAACAGCTTGTAACGGCTGTGAAACGCCATCAGCCGCCCACGAGTCAGCCCCTGCTGCCACAGCTGATTTAACTCATGCAGCGCGAAAACGCGCTCGATGAAATTCTCACGCAGCACCGCGTCATTCAAACGACCGTTCTCTTCGACAGGCAGCCAAGGCATAGCGGCCGTCAGATGTTCAGTAAACAGTCCGACGCCGCTGCGCCGCGCATTTTTCTGATCGGCGTCATACACGCGTACACGCTCCATCCCGCAACTGGGGGATTTGGCACAAACGATGTAACCGCACAGATGACCCAGTTCGCTCACCTTGCTCGCCGAGAAGGCGTGCATCTCTTCGGTGACGTCCAGATCGCTGCCATTGCTGGCCTGCAACGCGATTTCATCATGTTCATTCTTGACCAAACGCAATGCCGGACGCGGCGTCGGCAGCCCGACCGCGATCTCAGGGCAGATCGGCTCAAAACTGAAATAAGGGGTGAGTTGGTCCGCAGCAAACCCAAAACGCTTGTGTCCGCCATCGAAACGGACCTGATTTCCCAACAGGCAGGCGCTTATGCCAACGGGAATTAACGAGTTCGACATGAGGTGCCTCATCAAAAGAAATTGCTATCTCAATAGCATAGCGGATTTACAGGCGAGTCAGGCGAAAGATGAGGAAAATCATGCCGTCGCGCCTGACGATTTCAGACGCGAGGGAGACAAACGGAAAACAATGGCGCAGGGCTGCGCTCAATAGAAGTGGCCGGCGGCGTGTTCTGACTGCATGTGCCACACCGGTTCGTCGCTGGTTTTTAACCATACTCGATGCAGATAGCTGTAGAAACGGGCGCGATCGCGTCGAAACAGCATGACTGGCAACGCCAGCAGACCAATAAGCACGACCGCGCTGCGGCGCAGAACGATACGGTGGAGCGGGTAAGCGTATGACATGACCATCCTCCGAATAATACGAGGCGCGGGAAGCACTCCCGCGAGTGATAAACAAGTGACTGCAACAGGTTAAAACTGTACCCGCTTTGCATCCGGTTAGCCACTCATCCGACCAGAAAAATCGGTGCGTATTTATCCGAAAAAACCATGAGGAGAAAGCCGTCCGTGGGGCCCTTTCCCCTCACCCGTTTGGGTACGGAACACGCCGACTCTGGCGGTAACGCAGCCGCTCATGTATTACTGTAAGACCCAACCGATGATTCACTCAGCCCTTGCGATAAGGACCGTTCATGACCCATGAGGAACCGCGTCGTCCCGACCCGGATACGTTGCTGTCTCAGTTGGGAGACTCCCCCGGGGCAAACTGAAGATTTTTTTCGGCGCCAGCGCGGGCGTAGGGAAAACCTACGCCATGCTGCAAGAAGCGCGACGGCTCAAGGATCAAGGGCTGGATGTGCTGGTCGGCGTGGTGGAAACCCACGGACGCGCGGAGACCCTTGCCCAGTTAACGGGGCTACCGCTGCTGCCTGGAAAGAAAATCGGCGCGGTGGGCAGAGAGCATGAGGAGTTCGATCTGGATGCCGCGCTGGCGCGATCGCCTGCGCTGATCCTCGTGGACGAACTGGCCCACAGCAACCTACGCGGCAGCCGCCATCCTAAACGCTGGCAAGATGTGCAGGAGCTGCTGGACGCGGGGATCGATGTCTTCACGACGGTCAACGTGCAGCATCTGGAAAGTCTCAACGATGTCGTGGGCGGAATAACCGGTATTCGCGTGCGCGAAACCCTCCCCGATCCGTTCTTCGACGACGCGGACGAAGTCGTGCTGGTGGACTTGCCGCCGGACGACCTGCGCCAACGCCTGCATGAAGGCAAGGTGTACCTTCCGCAGCAGGCAGAGCGCGCCATCGAGCATTTCTTCCGCAAAGGCAATCTCGTCGCGCTGCGTGAGCTGGCCCTGCGTCGACTGGCTGACCGCGTGGACGACCAGGTGCGTGAGATGCGCGATCTTCAAGGCAACGAACGCGTATGGCACACCCGCGACGCAATTCTGCTGTGCATCGGGCAGGACGCGGGAAACGAAAAACTGGTGCGCACCGCCGCCCGCTTGGCGGCACGGCTAGGCGGCGTCTGGCATGCGGTGTACGTGGAAACGCCTCAGCTACACAGACTGCCGGAAACGCGCCGCCGGGCCATTTTGCGGGCGCTGAAGCTGGCGCAGGACTTGGGCGCCGAAACGGCCACCTTGTCCGATCCCTCCGTAGAAAACGCCGTCCTTCGTTACGCACGCGAGCACAACTTGGGCAAAATCGTGATCGGTCGTCACCCCGATCGCCGTTGGGGCCGCTGGCGACGGACGCGTTTCGCCGAGAAGCTGGGGTTATTGGGACCCGACCTCGATCTGGTGGTCGTTTCCGTTCAGGATGCCCCCTCTTCCCCGCCGGTCAAACCTGAAGACAACCGGAGCCTCACTGAAAAATGGCGGCGTCAGCTGTACGGCTGTGCGCTGGCGATCGCCCTGTGCTCTGTCATCACGTTGCTCGCGCTGTGGTCGCCTTTTTCTATGCTCGAGCCGGTGAATCTGGTGATGATCTACCTGCTCGGCGTGGCGATCGTCGCGCTATTTTTCGGACGATGGCCTTCGGTGTTTGCCGCGCTGATCAACGTTGTCGCTTTCGATCTCTGCTTCGTTGCGCCGCGCGGCAAACTGGCCGTGGCCGATGCGCAGTATCTGGTGACGTTCATCGTCATGCTCAGCGTGGGTGTTCTGGTGGGCAGTCTGACCGCAGGCGTGCGCTATCAGGCGCGGGTCGCCCGCTACCGGGAACAGCGTATGCGTCACCTGTACGAGATGTCCAATGCGCTGAATCGCAGCCTGACCGTTGAGGATATCGCCGCCGCCAGCCGCCATTACCTGTGCTCGACGTTTCAGGCTCGCGCCGCGATCTGGCTGGCGGATGCGCCGTCTTCGCCGACGGCCGAACTGACGCCCGCCGCGACGCAAACGCCAGAGCCGCTCATCATCGACCCGGCTATCGCGCGCTGGAGCTTTGACCACCATGCGCCCGCAGGCAGCGGAACCCAGACTCTGCCCGGCGTACCCTACCAAATTCAGCCACTATCAACGCCGCAGCTGACGTTCGGCGTCATCGCGATCGAACCCTTTCATGCTCGCCAGCTGATGATCCCCGAGCAGCAGCGAATGCTGGAAACCTGTACCGTGCTGATTGCCAACGCGCTGGAACGGCTCCACTTAGTCAATAGCGCCGAAAAAGCGCGTCTGGATACCGAACGCGAGCAGTTGCGCAACTCCTTATTGTCCGCGCTGTCTCACGATCTGCGGACGCCGCTGACGGTGCTGTCCGGGCAGGCGGAGATTCTGACGCGGAATCTGAGCGCGCAGGCGTCGCCTTACGCGACGCAAGCCGGTCAGATCCGACGGCAAATTCAGAATACGACGCGGTTGGTCAATAACCTGCTGGATATGGCCCGACTCCAGTCTGACGGTTTCCATCCCCGCAAAGCCTGGCAGTCGCTGGAAGAGCTGGCGGACAGCGCTCTGCGCCATTTGGAAAACGGCGATGGGGCATTGGACGTCACGCTGGCACTGCCGCAAGCGCTGATGCTGGTCTATTGCGATGCCACATTGATAGAACGGGTGTTGATCAATCTCCTCGAGAATGCCGTCAAGTATGCGGGCGACCGGGCCGCCATCACGCTCTCCGCCCTGCCGCATGTCGCGGCAACCGGCGAGCACTACGTCGAAGTGCGCGTGCAGGACAATGGTCCCGGTATCGACCCCGGCAAGGAGCAGATGATTTTTGATAAATTCGCCCGCGGACATCAGGAATCCGCCATTCCTGGTGTAGGCTTGGGACTGGCGATCTGTCGGGCCATCGTGGTCATTCACGGCGGGAAAATCTGGGCAACCCATGCCACAGGCGGCGGCGCCGTGTTCCACTTCACTCTGCCGCTGACGACCCCGCCGGAGCTGGAACCTGAACTATAGGAGCGACCACGCAGGTGCTTACCAACGTATTGATCGTAGAAGATGAGAAAGAGATACGGCGCTTCGTGCGACAAGCGCTCGAAGCCGAAGGCTGCCATGTCTTCGAAGCCGATACGCTACAGCGCGGCCTGCTTGAAGCCGCCACCCGCAAACCATCGCTGATTATCCTCGATCTGGGCCTGCCGGACGGCAACGGCCTCGATTACATCCACGACCTGCGCCAATGGAGCAGCATCCCGATTATCGTTCTTTCCGCCCGCAGCGATGAGCAGGATAAAATCGCGGCGCTCGACGCTGGCGCCGACGACTTTCTGACGAAGCCCTTTGGTATCGGCGAGCTACTGGCCCGACTGCGTGTGGCGCAACGGCGATTTACGCTGTCGCGGCAGGAAAGTCCGCAGGTGACCTTCGGAGACGTCAGTGTCGATCTGCTCGACCGCCAGGTGACCCGCAACGGCGAAACGCTGCACCTCACGCCCACCGAGTTCCGCCTATTGTCCCTGTTGGTCGCCAATCCCGGCAAAGTTTTGACGCAGCGCCAATTGCTGAACGATGTCTGGGGGCCTAACGCGGTCGAAAATAGTCACTACCTGCGCATCTATATGGGACACCTGCGCCAGAAACTGGAGCTGGACCCCGCCCGCCCACGGCACCTGGTTACGGAGACCGCCGTCGGCTATCGCTTCATCCCGTGAACATCGCCTTTCTGATGAGGCAGGAGTCGCATCCTCGCTTATTTCTGAGCGGGAAAGAGTCATGAATAGCTGGTTGAGTAATGTACTGCTATCCGCGCAGTGCCCCGCGCCGGTAGCGATATTCGCTAAAGCAGGACTACAACCGCTGGACGCCAATACGGCGACCGCCGTGCGGGTCGTCGTCATGGCTCTGTTTCTGATCGGTATTGTCGTCGCGCAAAGCAAACTGGGCCTGGTAGGCTCGATTCTGACCCAGCGTTCATCGTCCTCAGCGGCGTCGCCGAGGCCATGACGTGGCTGTTCTACTTCATGGCGCCCAAAAATGGCTCTGTCGCGCAGGTCGCCCCGATCGATAAACTCAGCATCGTCTTTGCCGTGTTTTTGGCGGTGATCCTGCTGGGGAAAAGATATCTTTGCTGATAGGCGTGGGCGTCGCGCTGATCTCAACTGGCGCGCTGTTGATCGCATTAGGATTACGTCAAGCGGCCCGTTGTTCGATGAAACCGGTCTGTTCGTCACGGTGGGCTTCACCCCGACATGAGAAACGGAGACGCTCGCCCCCCCTCTGCAACACGATAGGCGGACAGATTCGTCCGGACGAGACATTCGCATCATCGTTGAAATTGCGTCCGCCCCAAACGACGGCCAACCTCCCCGTGGTTGGGACTGCCTCGAATAACAAAAAGGCACCCTTTTCGGTGCCTTTTTTAATTTCGCATTGCCGTGAGCGCTATTTCGCGTTGTTCAGCACTTCGCTGACAATCTCTACCGCTTCTTTTTCAATTTTCCGCAGATGCTCCTCGCCGAGGAAACTTTCACAGTAGATTTTGTAGGCTTCTTCCGTGCCGGAAGGCCGCGCGGCAAACCAGCCGTTGTCCGTCATCACCTTCAGCCCACCGATGGACGCGCCATTGCCCGGCGCGGTAGTCAGACGCGCGGTAATCGGATCGCCCGCCAGCGTACTCGCGGAAACCTGTTCCGGCGACAACTTGGACAACGCGGCTTTTTGCGCGTGCGTAGCCGGTGCCTGAATCCGGTTATAGCTAGGCGCGCCGAAGCGCTTCGCCAATTCATCATAGTGTTGCTGCGGGTTCTTACCGGTCACGGCCGTGATTTCCGCCGCCAGCAGACACATGATGATACCGTCTTTGTCGGTTGACCACGGCTGGGTGTCGAAACGCAGGAAGGAGGCGCCCGCGCTTTCTTCACCGCCGAAGCCCAGACTACCGTCAAACAGTCCATCGACAAACCATTTGAAGCCGACCGGCACTTCCACCAGCTTGCGGCCCAGATCGTTGACCACCCGGTCAATCATCGCACTGGAGACCAGCGTTTTGCCGACTGCTACGCTGTCGCTCCATTGCGGACGATGTTGGAACAGGTAATTGATAGCGACGGCGAGGTAATGATTCGGATTCATCAGTCCGGCAGGGGTCACGATGCCGTGGCGGTCGTAATCCGGATCGTTGGCGAAAGCCAGATCGAACTTGTCGCGCAGCGCCAGCAGCCCGGCCATGGCGAACTCCGATGAGCAGTCCATACGAATGACGCCATCGTGGTCCAGCGTCATAAAGCGGAACGTCTGGTCAACTTCGTCGTTAACCATAGTCAGATCCAACTGGTAGTGCTCAGCAATCCGCTGCCAGTAAGCGATGCCGGAACCGCCCAGAGGATCGACGCCCAGTTTCAACCCGGCGCGCTGGATGGCCGCCATATCAATAACTTCGCCCAGCCCTTCCACGTAGGCCTGCACCAGATCCTGTTCGTGAAGATGACCGCCGCGTTTGGCTTCGTCCATGGTCTGACGCTTAACACCGCGCAATGCTTCTGCCAGCAGCGCGTTGGCGCGCTTTTCAATGACGCTGGTCAGATTGGTGTCTGCCGGTCCGCCATTGGGGGGATTGTATTTGATGCCGCCGTCTTCCGGCGGGTTGTGCGACGGCGTAATAACGATGCCATCCGCCAACGCGCCGCCGAGACGGTTATGCGTCAGAATCGCGTTTGAGACGGCCGGCGTCGGGGTGAAGCCGTTATCCTGCTGGATAATGACGTCCACACCATTCGCCGTCAGCACCTCCAAAACGGAAATAAACGCGGGTTCAGATAGCGCATGCGTATCTTTCCCCACGTAACAAGGACCGCTAATCCCCTGGCGACTGCGCTCTTCGGCTATCGCCTGAGCAATAGCCAGAATGTGCGCTTCATTAAAACTGTTGCGCGCAGCGCTACCGCGATGGCCTGAAGTGCCGAATTTCACGGCGTGGGCCGGGTTAGCGGGGTCCGGTTGCAACACGTAATACTGTGACGTCAACTGCGCGACGTTAATCAAGTCGCTCTGCCGGGTAGGTTGTCCAGCTCTCGGGTGATTAGCCATTGCCTTGTTTTCCTGACGCGTGATTTAGATGGTGCCGCAGACTTTTTCGATCAGCTCCGGCGGGAACTGCATCGATTGCATGATGTGTTCGACCATGCTCCGTTTACGACCCGTATTGGTATTAGTGATAACCCAGTATGGCGTGCCCTGGATATGTTTAGGTTTAGTGTGCGTGCCGTTTTGCAGCAGAGTATGCTCATCTCCGGCAAAGTAGACGCGGGTCCGGCCATGGAGCGACTCGGTCGCCGCGCCGAATTCCGCAGGTGACAGCTCATATAACGCGGACAATATCAACATGAAGCGGTTGATCGCTTTGTTCTTTTCAGCGTATTCGTCAGATAACAGCAGCTCGCGGAGCGCTCTCACCCGGTCACGCGGGCTGTGTTGAATCGTCGCCGGTGGCTGTTCCGCCGCCGCAGCTTTGGAGGGAGCTGTCTGTACAACCTGTCCGGCGCTGAATTTCAGCATGCGCCGTAAAATGTCGGATGCGCTTTCGCCAATATGCTGGGTATGGCTGGCGATATAACGATAAAGCTCTTCGTCGACCTCAATAGTTTTCATCTTTATCCAGTACGGTTTTATTTCTTCAATCATCAGGGAGTATAAAGTTACCTTTCTCCCGCGAACAGCAGCAAACGCGGGTATCCGCATAAAGTCAGATTAGGCTGAGTGATGCCTTTGCGCATGGAAGGTCGCCAGAGGCGATCGATCATGGCACCGCGAGATCGCAGGATAAACTCATGATACCCTAAGCAAACGTCTCCCTGAATGAACTTCACTATGAAATTGAATTATCGCTGGCAAAACGCGCAACTGCCCCAGCAGCTGCTTCCGGTTATTCTCATTCACGGCCTGTTCGGTAACCTTGATAATCTTGGCGTATTGGCCCGCGATCTGCAAAATCAACACGATATTTTACAGATCGATCTGCGTAATCACGGGTTGTCTCCGCGCGATCCTTCCATGCAGTATCAGGATATGGCGCAAGATGTCGTGGATCTGTTGGACGAACTGGCGCTGGATCGTGTCATTGTGATCGGCCACTCCATGGGCGGTAAAGTCGCCATGGCGCTGAGCGCGCTGATCCCGGATCGCATTGAGCGCATCGTCGCGATTGATATTGCCCCGGTGCATTATCACAGCCGACGACACGACGACATTTTTGCCGCGCTAAGAGCCGTCAGCGCCGCCGGGATCACACAACGTACTGCCGCAGCGCAATTGATGCGCGAAAGCATTGCCGATGAAGGCGTGATTCAGTTCCTGCTGAAGTCATTTTCTCAGGGAGAGTGGCGATTCAACGTGCCGGTTTTATGGGATCAATATGATGTGATTTCAGGCTGGCAGGACGTCCCCGTCTGGGCGCATCCCATTTTGTTTATTCGCGGTGAGAATTCGCCTTATCTGGATCGCCGTTATCGCGATGCGCTGCTGAGTCAGTTTCCCGGCGCGACAGCTTATGCCATTGCGGGAGCGGGACATTGGGTGCATGCGGAAAAACCTGAGGCCGTGCTGCGGGCAATACACCGTTTTATGGCGCAGAGTTAGCCCACCCGTTCGCCGCGACGCCGTAAACCATTGTCGCGGCTGGTTCCGCTGGGGTATCATGTCGCCCGCTTTACGCACTTAAGGGTCGGCTGTCTAGCCACTGGCATTGTTAACCACATCATCAAAATGTCGCGAATGAAATGCGCGTTTTGGTCCGAATCTTTGCAGTACCACTACCTATGGCAAAAGAACAAACGGATCGCACCACACCGGATCTGTTCGCTGATGAGCGTCGTCCGGGCCGTCCGAAAACCAATCCGCTTTCACGAGATGAACAGCTGAGGATCAATAAGCGCAATCAGCTGCGACGAGACAAGAATCGTGGGCTACGGCGAGTTGAGCTGAAAATTAACGCGGAAGCGGTCGATATTCTCAACGCATTGGCGGAAGAGAAAAATATCAGCCGGAGTGAGCTTATCGAGCAAATTCTGCTGTCTCAGCTGGCCGGCGCTAAGCGATGATTTCAATTAGGATGTCGTTCAGCAGGCTCTGAATGCGAGGGAGTCATGACGACGTTCGCTGGCTTCGCCACTCCGCCCCGCTTTTCCCATGAAACCTTCATCCTCCCTTATCATCGCGCTCCTCGCTGCGACGATAAGGTGGACGAGCATGTCAGATGGCGTCTGAACCCGTGCCGCTTTTTAGAATTTTTCCCAATTATCCGTCGACTTCCTGGAAGGCAGCGCTTTTAACGCAGGCGCGGCGGCGGCGGCTTTAACTTCACGGTTACGGGCTACGGGCGCGTCTTTGGCCGACGATTCCGTCAGGCGGAAGACCGAGACGGCCTGCGTCAGCAGAGCCGCCTGCTCTTCCAGCGAGCGCGCGGCAGCGGAAGCTTCTTCAACCAACGCGGCGTTCTGCTGCGTCACGCCATCCATTTCCGCAATCGCCTGCCCTGCCTGAGCGATCCCTTTACTCTGTTCCTCTGAGGCCGTGGCAATCTCCGCCATGATATCGGTCACATTCGAGACGGAACGGACGATTTCACTCATGGTCGTCCCGGCATCCGCGACCTGCGACGATCCGGAATCGACGCTGCGCACCGAATCAGAAATCAGATGTTCGATCTCTTTGGCCGCCTGCGCGCTTCGCTGAGCCAGATTACGCACTTCTCCCGCGACGACAGCGAAGCCACGTCCCTGTTCGCCTGCTCGCGCCGCTTCCACGGCGGCGTTCAGCGCCAGAATGTTAGTCTGAAACGCAATCCCGTTGATAACCGTAGTGATTTCAGCGATTTTCTTCGAGCTGTTGGCGATTTCAGACATGGTTTTCACCACGTTATCGACCAATTCACCGCCCTTGTGCGCAGTGACGGAAGCCTGCTGCGCCAGCTGACGTGCATGTCCGGCATTCTCGGCGTTCTGTTTCACCGTCGACGTCAGCTGTTCCATACTGGCGGCGCTCTCTTCGAGCGCAGAAGCCTGAGACTCCGTACGCGCTGAAAGGTCGTTGTTACCCGCAGCGATTTCCGCCACGCCCTGGTAAATCGATTCAGCGCTGCTGCGAATGGTGCTGACCGTATTCGCCAGGCTGCTCTGCATGTCGCGCAGCAGAGGGAACAATTTGCCAACGCAGTTGTTGCCGAAGTCCACGATCGGTTTCCCTAACCGACCCGCGGCGATAATCTGGAAGTAGTCACGGAGTTCGTTAAGCGGGCGCATTAGATATTTGACCAGATAGCGGTCGGTGAACAACAGCATTAATATGCCCGCTATCAGCCCTGCTACCAGGATAGTCTGGCCGATAAAAGTCAGGCGATTGAAGCGTTCACCCGCCGCGCTGAATTTCTCCGCCCCCGCTTTGTTAAAGGCCGTCACTGAAATGCCGAATTGGCGGCTCAGCGCAGGGACCGTTGCTTTCGCATAGCTTTGATATTCGTCCAGCGCGGAGGCAGATGCGCGTTGAAACATCGGCTCTACGCCATTTTGAATAAGATTCGCCCAGTCGTTCGCCACCGCATCGGCCAAAGTGCCATCCATACCGCCGTGGTCGATCTGTTTAAAAGCCACCAAATCATTTTTCATATTATTAAGTGCTTCCGCGGCAGACTGTTGCTCTTTGTCCGCGTTGGCGATATCGCCCGATCTGCGATAGTCCACCGATCTGGCCAACCGAGTCACCATACGAAAGTACTGATCGTTCCCCATGTTGACCAGATTCATATTTTTAACCAGCAATGTGCTGGTGTGTGATGTTTTGGTCATCGCATGGAATGAATAGAAGGTGTAAGCCGAAACCGCGCCCCACAGCACGCAGAAAGTGCCCAACACCCAGAGTAATGCCGTACGGATAGCAATATTTCTCAGCAATTGCATATCAAAACTCCCCGCCGAAGCAAAAGATTAAGTTTGGTGTAGCTAAGACTGTCTGAAGCGCCTTTGTTAAGGGAAAGCACGGTGTTGATTGGGCATCACTGACAAAGCGCTCAGTGTTCACCATCGTCAATATCGGCCAAAAATTTAGAGGGCTGACCTCGCAAAAATGAAAAAAAACCTGAAATAATATTTAGTTAAAAGCTTTCAATAAGATAGTAGATTAAAAAAATTATAAAAATATTTAAGACCAGAAAAATCAGTGTGGCGGCGAAGCGAGCCGGGACTGCGGCAGATACAAGTTTCTCCCTCAGAAAGGGTCTGCTATCATTATCCGATCTGTGGTAGCTCAGGCACCATTTCAATAGGAATCAAGAGGTTATATTATCCATGGCACTTATAGGTATTTTCTTCGGCAGCGATACTGGCAATACCGAAAACATTGCCAAGGCAATCCAACAGCAGCTGGGCTCTGATGTTGCAGAGGTTCATGACATCGCCAAAAGCAGCAAAGAAGATCTTGAGCGTTTCGACATTCTGCTGCTGGGTATTCCAACCTGGTATTACGGAGAAGCGCAGTGTGACTGGGACGACTTCTTCCCGACGCTGGAAGACATCGATTTCACCGGCAAACGCGTAGCGCTCTTTGGCTGCGGCGATCAGGAAGACTATGCCGAGTATTTCTGTGATGCCATGGGCACCTTGCGCGACCTCATCGAACCGCGCGGCGCATCCATCGTCGGTAACTGGTCAACCGAAGGCTACTACTTCGAAGCCTCTAAAGGTCTGGCTGACGACAAGCACTTCATTGGCCTGGCGATCGACGAGGACCGTCAGCCTGAACTGACCAACGAGCGTGTAAGCGCGTGGGTCAAACAAATCAGCGCTGAGCTGAATCTGTAATCTTTTTGGGTCAGTAATCCCCATCACGGCTCCGGCGCGACTTTGTGTCGGGGCCGTATCAATAGGTAAAATCTGTCGTAAAGATAGATACATTTTTTTAACTTTTCCGCTTTGCGCGGTACAATACCCCCTTCGGTTAGCTGGTTTATCACCATTTTTCGCTTTTAAAACGGCGTTGCGCCGTCCCCCTTCCCGATGGGTAAGCCTGATGTGGTTACGGTTCTGCGGTTTTCATTTCGCCTGTGCAGTTCTATAATTGAGACGAATAAACGTGTTTGAGCCGACCGATGATATTAGGCTAGTTAGCCTCCCTTGATGAAAGTAGAGTAACAGGACTAAATCCGCATGACTGACAACAACACCGCATTAAAGAAGGCCGGCCTGAAAGTAACCCTTCCTCGTCTTAAAATCTTGGAAGTCCTGCAGGACCCAACTTGCCATCACGTCAGTGCGGAAGATTTGTACAAAAAGCTGATTGATATGGGAGAGGAAATTGGTCTGGCCACCGTTTATCGCGTGCTGAACCAGTTTGATGACGCCGGTATCGTCACCCGCCACAACTTTGAAGGCGGAAAATCAGTTTTCGAACTGACTCAGCAACAGCATCACGATCATCTGATTTGCCTGGACTGCGGCCGCGTCATCGAATTCAGCGATGAATCCATTGAAGCTCGCCAGCGTGAGATCTCAGAGCGCCACGGTATCAAACTGACCAACCATAGCCTGTACCTGTACGGCCACTGCAGCTCCGGCAACTGCCGTGAAGATGAAAAAATTCACGAAGGGAATTAATTCCTTTTCTAAATCAGAAAAGCGATGCATAAAAAAAGAAAACCGCCGCGGCGGTTTTCTTTTTTTCTTTAATATGACCCGGTAAAATTAACCGACCCAGGTGTCTCGTAAACCCGTGGTCCGGTTAAAGACCAGATGATCGGCGCTGGAGTAAACGCGGTCCGCACAGAAGTAGCCTTCACGTTCGAACTGGTAAGCTTTCTCCACCAACGCATCCGCCATGCTGGCTTCAACGAATCCGTTAGCAATCTGCAGTGATTCAGGGTTGATGGTCGACAGGAAGTCTTCCGCCGCCCCAGGGTTTGCCACGCTGAACAGACGGTCATACAGGCGGAATTCGGCCGGGATACCGTGCGCAACGGAAACCCAGTGGATAACGCCTTTTACCTTGCGGCCATCAGCCGGATCTTTGCTCAGCGTATCCGGATCGTAGCTGCAGTAAATCGTTGCGATCTCGCCCTGCTCGTCTTTCTCAACGTGGTCAGCTTTGATCACATAGGCGTTGCGAAGGCGGACTTCCTTTCCCAGCACCAGACGTTTGTACTGCTTGTTGGCGGCTTCACGGAAGTCAGCGCGGTCAATGTACAGTTCGCGGCTGAAACCAACCTGACGCGTGCCCATCTCCGGTTTGTTGGGATGGTTTGGCATCGTCACCCACTCTTCGTGGCCTTCCGGCAGGTTTTCGATCACCACTTTCACCGGATCCAGTACGGCCATGGCGCGCGGCGCATTCTCGTTCAAATCATCGCGAATGCAGGATTCCAACGAGGCCATTTCTACCGTGTTGTCCTGTTTGGTCACGCCGATACGACGGCAAAACTCACGGATAGAGGCGGCGGTATAACCACGACGGCGCAGACCGGAAATCGTCGGCATACGCGGATCGTCCCAACCTTCCACCACGTTTTCCGTCACCAGCTGATTCAGCTTGCGCTTGGACATCACCGCATATTCCAGATTCAGACGAGAAAACTCATACTGATGTGGGTGCGCGGGGATGGAGATATTGTCCAGCACCCAGTCGTACAGGCGGCGGTTGTCCTGGAACTCCAGCGTACACAGGGAATGAGTCACCCCTTCCAGCGCATCGGAAATGCAGTGGGTAAAATCATACATCGGGTAGATGCACCACTTGTTGCCGGTCTGGTGGTGGTCGGCAAATTTGATGCGGTACAGCACCGGATCACGCATCACCATGAAAGGCGACGCCATATCGATTTTGGCGCGCAGGCACGCCGTACCTTCGGCAAAACCACCGCTGCGCATTTTTTCGAACAGCGCCAGGTTTTCCTGAACGTCGCGATCGCGATAAGGGCTATTTTTACCCGGGGAAGTCAGCGTACCGCGGTACTCGCGGATCTGCTCCGGCGTCAGCTCATCGACATACGCCAGTCCTTTATTAATCAGCTCAATCGCGTACTGATGCAGCTGATCGAAATAGTTGGACGAATAACGGACCTCGCCGTTCCAGGAGAAGCCCAGCCACTGAACGTCGTGTTTGATGGAGTCGACAAATTCAATGTCTTCTTTTACCGGGTTGGTATCGTCAAAGCGCAGATTGCACTGACCCTGGTAATCTTCGGCAATACCGAAATTCAGGCAAATCGATTTGGCATGACCAATATGCAGATAGCCGTTGGGCTCGGGCGGGAAACGCGTCTGAATATGATCATGCTTACCAGATGACAGATCTTCGTCGATGATCTGGCGAATAAAATTCGTTGGGCGGGCTTCTGCCTCACTCATGCTTGATTCCTTAAAAACGAAAAACAACACATAACCGCTAATGATCCAACAAGCCACGCTGGGAAACAACCGTTTGTTTCACCTAAATTGCATAGAAGTGGGCAGCATAAAAAACGGGGTGAAGTTTCATCTTCACCCCGTTACGGATATTCCAATGACGGAGTCGCCCGGCGGGGTTATCCGTCATGACCAGACTAGTAAAGTCTAGCCCTAAATTTTTGATACCTGTCGCAAAGCGGACGCGATAGCTTCAGCCTGCGTCCCCACGACAATCTGCACACTTTGCGCATTCAGACGAATCACGCCGGAAGCCCCCAGCTGTTTGGCTAACGCTTCATTCACCAGCCCCGAGTCTTTCACGTTTAAACGCAGACGCGTGATGCAAGCATCAATCCCGGTCAGGTTGCCTTTCCCGCCGACGGCTCGCAAATAGCCCTGAGCTACGGTTTCCCCCGTATCCGAAGATGACGTCTGCGAGGATGGCGCGGCAATGGTTTCTCGGCCTGGTGTCAGAAGATTAAAACGCTGGATAGTGAAACGGAATACGACATAGTAGATCACGAAGAAGGCCAGCCCCTGCGGAATCAGCATGTACCAGTGCGTCGCCAGCGGATTGCGGGATGAGAGCACCATGTCCACCAGCCCCGCGCTGAAGCCAAAACCGGCGATCCAATGCATGCTGGCGGCGATATAAACCGATAATCCGGTCAGCAGCGCATGGAGAAAATACAGCACTGGCGCCACGAACATAAAGGAAAACTCCAGCGGCTCTGTGATACCAGTAAAGAAAGCGGCGAAGGCGCCGGCTATCATAATCCCGGCCACCCGGCTGCGATTCTCAGGGCGGGCACAGTGATAAATCGCCAACGCCGCTCCCGGCACGCCGAACATCATGATAGGGAAGAAGCCCGCTTGATAACGCCCGGTGATACCTGGAATCGCTTTACCCGCATCAATCGCCTGCTGTCCGCTCAGGAAGTTAGGGATATCGTTGATCCCCGCCACGTCGAACCAAAAAACGGAGTTCAGGGCATGATGCAGCCCGACCGGGATCAGCATGCGGTTAAAGAAGGCGTAAATCCCCGCGCCAGCGGATCCCATCCGTTGAATGTGTTCACCAAAGGAGACCAGACCGCCGTAAATCACCGGCCAGACGTACATCAGGATAGCGGCAACGACGATCATCAGCATGGAGGTCAGGATCGGCACCAGACGGCGGCCGCTGAAGAAAGAGAGGGCTCGCGGCAGTTCAACGCCGCTGAAACGGTTATAGAGTTCGGCCGAAATGACTCCGACCAGGATGCCGACGAACTGATTTTCAATTTTACCGAAGGCTGCCGGTACCTGATTCAGCGGAATTTGCTGGATCATGGCGACCGCCGCCGGCGAACACAGCGAGGTCAGAACGAGATAGCCCACGAATCCGTTTAACGCAGCGGAGCCATCTTTGTCCTTGGACATACCGTACGCCACACCGATGGCGAACAGCACCGCCATGTGTTCAATAATGGCCGCGCCAGATTTCAGCAACAGTGCGGCCAGCGCGTTCTGACTGCCCCATCCCGTCGGGTCGATCCAGTATCCTACCCCCATCAAGATAGCGGCGGCAGGCAGTGTGGCGACAGGCACCATCAGCGCCCGGCCTATATTCTGTAGATAACCGAGTATACTCACTTTCCTCTCTCCCCTTGCGAACAATGAAACAGCCAGTCGATTTAATCGTTTTAGCCCCACCCTGCGGGTAGGTTTTGAGTGTAAGAAAAATATTTTTTATTGCGAAATAACATCATTGATTATGTGATATACCTCACCTAAAAATCACATATAAAAAGTTTATGGCTGTTCATATACAGCACTTATTTCAAGATAAAAAAAAACGCGCTAGACTACATTTCACAGCACGATAGTGAAATATCGCCGTGTTATTCGAATTCGACTATAGGCCTAAATATCAAGCGATTGCTGACGCTTCAGGAGAACGCCAATGAGACTGATCCCGCTCAATACCGCCGAGGAAGTCGGCAAATGGGCCGCACGTTACATCGCCCAGCGCATCAACGACTTTAATCCTACGCAAGAACGCCCTTTCGTGCTGGGACTTCCCACCGGCAGCACGCCGTTGGAAGCCTACAAGGCGCTGATTGCGCTCCATCGGACGGGGGAAGTCAGCTTCCAACACGTCGTCACCTTTAACATGGACGAATACGTGGGCCTTCCGCCTGATCATCCGGAGAGCTATCGGACGTTCATGTTCCAGAATTTCTTTAATCACATTGATATCCCACGTGAAAACATTAACCTGTTGAACGGAAACGCGAAGGATATTACCGCGGAGTGCCAGCGCTATGAGGACAAAATCCGCGCTTACGGCAAAATTCACCTGTTTATGGGCGGCGTAGGAAGCGATGGTCATATTGCGTTCAACGAACCGGCGTCATCACTGGTGTCACGCACGCGCATTAAAACCCTGACCGAAGAAACCCGCATCGCCAACTCGCGCTTTTTCGGCGGCGATGTCAGCCTGGTGCCTAAATATGCCCTGACCGTGGGCGTCGGCACGCTGTTGGATGCGGAAGAAATCATGATTCTTGTCACCGGTCGAAACAAAGCGCAGGCGCTGCAAGCCGCGGTTGAGGGCAACGTCAACCATCTGTGGACCATCAGCTGTCTGCAACTGCATGCCAAATCCATGATGGTCTGCGACGAACCTTCGACAATGGAATTGAAGGTGAAAACCGTTAAATATTTTCGCGAACTGGAAGCTGAGAATCTTACTCAATTTTAATCGGTTAGCCGGGAGCTCACGATGTACGCTTTAACTCATGGCCGCATTTTTACCGGCCATCAAATTCTTGACGACCACGCCGTTGTCATCGCCAATGGGCTGATAGACCGGGTGTGTCCGCTGAACGAACTACCGACCGATATCGACACGCGCGACCTCAATGGCGCCCTGCTCGCACCCGGTTTTATCGACCTTCAGCTGAACGGCTGCGGCGGCGTGCAGTTTAATGACACGCTGGACGATATCTCGGTCAAGACGCTGGAAATCATGCAACAGGCGAACGAGAAATCCGGCTGCACCAGTTTCCTGCCGACGCTAATTACCGCCTCGGACGACTTCATCCGGCGCGGCGTGGAAGTCATGCGCGCCTATTTGGCGCAGAACAACCATCAGGCGCTGGGGCTGCATATAGAAGGCCCGTGGCTGAATCCTGTCAAGAAAGGCACGCACGACATCACACTGATCCGCCAGCCGGACGAGGCGCTGGTCGAGTTTCTGTGCAATAACGCGGATGTGATCACTCAAGTCACGCTGGCGCCCGAACGGGTGTCCGCCAACGTCATCCAGCGATTGACCCGCGCTGGCATCATCGTTTCCGCCGGCCACTCCAATGCGACTTGGGAAGAAGCGAAACGCGGCTTCGCCGCCGGCATCCGCAGCGCAACGCACCTTTTCAACGCCATGCCGGTCGTTGCCGGACGCGAGCCGGGGCTGGTCGGGGCGATTTACGACGCGCCCGAAATCTACAGCGGCATCATCGCCGACGGCCACCACGTTAGCTGGGCCAACATCCGCAACAGTAAACGCATCAAGGGCGACCGACTGGTATTGGTGACCGACGCCACGGCGCCTGCCGGTGCCGAAATTGACCAGTTCATTTTTGCCGGCAAACCCATATACTACCGCGACGGCATCTGCGTGGATGAGAACGGCACTCTCAGCGGGTCGGCGCTCACCATGATCGATGCGGTACGCAATTGCGTAGAACAGGCGGGTATCGCCCTGGATGAAGCGCTCCGAATGGCCACGCTCTACCCTGCCCGCGCCATTGGCATCGACCACCGGTTGGGCAGTATCGAGTGCGGTAAAGTCGCGAATCTGACGGCGTTCACCCGCGATTTCCATGTCATCAATACTTTTGTCAACGGCGAGGAAGTATTGAACTAAGTCGAGCAACGTTCATGACCACTGGCGAGCAAACGAAGATAGGTAATATCGATCTGGTAAAGCAGTTAAACAGCGCGGTGGTATACCGACTTATCGACCAGCAAGGTCCGATATCCCGCATACAAATCGCCGAACAAAGCCAGCTCGCGCCTGCCAGCGTCACGAAAATCACTCGCCAACTGCTGGAGCGCGGGCTGATCAAAGAAGTCGATCAGCAAGCCTCCACCGGCGGCCGCCGGGCCATCTCCATTGTGTCGGAGCCCCGTCCTTTCCATACCATCGCCGTTCGGCTAGGGCGCTATGACGCCACCATCGCGCTCTATAATCTGGAAGGGCGACAGCTGGCGGAAACGCACTATACGCTGCCGGAGAAGACGCAGGAAACGGTAGAAACGGCGCTTTTCAAAGCGATAGACCACTTTACCAGTCAACATCAGAATCGCATTCGCGAGCTGATCGCTATTTCCGTCGTCTTGCCGGGACTGGTGGACCCTACCGCCGGTCTGGTCCGCTACATGCCTCATATCAACGTCGACAACTGGCCGCTAGTGCAACATCTGCAAGAGCGCTTCGAGGTCAACTGCTTTATCGGTCACGATATTCGCAGTCTGGCGCTGGCCGAGCATTACTTCGGGGCAAGCCGCCATTGTCAGGATTCAATTCTGATTCGCGTTCATCGCGGCACAGGCGCGGGAATTATCGTCAATGGGCACATTTTCCTCGGCAGCAACGGCAACGTGGGCGAAATTGGTCATATTCAGATCGATCCGCTGGGGGATCACTGCCACTGCGGCAACTTCGGCTGTCTGGAGACCGTGGTATCCAATTCCGCCATTGAGCAGCGCGTTCTCCACCTGTTAAAACAGGGTTACCCCAGTAAGCTGACCGTGGAAACCAGCCAGATAACGCCCATCTGTCAGGCCGCCAATCGTGGCGATGCGCTGGCGCATGAGGTGATTGAACATGCAGGGTTGTATCTGGGCAGAGCCATCGCCCTGACGGTCAACCTGTTCAATCCGCAGCAGGTAGTGATCGCCGGAGAAGTGACCGAAGCGGCGAAAGTCTTGCTGCCTGCCATCCAGCGCTGCATTAATGCGCAGGTGCTGAAGGACTTTCGCAACAATCTGCCTGTCGTGGTTTCGGAACTGCATCATCTATCCGCCATTGGCGCTTTCGCGCTGGTCAAACGGGCGATGTTAAACGGTACATTGCTGATCCGACTGCTGGAAAAAGAGTAAAGGCATCTGGGGCCATAAGACCAAATTATGGAATCACCAAAAAAAGGCGCGTCCCACAAAGTCATTTTATGGAATGTTTATTATTTCGCGCGATATATTAAACATTCCTCATCGATAATGCTTTTTTCATTAAAGGTTATTGAACTCAAGTGCCATTTTGATGCTAAATCATCGTTACTGAAACAGCAGCGGTACACACAGCGCGTTCATTCGGCATAGCAACATCGCTCCATCCACTGCTGGCAACACCTCATTTATTTGACTCGCGAACACTCGCGAGATCGGCGAATCAAGGAGCTTCATCTTATGTGTTCTATTTTTGGTGTGCTTGATCTGAAAACCGACCCGGTTGAATTGCGTAAAAAAGCGCTGGAGCTGTCCCGCCTGATGCGCCACCGCGGCCCGGATTGGTCCGGCGTCTATGCCAGCGATAAAGCGATTCTGGCTCACGAGCGTCTTTCTATCGTCGACGTCAACACCGGCGCTCAGCCGTTGTACAACAAATCACGCACCCACGTTTTGGCCGTCAACGGCGAAATTTACAACCATCAGGAACTGCGTGAGAAGTACGCTGACCGTTACGAATTCCAGACGGGTTCCGACTGCGAAGTCATTCTGGCCCTGTATCAGGAAAAAGGTCCGGAATTCCTTGATGAGCTGTACGGCATGTTCGCCTTCGCCCTGTACGACAGCGAAAAAGACGCCTACCTGATTGGTCGCGACCATCTGGGCATTATTCCGCTGTATATGGGTTACGACGAACACGGCAACTTCTATGTCGCGTCCGAAATGAAATCGCTGGTGCCGGTATGCCGCACGATTAAAGAATTCCCGGCGGGCAGCTACCTGTGGAGCCAGGAGGGGGAAATTCGCGAATACTACCGTCGCGACTGGTTTGACTACGAAAACGTCAAAGACAACGTCACGGATAAAGAGCAGCTGCGCGACGCGCTGGAAGAGTCCGTCAAGAGCCATCTGATGTCCGACGTGCCTTACGGCGTGCTGCTGTCCGGCGGGCTGGATTCTTCTATCATCTCCGCCATCACCAAAAAATATGCGGCTCGCCGTGTGGAAGACGATGCGCGCAGCGAAGCCTGGTGGCCGCAGTTGCACTCTTTCGCCGTCGGTCTGAAAGGCGCGCCTGATTTGAAAGCGGCTAAGCAGGTGGCAGATCATCTGGGCACCGTGCACCACGAAATCAACTTTACGGTGCAGGAAGGTCTGGATGCTATCCGCGATGTGATTTATCACATTGAAACCTACGACGTCACGACGATCCGTGCTTCCACGCCGATGTATCTGATGTCCCGTAAAATTAAAGCGATGGGCATCAAAATGGTGCTGTCCGGCGAAGGCGCCGACGAAGTCTTTGGCGGCTACCTTTACTTCCATAAAGCGCCGAACGCTAAAGAGTTCCATGAAGAAACCGTGCGTAAACTGCTGGCGCTGCATCAATACGACTGCGCCCGCGCGAACAAAGCGATGTCTGCATGGGGCGTTGAGGCTCGCGTTCCTTTCCTGGATAAGGCGTTCCTCGACGTGGCGATGCGCGTTAACCCGAAAGATAAGATGTGCGGCAACGGCAAAATGGAAAAACACATCTTGCGTGAGTGCTTCGAGTCTTACCTGCCGCACGACGTGGCATGGCGTCAGAAAGAGCAGTTCTCCGACGGGGTCGGCTACAGCTGGATTGATTCTCTGAAAGAGATCGCGGCGGAGCAAATTTCCGACCAGCAGATGGAAACCGCGCACTTCCGTTTCCCGTACAACACGCCGACGTCTAAAGAAGGCTATCTGTACCGCGAGATCTTTGAAGAGCTGTTCCCGGTTCCCAGCGCCGCCGAATGTGTTCCTGGTGGTCCGTCTGTCGCTTGCTCTTCCGCCAAAGCGATTGAATGGGACGAATCCTTTAAGAAAATGGACGATCCGTCTGGGCGCGCCGTAGGCGTTCACCAGTCAGCGTACTAACCGTCGATTTCGCGGTTCTCACCCTAAACGGGCCTCCAGAGGCCCGTTTTCCTTATCGATGATGGCAAAAAAAACGGCCTTTTGACGCTTTTCTGTTCATACTGTTCATAAGCCAGACAAACGGCCGCCGACAGGCCATTTTCGGGAAAAAATGTGTTGACGGTTCAAAGTCAACTACGCATAATGCGCCCCGCAACGCCGATGAAGGTGACGCGGAAAAGATGGCTACGTAGCTCAGCTGGTTAGAGCACAGCACTCATAATGCTGGGGTCACAGGTTCGATTCCCGTCGTAGCCACCATCTTTTTTGCGGGAGTGGCGAAATTGGTAGACGCACCAGATTTAGGTTCTGGCGCCGCAAGGTGTGCGAGTTCAAGTCTCGCCTCCCGCACCATGTAATCTTCAAGGCCAAGCACAGTTTTATTGGGGTATCGCCAAGCGGTAAGGCACTGGGTTTTGATCCCAGCATTCCCAGGTTCGAATCCTGGTACCCCAGCCAATTTTAGTGAGACACTTCGTGAGAAGTGCAACCCGTTGGGGTATCGCCAAGCGGTAAGGCACCGGATTCTGATTCCGGCATCCCAGGTTCGAATCCTGGTACCCCAGCCAAACATTCGCCATGTAGAAACTTTCTTCTGGCAAATAGCAGTACCAAGGCTACGTAGCTCAGCTGGTTAGAGCACAGCACTCATAATGCTGGGGTCACAGGTTCGAATCCCGTCGTAGCCACCACATTATTGGGGTATCGCCAAGCGGTAAGGCACCGGATTCTGATTCCGGCATCCCAGGTTCGAATCCTGGTACCCCAGCCACGAATACAAAAAAGCCTGCTTATGCAGGCTTTTTTGTTGCTTGCGATCCAGACTCGCATTGACGCACTCCCTCCTCTGACCCACAAGCCGTTTTCACCTTTCTATAATGCACACACCGGCCCGAGGCACGTCAACGCTCATCCCTTCTCTCTATCTTTCTATTAATGCGCCACTGATTTGGAGAAGACGTTGATCACGACGACGCCAGCAATAATCAGCCCCATGCCCAGTACAGCCGGAAAATCCAGACGTTGACCATAGATAGCCCAGCTCACGGCAGCAATCAATACAATCCCCGCCCCTGACCAGATGGCATAGATGATACCTGTCGGTAGCGTGCGCATCGTGATCGTCAGGCAGTAAAAAGCCACCACATAGAACACCACGGTCACCACGCTCGGGACTAAACGCGTAAAACTGTCAGATAGCTTGAGCGCCGTCGTCGCAATCACTTCGGAGACAATCGCCAAACTCAAATAGAGATATATCATCATTCTCTTCACATAGATGGTTGTTGGAAAACGCGTACAGCGTGCCACACTCTACCCCGGCGAACTTAAACGCGGCCTCGACGGGCCGCCCGGACTAAAGCCCCAGCGCGTATTTCATCGCACGAAGTTTAAGCTTACCCGCCCGCTGAGCCGCCATCAGCGCCACATTCCTTGCCAACGTCAATGGCGCCAGCCGGTTGCTGAACGCCCCGTAGAATAAATCCATCCCGCTTTGCATCAGCAGATTGTCTGTCCTGCGTCGCTGTTGATAGCGTAACAGGACGGATTCTTCATGCCAGCACTCCCCTCGATCGCGCGCCTGAGTTACTATCTCCAGCAAGGCTTCGACATCACGATAGCCCAGGTTCACGCCCTGCCCCGCCAGCGGGTTAATGGTATGCGCCGCATCCCCCAGCAGCACCAATCCCGGCAAGACATAGCGCTGGGCATGCCGACGAATCAGCGGGAATGCGCCCGCCGCCACAGCATTCACACGCCCAATACGCGCTGGGAAGGTCTCGGCGATAGCGTCATCCAATTGCGTCATCGGCAGACTTTGCAACTGGCGAATACGTTGCGGACTGTCGTACCACACCAGCGATCCCCACTGGTCGAACAAGGGCAAGAAGGCTCGCGGCCCCTCCGGCGTAAACTGCTGCCAGGTGACATCCTGTTGTGGCCCCTCCGTGCGAACGCTAATCAACATGCAAGACTGGCGATACTGCCAACCGCTGACGCCAATCCCTGCCCACTGCCGAACCCGAGACTGCGCGCCATCCGCGCCCACCACCAGTGTTGTTTCAATGACGGAGTCATCATCCAGCGTCACCCGCCAGACTGGCGCGTCGTAATCCAACTGTTTGAGATGCCGCGGGCATAGAAACGTCACTCCTTGCGTGTTTTCCAACGACTGCCAGAGCGCCCGTTGCAGCACCCGGTTTTCGACCATGTAACCCAATTCCGGCAAGCTCAGTTCGCTGGCGTCGAATGCGACACGGGCGCTGTCCCACTCCCAGGTTTCCAAGCGACGATACGGGGCGCTGCGCATCTGTTCCACGTTCGCCCATGCCCCTAACTGGCGTAGTATCGCCACTGAAGCATAGCCAATCGCCGATAAACGCAAATCCGGCGGACTTTCTGCATCGAACGCCGATGGCGCCTCTTGCTCCACCAGCGCTACCTGAAAACCATTCTGCGCCAATCCTAATGCGGCGGCGGCGCCCACCATGCCCCCGCCGACGATGACTGCGTCAAAGTGCATACGTGCCCCACTATTTCTAGAGAAAGTCCCGTGCATAACAGGAAGAGAATTAAGCACAGTTTACTGGATTTCGGCCGTTTTTATCAGAAAAGCGAAGATGGGCGCATGCTGGTCACAGCGGTGCCAAACGATTACAATACGCGCCGCATCAAGGTAAAGCGTGTTCACCCGAACTGAGTAATGGCAAGTCGATGACGATGACAAAAAAACTGCATATAAAAACCTGGGGCTGTCAGATGAATGAATACGATTCATCCAAGATAGCCGGCTTACTGGAAAGCACTCACGGTTATGAGCTGACCGAAATCGCAGAAGAGGCGGACATTCTGCTGCTGAACACCTGTTCGATCCGTGAAAAGGCGCAGGAAAAAGTCTTTCATCAGCTCGGCCGCTGGAAAGCGCTGAAAGACAGCAATCCGAACCTGATTATTGGCGTCGGTGGCTGCGTGGCGTCTCAGGAAGGCGCGCATATTCGTGAACGCGCCCACTACGTGGACGTTATTTTCGGGCCGCAAACACTGCACCGCCTGCCGGAAATGATTAACCACGTGAGCGGTACGCGCAGCCCAATTATTGACGTGAGCTTCCCCGAAATCGAGAAATTCGACCGTCTGCCGGAACCGCGGGCGGAAGGCCCGACCGCCTTCGTCTCCATCATGGAAGGCTGTAATAAATATTGTACATACTGCGTCGTGCCTTATACCCGCGGCGAAGAAGTCAGCCGTCCCTGCGACGATGTGCTGTTTGAAATCGCGCAGCTGGCCGAACAGGGCGTGCGCGAAGTCAACCTGCTGGGTCAGAACGTTAACGCCTACCGCGGCGAAACCTATGACGGCAACATCTGTAGCTTCGCGGAGCTGATTCGTTTGGTCGCCGCCATCGACGGCATCGACCGCATCCGCTTCACTACCAGCTATCCGATCGAATTCACCGACGATATCATTAGCGTCTATGAAGATACGCCGGAACTGGTCAGCTTCCTGCATCTGCCGGTACAAAGCGGCTCAGACCGGGTACTGACCATGATGAAGCGTCGTCATACCGCGCTGGAATACAAGGCGATTATTCGCAAACTGCATAAAGCACGCCCGGGCATTCAGATCAGCTCCGACTTTATCGTCGGCTTCCCCGGTGAGACGAATGACGACTTTGAGCAGACCATGAAACTCATTGCCGACGTCAATTTCGACATGAGCTTCAGCTTCATCTATTCACCGCGTCCCGGCACCCCGGCGGCCGATATGGTGGACGACGTTAGCGAAGACGAGAAAAAACAGCGTCTGTATCTTCTGCAGGAACGTATCACCCAGCAGGCCATGCGTTTCAGCCGTCAGATGATGGGCACCGTGCAGCGCGTGCTGGTTGAAGGCACATCGCGTAAAAGCGTCATGGAGCTATCCGGGCGTACCGAGAATAACCGCGTCGTGAACTTCGAAGGGACTCCGAAAATGATCGGCAAGTTTGTCGACGTGGAAATCGTCGACGTTTACCCGAACTCGCTGCGCGGCGTGCTGGTCCGCACCGAAGAGCAGATGGGACTGCGCGTGATTGAATCGCCGGCGGCGGTTATCGCCCGCACCCGTAAAGAAAATGAGATTGGCGTGGGTCTTTATCAACCCTGATAATCCCGCTATCGCCGGGCAGCGTTGGCTGCCCGTGTTCCCATCCCGATGCTCCTGCCTTGTTTTTATGAAACTGCCCCCAATATCGGTAGTGCGACTTGCGCCTTTTCGGGTTAGCGATAAATAATCATGGTTATTCATGCATAGCTGGCGATCGCCAGCCGACGGGACTCCAGTCTCAATCCGTCCATTTTCCGGTTAAATACCAAGAGGAATAATTTGAACGTAACGACCAAAGAGATCACCCTCGAACCCGCGGACAATAAACGTTTACTCAGCCTGTGCGGCCCGTTCGACGACAATATCAAACAGTTGGAACGCCGCCTGGGCATTGAAATCAACCGACGCGACAATCAATTCAAACTGGTCGGAACCGAACTGTGCGTCAAGGCAGCAGCCGATATCCTGCTGCACCTGTACGTTGATACCGCGCCGATGAAAGGCACTAGCCAGGATATCGACCCGGAACAGATTCATCTGGCGATCAAAGAGTCCGGCGTCTTGGAGCAATCCGCCGACAGCGTGCCAGAATTCGGCAAAGCGGTGAACATTCGCACCAAACGCGGCGTCATTAAACCGCGTACGCCGAATCAGGCGCAGTACGTCGCCCATATTCTTGACCACGACATCTCGTTTGGCGTGGGCCCGGCCGGGACCGGGAAAACCTATCTGGCGGTCGCCGCCGCCGTCGATGCGCTGGAGCGTCAGGAAATTCGCCGCATTCTGCTGACCCGTCCGGCGGTGGAGGCCGGTGAAAAACTGGGCTTTTTGCCGGGTGACCTGAGCCAGAAAGTGGACCCGTATCTGCGCCCGCTGTATGACGCGCTGTTCGAAATGCTGGGCTTCGAAAAAGTCGAGAAGCTGATTGAACGCAATGTGATTGAAGTCGCCCCGCTCGCTTATATGCGCGGCCGTACGCTCAACGACGCCTTCATCATTCTGGATGAAAGTCAGAACACCACGATCGAACAGATGAAGATGTTCCTGACGCGTATCGGCTTCAATTCGAAAGCCGTGATTACCGGCGACGTGACGCAGATCGATCTGCCGCGCAACCAGAAATCCGGGTTGCGGCACGCGATTGAAGTGTTGTCCGACGTCGAAGAAATCAGTTTCAACTTCTTCCACAGTGAAGACGTGGTGCGCCACCCGGTGGTCGCTCGTATCGTCAATGCCTATGAAGCCTGGGAAACGGCGGAGCAAAAGCGAAAAGACGCGCTGGCCGAACAGCGTAAACACGAAGCGCTGCAAGCCGCCGGGCAGGAGCAGAAATGAGTCAGGTAATTCTCGATCTGCAAATTGCCTGTGAAAACAGCGACGGCCTGCCTTCAGAAGCGCATTTTCAGCGCTGGCTGGATGCGGTGCTGCCTCAGTTTCAGGCCGAGTCGGAAGTGACGATCCGCATCGTCGATGAGGCGGAAAGCCATGAGCTGAACCACACCTACCGCGGGAAAGACAAGCCCACCAACGTGCTGTCTTTCCCGTTCGAAGCGCCGCCGGAAGTTGAACTGCCGCTGCTGGGCGATCTGATCATCTGCCGTCAGGTAGTTGAACAAGAAGCCGCCGAGCAGGAAAAAACGCAGGAAGAGCACTGGGCGCACATGGTGGTGCACGGCTGCCTGCATCTGCTGGGGTACGATCACATCGAAGACAGCGAGGCCGAAGAAATGGAATCGCTGGAAACCGAGATCATGCAGGGCATGGGATTCGCGGATCCTTACCTGGCAGAAAAATAAACGGTTACCGAGTTGCGTTAAATTCGGTATCTTACACAGCTGTACGCCAGCGGCGGCATCGCACGACTTACCCCGCTGGTTATCTTTTCCTAACCTGAGAGACGTTAACAGATACGCCATGAGCGACGACCATTCTTCCAACAGCGATAACCCCAGCCCCAAAAAGGGCTTCTTTTCTCTTATTCTCAACCAGCTTTTTCACGGTGAACCCAAAGATCGTAACGACCTGCTCACGCTGATTCGTGATTCGGAACAAAACGATCTCATCGACCCGGAAACCCGCGATATGCTGGAAGGGGTAATGGATATCGCTGAACAGCGAGTACGGGACATCATGATCCCGCGTTCGCAGATGATTACCCTGAAGCACAACCAAACGCTTGAAGAGTGCCTGGACGTGATTATCGAGTCCGCCCACTCCCGCTTCCCGGTCATCAGCGAAGATAAAGACCACATCGAAGGGATTCTGATGGCCAAGGATCTGCTGCCGTTCATGCGCAGCGATTCCGAACCATTCAGCATGGACAAAGTCCTGCGCCCTGCGGTCGTCGTCCCGGAAAGCAAACGCGTCGACCGCATGCTCAATGAATTCCGCTCGCTGCGCTATCACATGGCTATCGTCATTGATGAATTCGGCGGGGTGTCCGGACTGGTCACCATTGAAGATATTCTGGAGCTGATCGTCGGGGAGATCGAAGACGAATACGATGACGAGGAAGATCGCGACATCCGCCATCTGACTCGCCAGACCTATACCGTCCGCGCGTTAACGCCGATTGAAGACTTTAACGAGTCGTTCTCCACCCAATTCAGCGATGACGAAGTCGACACCATCGGCGGATTGGTCATGCAGGCGTTCGGCCACTTGCCGGCTCGGGGCGAAACCATTGAACTGGGCGGTTACCAGTTCAAAGTCGCGATGGCGGACAGCCGCAGGATTATTCAGGTGCATGTCAGAATACCTGACTACGCTCCGCAACCTATATTGGAAAACTAATCAGCAATGGCTGTCGCTTCCCTATTACAACGCCAGCAGAGTCGTCTTCTGCTGGCGCTTTTATTCGGCGCCAGCGGCACGCTGGCATTCTCGCCTTTCGATCTCTGGCCCGCCGCCCTTATTTCTCTGTTCGGCCTGCAGGCGCTCACGCTCGGCCGCAGCGTTCGTCAATCTGCTGCCGTTGGCTTTGCATGGGGCTTCGGCCTGTTTATCAGCGGCGTACAGTGGGTGTATGTCAGCATCGCCAATTTCGGCGGTATGCCAGGCCCCATCAACGTGGGTCTGGTCATTCTGCTGGCGCTCTATCTGGCGCTGTACCCGATGCTGTTTGCCGGCGTCCTGG
The DNA here is from genome assembly GCF_003515985.1 of Lonsdalea britannica. Taxonomy (GTDB): domain Bacteria; phylum Pseudomonadota; class Gammaproteobacteria; order Enterobacterales; family Enterobacteriaceae; genus Lonsdalea; species Lonsdalea britannica. Next base: position 2,274,309 of record NZ_CP023009.1, on the reverse strand, counting down.
CCCGCTTTTGGCCCAAGACGAACCTGTGGCGCGTCGCTATCGCCGCGCCCGCGCTCTGGCAGCTGACCGAGTTCCTGCGCGGCTGGGTGCTAACCGGCTTTCCGTGGCTTCAGTTCGGCTATAGCCAAATCGACGGCCCTTTAAAGGGGCTGGCGCCGATTCTCGGCGTGGACACCATCACGTTTGTGCTGATGATCATCAGTGGGTTACTGACGTTTGCCGTCACGGCCCGCCGCTGGCTGCCCGTGCTCGCCGCCGCGGCCATGCTACTGCTGCCGTGGCCATTACGAGGCATTGCCTGGTTCAAACTGGAGCCTGATCGCGCGGTCAACGTCGCGCTGGTGCAAGGCAATATTCCCCAGTCGCTGAAATGGGATCCCGACGAGCTGCTGAATACGCTAAAAATTTATCTGGACAGCAGTCTGCCCGTGATGGGTAAAGCGCCGATCATTATCTGGCCGGAGTCGGCCATCCCCGACGTCGAAGCGCGCCAGCAAGAGTATCTGCGTCTGGTCGACCGTGCGCTGCTTGAGCGTCACAGCAGCCTGATCACCGGTGTTGTCGACGTCCGACCTAACGGCAACGACGCGGACTATTACAACAGCATCATCGTGCTGGGTGACAAACAGCCGTACCGTTACCCCACGCTCAACCGCTACAACAAGCATCATTTGGTGCCGTTTGGCGAGTTTGTGCCGTTGGAAACGCTACTCCGTCCGCTGGCGCCGCTGTTTGATTTACCGATGTCGTCATTCAGTCGCGGCAACTATGTGCAACCGCAGCTAGACGTGAGCGGCTACCGGCTTACGGCCACTATTTGCTACGAGATCATTCTGGGTCAGCAGGTGCGCGACAACTTCCGCGAAGATACCGATATGCTGCTCACCATCTCGAACGATGCGTGGTTCGGCCACTCCATCGGGCCGTGGCAGCACTTCCAGATGGCGCGGATGCGTGCGCTGGAGCTGGGCCGACCGTTGCTGCGCAGCACGAACAATGGGATCACGGCGGTCGTCACGCCGGAAGGCGACGTCAGCGCCTCGCTGCCGCAATTCACGCGTGATGTACTGGAAACCTCCGTCACCCCCGCCACCGGCATGACGCCTTACGCACGTTGGGGCGCGTGGCCGTTATGGACGCTGACGCTGCTGTTCGGCCTCTGCGCCATCTTCTCTCCTCGTATCCGCCGCCGCTGATCTTACCCGGTAGCGCACATCATGAATAAGAAAGGGCATGCTTAGCATGCCCTTTTTAACTCCTGGCATATTAATTGCTAAAACCTATGCGACGCGGCCAACCTGGCGTCTTTTAAGAGTGTGTGATCGCACGCAGCACGAATTCGGAGCATCGATAGCACCAAAGCAGTGCCAAGCCGACTAAATGCTGCAATTTAGTGCAGATTAAGTCTCAAAAAAGATACATAACGGCCTCAGATTGTTAACAGTTGGCTATTTTTAACGATGTTGCAGTTTATTTGCGCCTTCGCGGTGCACCCGCAAAGCGCCACTCAATGATTAGCGCCATCACAACAGCAAAGGAGTTAGCACATGCAATTGCGTAAACTGGCACTTTCACTACTTCTGGCAGGTACAGCGGCAAGCAGTCTGGCTCATGCGGAAGAGCTGACCGGCACCTTGAAGAAAGTGAAAGACAACGGCGTCATCGTTATCGGACACCGTGAATCTTCCGTTCCTTTCTCCTATTACGATAACCAGCAGAAAGTGGTTGGCTATTCCGAAGCCTATTCAGACAAGATCGTCGAAGCGGTGAAAAAGAAAATCGGGGCACCTAACCTTCAGGTCAAACTGCTGCCGATCACCGCCCAGAACCGTATCCCTCTGCTGCAAAACGGCACCTACGATCTGGAATGTGGTTCAACCACCAATAACCTTGAACGTCAGAAACAGGCCGACTTCTCTAACACCATTTTCATCATCGGCACCCGTCTGATGACTAAAGTGGATTCCGGCATCAAAGATTTCTCTGATCTAAATGGAAAAACCGTCGTGGTGACCTCAGGGACGACCTCTGAAGTGTTGCTGAACAAGATGAACGACGAGAAGAAAATGAAGATGCGCATCATCAGCGCGAAAGACCACGGCGACTCCTTCCGTACGCTGGAAAGCGGCCGTGCGGTTGCTTTCATGATGGACGATGCGCTGCTGGCGGGTGAGCGCGCCAAATCGAAAAATCAAAACCAGTGGGTCATTCTTGGCCAGCCGCAGTCCAAAGAAGCCTATGGCTGCATGATGCGTAAAGACGATCCGCAGTTCAAAGCGCTGGTCGACGAAACCATCGCCCAGATCCAAACGTCGGGCGAAGCCGAAAAATGGTTCGATACCTGGTTCAAGCAGCCTATTCCGCCGCGTAATCTGAACCTGAACTTCGAACTGTCTGACGACATGAAAGCCTTGTTCAAAGCGCCTAACGACAAAGCCTTCTAAGCGGCAAGACTCGCAAGAAAATAGGTTCAGGCATTTTGATTGCGGATTTGCGAACATGCTGGCGGGCTCAGGTCAGTCGCTCCCTGCCCTGAGCTCCAGACCGTTCACAAGTCTTCGGGTAGCCTTGATGGCTGCCCTTTTTACCGGAGTTTTTTATGTCAACAGATTGGAATTGGGGTATTTTCCTGCAATCCGCTCCATTCGGTAATACCACTTACCTCGGATGGATTATTTCCGGCCTACAGGTGACCGTTTCGTTGTCTCTGTGCGCGTGGATCATCGCATTCCTGCTGGGTTCGCTGCTAGGGATTCTGCGCACCGCGCCCAACCGTTTCATCTCAGGCATCGGGACCTGTTATGTGGAGCTGTTCCGTAACGTCCCGCTCATCGTACAGTTCTTTATCTGGTATCTGGTCGTCCCCGAACTGCTGCCGGTTGACATTGGCATGTGGTTCAAGGCGGAGCTGGACCCGAACATTCAGTTCTTCCTGTCCTCCATGATTTGCCTCGGCATGTTCACGGCCGCCCGCGTCTGCGAACAGGTGCGCGCCGGGATCCAGTCGCTGCCCCGTGGGCAGAAAGCCGCCGGTCTGGCGATTGGCCTGACGCTGCCGCAGACCTATCGCTATGTGCTGTTGCCCAACGCCTATCGCGTCATCGTTCCGCCTTTGACGTCAGAAATGCTCAACCTGGTCAAGAACTCCGCGATCGCCTCGACGATCGGTCTGGTGGACATGGCCGCACAGGCGGGCAAACTGCTCGACTATTCCGCACACGCCTATGAGTCTTTCACAGCGATCACGCTGGCCTATATCGCCATCAACGCCATCATCATGCTGCTGATGCAGGTCGTTGAAAGAAAAACCCGTTTGCCGGGCAATATGGGGAGCAAATAACCATGTATGAATTTGACTGGAGCTCCATCGCTCCCAGCATGCCTTACCTGCTGCAAGGCCTTGGCGTGACGATTAAAATTACGGTGATTGCCGTCATTTTCGGTATTCTCTGGGGAACCCTTCTCGCCGTCATGCGGCTGTCGTCGTTCAAACCGATCAGCTGGTTCGCCAAACTGTACGTCAACTTGTTTCGTTCCGTACCGCTGGTCATGGTGCTGCTGTGGTTTTATCTGATTGTGCCAAGCTTTCTACAAAATGTGCTTGGGCTGTCGCCGAAAACCGATATTCGGTTAGTTTCGGCTATGGTAGCCTTCTCCCTGTTTGAGGCGGCCTACTACTCTGAGATCATCCGCGCCGGGATTCAGAGTATCGCACGCGGTCAGGCTTCCGCCGCGCTGGCGCTGGGCATGACGCATTGGCAGTCCATGAGACTGGTGATTCTGCCACAGGCTTTCCGGGCAATGGTTCCTCTGCTGCTGACTCAGGGCATTGTCCTGTTTCAGGACACCTCGTTGGTGTACGTGCTCAGCCTGGCTGATTTCTTCCGCACCGCGTCCAGCATCGGCGAACGCGACGGAACGCAGGTTGAGATGATCCTGTTTGCCGGGTTTGTTTATTTTATTATCAGCATCTGCGCATCAATGCTGGTTAATTATCTGAAGAAAAGGACGGTTTGATGATTTCCCTGAAAAATGTTTCTAAGTGGTACGGTCAATTTCAGGTACTTACCGACTGCTCCACAGAAGTTAAAAAAGGTGAGGTAGTCGTCGTTTGCGGACCTTCCGGTTCCGGCAAATCGACCCTAATCAAAACCGTTAATGGACTTGAACCCATCCAGGAAGGCCTGATTGAAGTTAATGGCATTGCCGTCAACGACAAACGGACGAATTTGGCCCAGCTGCGTTCTAAAGTCGGCATGGTATTCCAGCACTTTGAGCTGTTCCCGCATCTGTCGATCATCGACAACCTCACCCTGGCGCAGGTCAAAGTCCTCAAGCGTCAGCGCGAACCGGCACGTGAAAAGGCCAAGAAACTGCTGGATCGTGTCGGTCTGTCCGCCCACGCGGACAAATATCCGGGACAGCTCTCCGGCGGCCAGCAGCAGCGTGTCGCCATCGCCCGTGCGCTATGCATGGACCCCATCGCGATGCTGTTCGACGAACCGACTTCCGCACTTGATCCGGAAATGATCAATGAAGTGCTGGACGTGATGGTTGAACTGGCGCAAGAAGGGATGACCATGATGGTAGTGACCCATGAAATGGGCTTCGCCCGCAAAGTGGCGCACCGGGTCATCTTTATGGACGAGGGCAAGATTGTGGAAGACACCCGCAAAGAAGACTTCTTCACCAACCCCAAATCCGAGCGAGCTAAAGACTTCCTGGCGAAAATCCTGCACTGATGCGCGAGAGAAGCACGACGCATTAACGCGTTGTGTTGGCCAATATAATCAAAAAAAATCCCGGCAGCCGATGCCGGGATTTTTTTATACCTTTCTCAACATCGGCCAGGCGAAGCGAACATTGGGGAAGCTGCCAGCGCGGTATTTCCCGTCAAGGCTGAAAAGGCTGCCGATGGAACTGATCGTGCGAACATTTCGGGCAACGCGGCAACACCTCTGGGGTATAAAAAGTGAGGTGATAATGGCAGTTTTCACACACCAGATTGCCCAACCCGACCACCTCGCCGCTATGATAGACGCCGTGATGGTTGACGTCCTGAAACAGCTCCCGCCACTCCAGCTGCGTTTTATCCGTGATGTCCGCCAGCTCCTGCCACAGACTCTCCTTAATGACACGCATAAACACGCTGTCGGTGGATTCGTCCCGGCTCTCCTCATAGCTACGTCCGAACTCGGCGAGATCACGCCGTATGGCCTGCAGAATTTGTGCCCCTTCCTGCTGCGTCACGGCATTATCGTCCGCAATACGATGGCGCGCATGATCGATAAGCTTTGCCATATCACGCTCTCCGCCATGTAAACGCGCGGTGATATCCGACATTAACGTCTGGTAGTAACGGCTGACTTTATTCATTGCGACTCCTCAACAAACCGGGTGGAATGAGGCATGCGCCACCCTTTTTGCCGCAGGGCGGCCCCCTGGCGATATCAGCACACAAGGTGGTTTCAGTGTAGATGATTTTCCTGATCGAACCGCCGGCCGCGTCGCACTCTGCGCTTCCCCCACTTTTTCGCCGCCATCAGAAGCGCGAACGGGCCGTCGCTGATGAACGGCCTCGGCAGAAATCCGCCCCGGACGGCCTCAAGGTGTTGTTGCCCAAGACGCTTATCAGCTATGCTATGCGGATCTTTTAGTATGCACAATGGGCTACAAACGTAGCCATTATCACTACCCAAAGGACCACTGGCAGCCATGCACGAGCAATACCGCCCAGATGAAATAGAAGCGCAAGTCCAGCTTCACTGGCAAGAAAAACAAACCTTCAAAGTGACCGAAGACTCCAGCAAGGAAAAATACTATTGCCTTTCCATGCTGCCTTACCCTTCTGGCCGACTCCATATGGGACACGTCCGTAACTACACCATCGGCGATGTCATCTCACGCTATCAGCGCATGCTGGGTAAAAACGTGCTACAGCCTATCGGCTGGGACGCCTTTGGTCTGCCGGCGGAAGGCGCGGCGGTTAAAAATAAAACCGCTCCCGCGCCCTGGACCTACGACAACATCGAATACATGAAGAACCAGCTGAAACTGCTGGGCTTCGGCTACGACTGGGATCGCGAGATCGCCACCTGCAAACCAGACTATTACCGTTGGGAACAGTGGTTCTTCACCAAGCTGTACGAAAAAGGCCTGGTCTATAAGAAAACGTCCGCCGTCAACTGGTGCCCGAACGATCAAACCGTACTGGCTAACGAACAGGTCATCGACGGCTGCTGCTGGCGCTGCGACAGCAAGGTAGAACGCAAAGAAATTCCACAGTGGTTCATCAAAATCACTGACTACGCCGACCAACTGCTGAACGATCTGGATACGCTGGAAAGCTGGCCAGAGCAGGTGAAAACCATGCAGCGTAACTGGATCGGCCGTTCTGAAGGCGTTGAAATCACCTTCGACATCGCGGACAGCGATCGCCAGATGACGGTCTACACGACGCGTCCCGATACCTTCATGGGCGTGACCTACGTCGCCGTCGCTGCAGGGCATCCTTTGTCTCTGCTGGCCGCAGAAAAAAATCCTGCGCTGCACGATTTCATCGAAGAGTGCCGTAATACCAAAGTCGCCGAAGCGGACATGGCGACGATGGAGAAAAAAGGCATGCCGACCGGCCTGTACGCCATTCACCCGCTGAGCGGCGAGAAAGTCCCGGTGTGGATCGCAAACTTTGTGCTGATGGAATACGGCACCGGCGCAGTGATGGCCGTACCGGCTCACGACCAGCGCGACTGGGAGTTCGCCACCAAATACGGCCTGCCAATCAAACAGGTCATTCAGGCTGCTGAAGGCCAGGACGTCGATTTGTCCGCTCAGGCACTGACCGAAAAAGGCCGCCTGATGAATTCCGGCGAGTTTGACGGTCTTGATTATGAAGAAGCTTTCAACACTATCGCCGACACACTGGTTGAGAAAGGCGTGGGTCAGCGCAAGGTCAACTACCGCCTGCGCGACTGGGGCGTATCTCGCCAGCGTTACTGGGGCGCGCCAATCCCGATGGTCACGCTGGAAGATGGCACGGTCATCCCGACGCCGGAAGATCAGCTGCCGGTCAGACTGCCTGAAGATGTGGTCATGGACGGCATCACCAGCCCGATCAAAGCCGACCCGGAATGGGCAAAAACCACCGTCAACGGCCAGCCTGCGCTGCGTGAAACCGATACCTTCGACACCTTCATGGAATCGTCCTGGTATTACGCGCGCTACACCTGCCCGCAGTACGATGAAGGCATGCTGGATCCCGCCGCGGCCAACTACTGGCTGCCGGTCGATCAGTATGTCGGCGGTATCGAACACGCCATCATGCACCTGATGTACTTCCGCTTCTTCCATAAACTGCTGCGCGACGCGGGCCTGGTCAACTCAGACGAACCGGCGAAACGCCTGCTGTGTCAGGGAATGGTGCTGGCGGATGCCTTCTACTACGTCGGCGAAAACGGCGAACGCGTGTGGATTTCCCCGGCTGACGTAACCGTTGAGCGCGATGAGAAAGGCCGTATCGTGAAAGCGTTCGACGCCGAAGGCCGCGAAGTAATTTATGCCGGCATGAGCAAAATGTCGAAGTCGAAAAACAACGGCATCGACCCGCAGATCATGGTGGAAAAATACGGTGCGGATACCGTACGTCTGTTTATGATGTTCGCTTCCCCGGCAGAAATGACGTTGGAGTGGCAGGAATCCGGCGTTGAAGGCGCTAACCGCTTCCTGAAACGCGTATGGAAACAAGTGCTGGATCATACCGCCAAAGGAGCAGTACAGCCGCTCGACGTCGCGAAACTGACGGACGATCAGAAGTCCCTGCGTCGCGATCTGCACAAAACCATCGCCAAGGTTACCGACGATATTGGCCGTCGTCAGACGTTCAATACCGCCATTGCCGCTATCATGGAACTGATGAACAAGCTGGCGAAGGCTTCTCAGGACAGTGACCAGGATCGCGCCCTGACTCAGGAAACGCTGCTGGCCGTCGTCCGTATGCTGTATCCGTTCACCCCGCATGTCTGCTTCACACTGTGGCAAGAGCTGCACGGCGAAAGCGACATCGATAACGCACCGTGGCCGGTGGCGGATGAACAGGCTATGGTTGAAGACTCGAAGCTGGTCGTCATTCAGGTCAACGGCAAAGTCCGCGGAAAAATTACCGTTGCGGCTGACGCCAACGAGCAGCAAGTTCGTGAACGCGCTGCGCAAGAACCGCTGGTCGCCAAATATCTTGATGGCGTGACCGTGCGGAAAGTGATTTACGTCCCTGGAAAACTGCTTAACCTGGTTGTGGGTTAAGGCGAGGAGGAACTTGTGCGACACCCACTTTTGACGTTGTTGCTGGGACTGGCGGTACTTATTACCGCTGGTTGCGGTTTTCATCTGCGCGGCACGACTCAGGTGCCGCATCAGTTGCAAAATCTGATTCTGGATAGCTCAGACCCGTATGGGCCTATGACGCGCGCGGTGCGCGAACAGCTTCGTCTCAACAATGTGAACATCGTTGAGAACTCCAAACGCCAGGACATTCCGTCTCTGCGCGTGCTGGGGACGTCGCAAACGCGCAGCACCGCGTCTGTTTTCCAGGATGGTAAAGCCGCCGAGTATCAGTTTGTCCTGGAACTGAAAGCACAGGTGCTTATGCCGGGAGACGATATCTACCCGATAAACGTCAAAGTCTTCCGTACCTTCTTTGATAACCCGCTCACGGCGCTCGCCAAAGATGCCGAGCAGGATATCATCCTCCAGGAAATGCGCGTACAGGCCGCCCAACAGCTGGTGCGTAACCTGCTGACCGTGAAGGTAAGCAAAAACGCCGAGCAGGAGAAGGAGAAAAAAACGACGTCTCCTGCTCCTGCCGTACCCGCACGTTCATGACCCGGATTTATCCTGAGCAACTCGCCGCGCAACTCCGAGAGGGGCTGCGCGGTTGTTATCTGCTGTTCGGCAACGATCCTCTGCTGCTGCAGGAAAGTCAGGATCACATTTGTCGTACCGCTCAACAGCAAGATTTTCACGAACAATTCCGGTTTACGCTGGATAACTCGACTGACTGGGACGCCATCTTCGGCGCCTGTCAGGCGCTTAGCTTATTCTCATCACGACAAATACTGTCGCTGACGTTGCCAGACGCCGGTCCCGGCGCGCCGATTGGCGAACAGCTGGTGAAACTCGCCGGATTACTCCATCCGGATGTCCTACTGATTTTGCGTGGCGCCAAGCTGACCCGCGCCCAGGAGAACAGCGCCTGGTTTAAAGCCTTGTCGCAGAAAAGCATCTATGTGCCCTGCATGACGCCAGAACAGGAACAGCTTCCGCGCTGGGTCATGCAACGCGCCAAAAGCATGACGCTGGAACTGGACGATCCCGCCTGCCAGCTGCTTTGCTACTGCTATGAAGGCAACCTGCTGGCGTTGTCTCAGGCACTGGAACGCCTGTCCCTGCTCTACCCTGACGGTAAACTGCCGCTGCCTCGCGTTGAACAGGCGGTCAGCGATGCGGCGCACTTTTCGCCGTTTCATTGGCTCGATGCGCTACTGGCGGGGAAAAGCAAACGCGCCTGGCACATCCTGCACCAGCTGCGTTTGGAAGAGTGCGAGCCCGTTATTCTGCTGCGAACCGTACAGCGTGAACTATTGCTCCTGCTCCAGCTGAAACGGCAGATGGTCGCCACCCCGCTGCGTACGCTGTTCGACCAACTCAAGATCTGGCAAAACCGCCGCCCTTTGATAACGCAAGCGTTGCAGCGTCTGTCGTTGGAGCAGCTACAGCAGGCCATCACCCTGCTCGCCAGACTTGAAATCACCCTGAAGCAGAATTACGGCCAGCCAATTTGGGCAGAACTGGAAACACTGGCGATGATCTTATGTGGAAAAGCCCTGCCCGATAGTCTGATTGAGGTGTATTGATTTGCCCACCCCGAATACCGCAAGCGAACTGACCGCCTATTTCGGCGGGACGTTCGACCCGATTCATTACGGCCACCTGCGCCCAGTTAGTGCGCTGGCGGCCGAAGTCGGACTGCAACAGGTCGTCCTGCTGCCCAACAATGTCCCTCCCCACCGCGAACAACCTGAAGCCAACGCCCAACAGCGCAAAGCCATGGCCGCGCTGGCGATCGCAAACAACCCGCTTTTCCGTATTGATGACCGCGAGCTGCAACGGGAAACGCCTTCGTACACGATCGAAACGCTGGAAGCGCTAAGGCAGGAAGCGGGGCCGACGGCGCCGCTGGCGTTTATCATTGGTCAGGATTCACTGCTAACGTTGCATCACTGGCACCGCTGGCAGGAGATTCTGTCTTATTGTCATCTGCTGGTGTGCGCCCGGCCGGGTTACAGCCAAACGCTGGAAACCCCGGAGTTGCAGCAGTGGCTGACCTCCCGTCACACTACCGAGGTTAACCGGTTGCATCAGCATCCTCATGGGTTAATCTATCTGGCGAACACTCCGCTGCTCCCCATTTCTGCCACTGAAATCCGCCAACGCAGGCAACAGGGGCGCGACTGCAGCGACCTTTTGCCCGCCTCCGTGCTGAATTATATAGATACACACGGGCTATACCGATAGCGACGGCTTTATACCACTCACCATGACTGCATGGTATACTCCGCCGCTGGTTCAAACGGCAGGCAACCGGCTTGCCACGGCAGACTCACCACGCTTTTGCGCACATGCGTAAAGCGACATCGCTCCGCCCATCAAGCTCAGGCTGATTAACATTACCCCAGGGGGAACATTTGCAAGGCCAAGCACTCCAAGACTTCGTAATGGATAAAATCGACGACCTGAAAGGTCAAGATATCGTGGCGTTGGACGTCACCAATAAGTCCAGCATCACAGACTGCATGATCATCTGTACCGGAACCTCCAGCCGCCACGTCGCGTCGATCGCCGACCACGTTGTGCAGGAATCCCGCGCAGCCGGACTGCTCCCGCTGGGCGTAGAAGGCGAAGCGCTGGCTGACTGGGTCGTTGTCGACCTCGGCGATGTGATCGTCCATGTCATGCAGGAAGACAGCCGTCAACTGTACGAACTGGAAAAGCTCTGGGGTTGATATGAAACTGCAACTGGTCGCCGTGGGCACCAAAATGCCCGACTGGGTGCAGACCGGATTTACCGATTATCTGCACCGTTTTCCTAAGGATATGCCACTCGAACTGGTGGAAATTCCTGCCGGGAAACGGGGCAAAAACGCCGATATTCGCCGCATTCTGGAGCGAGAAGGCGAACAAATGCTGGCTGCCGTCGGAAAAGGCAACCTGATTGTGACGCTGGATATTCCCGGTTCACAGTGGGAAACCCCGCAGCTAGCCAAACAGCTGGAACGTTGGAAGCTTGACGGTCGCAATGTGAGTTTGCTGATTGGCGGACCGGAAGGTCTGTCGCCGCAGTGTAAAGCGGCGGCGGAACAGAGCTGGTCACTGTCCCCATTGACGCTGCCCCATCCGTTGGTGCGCGTACTGGTGGCGGAAAGCCTCTACCGCGCCTGGAGCATTACGGCTAACCATCCTTACCACCGGGAGTAAGGCGATACCATGAACTATCAGAACTGATCCTGCCGGATGAACATAGAGCGTAAACCTTTTCGTGATTATACGGCTGAGTCAGCCCTGTTTGTACGCCGCGCGCTGGTGGCGTTTCTGGGCATTCTGCTGCTGATCGGCATCCTCGTTGTCAATCTGTATCATCTACAGATTTCACGCTTTGACGACTACCGCACCCGTTCCAACGAAAACCGAATCAAGCTGGTTCCTATCGCGCCCAGTCGCGGCATTATCTATGACCGCAACGGCACGCCGTTGGCCCTTAACCGGACCATTTACCAGCTAGAGCTGGTCCCAGAAAAGGTCAACAACCTCGAAGCGACGCTGGATGCCCTGAGGCCTATCGCCGATCTTACCGACGAAGATCTGGATAACTTCCGCAAAGAGCGCAAGCGTTCGCGCCGCTTCACCTCCATCGCGGTGAAAACCGGCCTGTCCGATGTGCAGGTCGCCCGCTTTGCGGTGAACCAATACCGTTTCCCTGGCGTGGAAGTGAAAGGCTACCAGCGCCGCTATTACCCCTACGGTTCTGCGCTGACCCACGTCATCGGCTACGTATCCAAAATCAATGACCGGGATCTCGACCGGCTGGCCAAAGAAGATAAGCTCGCCGACTATGCGGCCACGCACGACATCGGCAAACTCGGCATCGAGCGATATTACGAAGACATGCTGCACGGCAAACCGGGCTATGAAGAGGTTGAGGTCAACAACCGCGGCCGCGTGATTCGCCAGCTGCACGAACAGCCGCCGCAGGCCGGCAAAGATATCTATCTGACGCTAGATTTGAATCTGCAGATCTACATTGAAAAACTGCTGGAAGGCAGCCGTGCGGCGGTCATCGTTACCGACCCGCGCGACGGCGGTATTCTGGCGATGGTCTCCACGCCCAGCTATAACCCGAACCTGTTTGTCGACGGCATTTCCGGTAAAGATTACCGTACGCTGTTGAACGACCCCAACCGCCCATTGATCAACCGCGCCACGCAGGGCGTCTATCCGCCCGCGTCGACCGTGAAACCTTATATCGCGGTTTCCGCGCTGACGGCGGGAGTGATTACGCCCAATACGTCGTTGTTCGACCCCGGTTGGTGGCAGCTTCCCGGCTCGGAAAAACGTTTCCGCGACTGGAAAAAATGGGGGCATGGCCGTCTGAATCTGACCAAGGCATTGGAAGAGTCGGCGGATACCTATTTTTATCAGGTGGCCTACGATATGGGCATCGACCGCCTGTCGGAGTGGATGAGTAAATTCGGCTACGGCGACTATACCGGTATCGATCTGTCTGAAGAGCGCGCCGGGATCATGCCGACGCGCGACTGGAAAATGCGACGGTACAAAAAACCGTGGTATCAAGGCGATACCATCCCGGTCGGCATCGGTCAGGGTTATTGGACCGCGACGCCCATTCAGATGCTGAAAGCGCTGACGACGCTGATCAATGACGGTCAGGTCAAAACGCCGCATCTGCTCGCCAGTACGCAGGAGCATGGGGTCAAAGTACCTTTTGCCCAGCAGGAGCACACGCAGATCGGCGATATTCACTCCGGCTACTGGGAACTGGTCAAAGATGGCATGTATGGGGTCGCCAACCGCGCCAACGGCACCGCACACAAAAGCTTTGCGGACTCACCGTATAAAATCGCGGCCAAGTCCGGTACGGCGCAGGTGTTCGGCCTGAAGGAAAACGAGACCTATAACGCCCATAAAATCGCTGAACGGCTGCGCGACCACAAGCTGATGGTCGCCTTCGCCCCTTACCACGACCCGAAAGTGGCCATGACCATTATTTTGGAAAACGGCGGCGCCGGACCCGCAGTCGGGACTATCGTGCGTCAGATCCTCGACCATATTATTTTGGGCGATAACAACGTCAATCTCCCGGTCGCGCCTCCCGCGCCTCCCGGCAGTGAAACTGAGTAGGCAAATTCATGACCGATAGCCAACAAAAAGGCTCAATCTGGACCAAAATCCACATTGATCTCCCGTTTCTTCTCTGTGTACTGGCACTGCTGTGCTACAGCCTGGTCGTGATGTGGAGCGCCAGCGGACAGAACATCGACATGATGGAGCGCAAAATTGCTCAGTGCGTGCTCGGCCTGATTGTGATGATCATCATGGCTCAGATCCCGCCCCGAGTGTACGAAGGGTGGGCGCCTTATTTATATGTGGTGTGCGTTATCCTATTGGTTTTGGTGGATGTGTTCGGGCAAATCAGTAAAGGCGCACAGCGCTGGTTGGATCTGGGCGTGGTGCGGTTCCAGCCGTCCGAGATCGCCAAAATCGCGGTTCCGCTGATGGTCTCGCGTTATATCAACCGCGATATGTGCCCTCCCTCGTTGAAAAATACCGCCATTGCGCTGGCCTTGATTTTCGTACCTACGTTACTCGTGGCAGCGCAGCCTGACTTGGGGACGTCGATTCTGATCTGCGCGTCAGGCCTGTTCGTACTGTTTCTTGCGGGTATGAGCTGGCGGCTGATTGGCTTTGCCGCGCTGCTTGTTGCGGCCTTCATTCCCATTTTGTGGTTCTTTTTGATGCATGATTATCAGCGCGACAGGGTGATGATGCTGCTGGATCCGGAGAGCGATCCGCTGGGAGCCGGGTATCACATTATCCAGTCAAAAATCGCCATCGGCTCCGGAGGCCTTTCCGGCAAGGGCTGGTTGCAGGGAACGCAGTCGCAGCTGGAGTTTCTGCCAGAGCGCCATACCGACTTTATCTTTGCCGTACTGGCGGAAGAGCTCGGCCTGATCGGCGTGCTAATCCTGTTGACGCTCTATCTGTTCCTGATTATGCGGGGTCTGGTGATCGCCGCCAATGCGCAGAACTCCTTTGGCCGCGTCATGGTCGGCGGATTGATGCTAATCTTCTTTGTCTACGTTTTCGTCAACATCGGGATGGTCAGTGGTATTCTGCCCGTGGTCGGTGTCCCGCTGCCCTTGGTCAGCTATGGCGGATCGGCTCTGGTGGTCTTGATGGCGGGATTTGGTATCGTCATGTCGATACATACTCACCGCAAAATGTTATCCAAAAGCTTATAGAGGTGGGCAATGCGTAAGAATTGGCTAGGGGTTGTAGCGCTCGGTCTGGTGTTGTCCGGCTGTAGCACCGAGACGGAACAGGTGAGGCCTGCGCCAGCACCGACAGTTTATCACGGTCCGGTGGAAGAGATTGGCGGCGCAGAACCGCGCTATGAACCGTTTAACCCCTCCACAATGCAGGATTACACCGTTAACGGCCGCAGCTACAAGATTGTCAAAAACCCGGAGAACTTTAGCCAGACCGGTTTGGCGACATGGTATGGCGAAGAGCTTTCGGGCAACCGCACTTCCCTCGGCGAAGAGTTCGATCCCAACGCGCTCGCCGCCGCGCACCCTACCCTGCCGATCCCCAGCTATGTGCGCGTAACCAACCTCAGTAACGGCCGCCAACTGGTGGTTCGCGTCAATGACCGCGGCCCTTTCACGCCCGGTAGAATTATCGATTTAACGCGCGCCGCGGGTGAACGACTGAATATCTCCAACAACACCCGAGTGAAGGTCGACTTCATCAGCGTCGCCCCCGACGGTACGTTGTCAGGTCCGGGCACGGTCGGCACGCGTGTCGCCAAACAGAGTTTTGCCTTGCCTGAACGCCCTAACCTCAGCGCAGGTGGAATGAGCGCGCCGGTCATGACCTCGGCAACCGGCAGCAATACACCGCCCGCCGCTGCTGACAGCGTTTCCGACAATGCCGTTTCGACGGTGTCTCCAACGACTAACGCCGCACCTAGCGGCGGATTCCTTGGCGCGCCGCAGCCGCTGCGCAGCGGCGTTCTCGAAACGCCTCAATCAACGGCGTCCACCTCAGCTTCACCTGCGGTGGCGACGACGCCCGCCGCCGCAAACGGCAACGTCGTGGTTCAGGTCGGCGCGCTCAAAGACTCACAGCGCGCCGATGCCTGGCTAAACAGCCTGAAGAGTCGCTTCAATGTCCAAGGCAATGTCACGCAGAACAACGGTTTGTATCGCGTTCAGCTAGGTCCGTTCACCAGCCGACAGCAGGCGGTCGAACTACAGCAGCGACTGGCAAACGAGGCACAGCAACAGTCTTTCATCACGACGCTGTAAACCGTGACCATCCGGGGAATCGAAAGTGACATCGCCTTTCCCCGTCAAAACGTCGCCCGGCGGGACCCTTCGGCAAAATTGCGTAACGTATTATCTGATGCCGCCCATGATCTTCATCTGCTATAGTGTGACTCGTTTTTAACTCATACCCATGGATGTTGTTGTTCCATCATGAATACAGAAACCACAACTCGTTTTATGCCACGCATCGTGCTGGGCTCACTGCTGGCACTCTGCGCATCGACCTTCGCCCACGCCGACGACGTCAACCTCAAAACCATGATCCCCGGTGTGCCGCAGATCGACGCCGAAGCTTATATTCTGATTGATTACAACTCGGGCAAAGTGCTGGCGGAAATGAACGCCGACACTCGTCGTAATCCGGCCAGCCTGACCAAGATGATGACCAGTTATGTCATCGGGCAAGCCATCAAGGCAGGAAAAATCACGCCTAACGATGTTGTGACCATTGGCAAAGATGCCTGGGCGACCGGCAACCCGGAATTCCAGGGATCGTCGCTGATGTTTCTGAAGCCCGGGGATCGCGTCAGCGTTTCTCTGTTGAACAAAGGTATTATTCTCCAGTCGGGCAACGACGCCTGCGTCGCTATGGCGGACTATGTTGCCGGCAGCCAGGACTCGTTCGTCAATCTGATGAACAACTACGTCAAGGCGCTGGGCCTGCAGAATACGCAGTTTAAAACCGTACACGGGCTCGATGCCGAAGGGCAGTACAGTTCGGCTCGGGATATGGCGCTGATCGGCCAGGCGCTGATCCGCGACGTACCAGATGAGTACGCGACCTATAAAGAGAAAGAGTTCACCTTCAACAACATCCGTCAGACCAACCGCAACGGCCTCCTGTGGGACTCCAGCCTGGCGGTGGACGGGATTAAAACCGGCCATACCTCCTCTGCTGGCTATAACCTCGTCGCCTCGGCGACCGAAGGTCAAACTCGACTGATTTCTGCCGTATTGGGCGGCCGGACCTTCAAAGGCCGCGAAACGGAAAGCAAAAAACTGCTCACCTGGGGCTTCCGCTTCTTTGAAACGGTAGCACCGCTGAAATCCGGCAAAGAGTTCGCTTCAGAACCCGTTTGGTTCGGCGATAGCGATCGCGTTGCGCTGAGCGTTGAAAAAGATGTCTACATCACTATTCCGCGCGGCCGGATGAAAGATCTGAAAGCCAGCTACGTGTTAAACAACACCGAACTGCATGCCCCGTTAAGCAAAAATCAGGTCGTCGGCACCATCAACTTCCAACTGGATGGCAAGACCATCGAACAGCGCCCGCTGGTGGTAATGAACGAAGTGAAAGAAGGCGGCATTTTCAGCCGACTGATGGACTACGTGAAACTGATGTTCCACCGCTGGTTCAGCTAATTTTTCCTTGTTTTCGGGCATAACGCCCCCATATCACACGGATAAATACACTCCCGCCTCGGCGGGAGTTATACTTTTTAGGGTCTTACCGTTAGAAAACCACTCTGGAGTGTCTTAATGAAAACCAAACTCAACGAACTGCTTGAATTCCCGTGCTCCTTTACCTACAAGGTGATGGGTCTGGCACAGCCGGAGCTCGTCGATCAGGTGGTTGAAGTCGTGCAGCGTCATGCCCCTGGCGACTACACGCCGCAAATCAAACCCAGCGCGAAGGGTAACTACCACTCGGTCTCCATCACGATTAACGCCACGCACGTCGAACAGGTTGAGACGTTGTATGAAGAGCTGGGTAAAATCGATATCGTGCGTATGGTGCTTTAATTTCGTCGACGCGTTCCATCATCGGAAGGCTGACAAGCGCTATTCGTCCCCACGGCGGTATCCCGTATACTGACCGCCATACATTCTCGACTCTGAAGATGACGCCAGTGGAACAAGACAAGATCATCATACGTCAGCTAGGCATACTCCCATACGAGCTGGTATCCCTGGCGATGCACCATTTCACCGAGCAACGCGACGGCAGCAGTGCCGATGAGCTCTGGCTGGTTCAGCATTCCCCGGTGTTCACCCAGGGACAGGCGGGCAAAGCGGAACATGTGCTGATGCCGGGAGATATCCCGGTCATCCAGAGCGACCGCGGCGGGCAAGTCACCTATCATGGCCCGGGCCAGCAGGTGATGTATGTGATGATTGACATTAAACGCCGCAAAGTCGGCGTCCGCCAGTTGGTCAGCGCCATTGAACAAACCGTCGTCGATACGCTGGCGCATTTCGGGATTGAAGCTCATGCTCGCCCCGATGCCCCCGGCGTATATGTCGGCGATAAAAAAATCTGTTCCCTCGGACTACGTATTCGACATGGTTGCTCTTTCCACGGTCTGGCGCTAAATATTGCGATGGATCTGTCGCCTTTCCAGCGTATCAACCCGTGCGGTTACGCCGGTATGCAAATGACGCAGATCGGCGACCTCGTTCCCGGCGCCACCGTTGAAGACACCGCGCCCATTTTGACCGCCGCCTTTATGCGGCTGCTCGGCTACACAGAGAGCGAATGGGTGGACTGGGTATGGGAACAGCAGGGAGAACCGCAGCCGATGGCGTGGTTTTCTCGATCTCACCCGGCATAATCATTACATTTCATTTACACTAATGATGCTTTTTGCCCGCTCAAGGGCTGATTGTCACCGGGCAATGATGATATAATTTTGTGAGTTTTTTAAAAAAAAGTTTAACGACTTACGCGATTCATGAATTAGTTGTTAATTCATGACAGCGATTCAGAACTGGAACTTACGCAAACATGAGTAAACCGATTCAGATCGAACGTGGCGTAAAATACCGCGACGCCGACAAACTGGCCTTGATTCCTGTACGGACCGTTGCCGTTGAACGCCAGGATATGCTGCGCAAACCCGAATGGATGAAGATTAAACTCCCTGCCGACTCAAGCCGGATCAAGGGAATTAAAGACGCCATGCGCCGCAATGGACTGCATTCGGTTTGTGAAGAAGCCTCCTGCCCTAACCTGGCTGAATGTTTCAACCACGGTACGGCCACCTTTATGATCCTCGGCGCAATCTGTACCCGCCGCTGCCCCTTCTGCGATGTTGCGCATGGCCGACCGATCGCGCCCGACGCTAACGAGCCGGAAAAACTGGCGCAGACAATCCACGACATGGCGCTGCGTTATGTGGTCATCACCTCGGTAGACCGTGATGACCTGCGCGATGGCGGCGCTCAGCACTTTGCCGACTGTATCAGCGCTATCCGCCGTAAAAGTCCGCAGATCAAAATCGAAACGCTGGTGCCAGACTTCCGCGGCCGTATGGATCGCGCGCTGGAGATCCTGAACGCCAGTCCGCCGGACGTCTTCAACCACAACCTGGAAAACGTGCCGCGTCTGTATCGTCAGGTCCGTCCCGGCGCCAACTATGAGTGGTCACTCAAACTGCTCGAAAACTTCAAGGCCGCGCATCCGGACATCCCGACGAAATCTGGCCTGATGGTTGGACTAGGCGAAACCAATGCAGAGATTGTGGAAGTGATGCGCGATCTGCGCCGTCACGGCGTGACGATGCTGACGTTAGGTCAATATCTGCAGCCTAGCCGCCATCACCTTGCCGTAAAACGTTACGTTCCGCCGGAAGAGTTTGAGGAGATGAAACAGGAAGCGCTGGCGATGGGATTCACCCATGCCGCTTGCGGGCCTTTCGTACGTTCGTCTTACCACGCTGACCTGCAGGCCAAGGGCGAAGAAGTCAAATAGCCCGACTGTCCGGCAATAAATGATTACAGTTTGCCGGTGTAGGATCAGGACTGAGCGGACGGGATCCCGTCCGCTACACGCCCGGCATCATCGAAAACAAATTATTCTTTGTTACGCACGTCGTTGAGCGCAGCCGGTTCTTCCGGAGTCTGCGTTTTAGCCGTAGTTTGATCGTCGTTCATGGCTTTCTTGAAACCTTTGATCGCCGCACCCAGGTCGCCACCGAGGCTACGCAGTTTGTTGGTGCCGAAGAGCAGAACGATCAATGCGCCAATCACCAACAGTTTGGCAATGCTGATACCTTCCATAAATACCTACCTGATTTTATACGCTGGGACAGCCAGCACTTGTGCCTTGTCCCGTTTTAAGACGGCCTTCATCATAATACAACGGTCATCTGTAACAAAATAAGACCGGCACTCCTGTCCCCCCGACGTGATCCATTAGCCGAGGTTACCTTTACAGCGTAATACAGGCGGTTCGAAGCGGCTATGATTCAGAACAGGTAATTGACGGCGCACCCGTTGAATTCGTTCCAGACTGAGTTCGGCAAAGAGCAATGCGGGTTCTTCCGTCGCCTGTGCGACAACGATCCCCATCGGATCCACGACCATGCTGTTACCAATATTCTTCACGCCACACTCGCCAACGGCGATCAGGTAACAGGTATTTTCCAGCGCACGGGCTCGGTTTAAAAGCTCCCAATGCATCTCTTTATGCGCTCCCTTGACCCAGGCGGCGGGAAGTACCAACACATCGGCGCCTTTATTCGCCAGTACGCGCGCCATCTCCGGAAAACGGAGATCATAGCAGACCATCATACCGACCTTTACTCCGTCGATGTCGATCACCGGAGGAAGCGCTTCCCCAGGCGTGACCCGTTTAGACTCTTGCCATGAGAATGCATCGTACAGATGGAGTTTGTGGTAATGCGCCAACACTTCTCCCTGACGCAACACCAGCAGCGTGTTGTACACGCGCCCCTCTTCTGCCGGCGTGTGAAGGGTAAAAACTACGGTGAGAGATGACGATTCGCTGGCCGCGAGCAACTGGCTCACGAAAGGTCCATTTAACGGCTGCGCGTGATTGATTCCCCACTCAGCATCAGCGTTATCTCGCGCCAATACCGCCTCCGGCAGCACGAGCAGGCGAGCCCCTGCGGCCGTGGCGTCGTGCATCAGGCTAATGCACGTATTCGCGTTATCTTGCCACTGCCGATGGACGGCAAACTGACCCAACGCAACTTTCATAGCATTCCCTCACTCGGTGAGTCATTCACCACGATGAACCGGCAACCTACGCTCTTTGCTACAAAAACGCAGTGCTAGCGGGTAAACTTTGGATAATTGCAACGGAGATGACATTCCTCCATAACCGCCTTTTGGCTGATGATGTCTACGCCTCCTCGAACCAAGGACGTAGCGTATGCCTATCCTTTCGAGATTAGCCCAACTTGCTGTGGAAATAAAAGATGTCCATGTACGCTAATTTATTGGCTGTGTTTTTTGGTGGTGGCATTGGCTGCGTCGCGCGCTGGCTGCTCAATCTGCGTTTCAACAACGGCACATCGGAAATACCGATCGGGACGCTGATGGCAAACCTGATTGGCGCGGCAATCATTGGGGCAGCAGCAAGCTATTTTGTTCGTTTACCGGATTTACCTTCGCATTGGAAACTGGTGGTGACGACCGGCTTTTGCGGCGGCTTAACGACGTTCTCCACGTTCTCGGTGGAAATGCTGGGAATGATTCAGGAAGGTCAGTGGTTAACGGCAGGGATCTATATGGTGTTGAGCTTTGTCGGTTCGCTGGCGCTGGCCGCGCTCGCTTTTTCTGTTGTCAGTTGGCTGGCTGCTCACTGAAAAATAAAAACCCGCCAATGGGCGGGTTTTTTTAGAAATCGGTATAATTAAATAGCGATAACGTTAGCAGCAGAAGGACCTTTTGCACCGCTAGTGATTTCAAACTCTACACGCTGACCTTCAGCCAGAGTTTTGAAGCCATTGCTCTGGATGGCAGAGAAGTGTACGAACACGTCTTTGCTACCATCTTCAGGAGTAATGAAACCGAATCCTTTGGACTCATTAAACCACTTAACGCTACCTGTAATCTTAGACATCAAACTTACCTTTAACATGAATGAAAGACACAAACTCTGTGTCATGCACAGTACAGCAATAGATGAAGCATTTGTCCAGCTGAACATCGACGAAATGCAATAAAAAGCATTAAAAAATTCGACCAGCGCCTTTTATGACCGGCATTCGCGCGCGATATGCTTTTTACAACTATCTGACGCCATTTTTTATTCATTTTTTGGGATAAGGAAAAATCACTCAGAAGAGGCCGTCAAAGGCGATACCGCATTTTTAGCTAAAAGCGCAGTGTGAAATTCATACAGCGCGCCCCACGCTACGCGTCGATCTCAAAGTGGCAGAGGATAATCAATAGGCCTCAAATAATAGCCTCTTTTATTTACTCAGGTTTCCTCATTTGTTCATCGACCGCCACTCCGACACCGGATAAATGATGACCCGCCCACTTCCCACTTCCAGTCACGGCGCCTGACTTTACATAAAAACGCCAACAGATTGGTATGGCATCGGACCTAAATTAAACGGTATGATCTGCATACTAATTCCTAATAAAAAACAAAGGGTTTATTAGCCATGACGACCATGTACGGTATCAAGAACTGTGACACCATCAAAAAGGCCCGCCGTTGGCTGGAGGCCCACCAGATTGACTATCGTTTTCATGACTACCGAACAGACGGACTGGACGATGCTCTGCTGCAATCGTTTATCGACAGCCTCGGCTGGGAGCCGTTGGTCAATAAGCGCGGTACGACCTGGCGCAAGCTGGACGAAGCCCGGCGCGATGCGATCGATAATTCCGCCGCGGCAAAAGCTGTTATGCTGGAGCAGCCAGCGCTGATTAAACGTCCTTTGTTAGTGACCGAGGATGGGAAAACGCTGCTTGGTTTCAGCGAAGATAGCTACCAGCAATTTTTTGCGGAGGAGAAATAACGTGTCCTGCCCCGTCATCGAACTTGCGCAGCAATTAATTAAACGTCCGTCCCTCAGCCCCGACGACGCAGGCTGTCAAACGCTCATGATTGAACGTCTCGAGGCCATCGGCTTCACCGTCGAAAAGATGAACTTCGGTGAAACACAGAACTTCTGGGCCTGGCGTGGAACGGGAGAAACGCTGGCCTTTGCCGGTCATACCGACGTGGTTCCCAGCGGAGACGCCAGCCTGTGGCAACATCCTCCCTTCGAACCCACTATCAGCGACGGCATGCTGTATGGCCGTGGCGCGGCAGATATGAAAGGCTCGCTGGCGGCCATGGTCGTCGCCGCAGAGCGTTTCGTCGCCGCAAATCCCCAACATAAAGGCCGACTCGCCTTTTTGATTACTTCCGACGAAGAGGCTGATGCGACGCACGGCACCGTCAAGGTGGTCGAAGCGCTGATGGCGCGTCAGGAACGTCTGGACTACTGCCTGGTCGGTGAGCCGTCCAGCACCAGCCGAGTGGGCGACGTCGTCAAGAACGGCCGCCGCGGCTCGATTACCGCCAACCTTCGTATTCACGGTATTCAGGGACATGTCGCCTATCCGCACCTGGCGGACAACCCTGTCCACCGTGCGCTGCCGGCATTGAATGAGCTGGTTGCCACCGTATGGGATGAGGGCAACGAGTTCTTCCCGCCCACCAGTATGCAGATTGCCAATATCAAAGCCGGTACCGGCAGCAATAATGTGATCCCCGGCGAACTGCAGGTCCAGTTCAATTTCCGGTTCAGTACGGAACTGACGGACGAGATCATCAAACAGCGCGTTGCCGAGCTGCTGGACCGTCATCAGCTAAACTATACTTTGGACTGGTGGTTGTCGGGTCAGCCCTTCCTGACGGCGCGCGGTGCGTTAGTGGATGCCGTCGTCAACGCGGTCGAGCACTACAGCGAATTAACCCCCCAGTTGCTCACGACCGGCGGCACCTCGGACGGACGCTTTATCTCCCGGATGGGCGCGCAGGTGGTGGAGCTGGGGCCAGTGAACGCCACTATTCATAAAGTGGACGAGTGCGTGAACGCAGCCGATCTACAACTGCTGAGCCGGATGTATCAACGGATTATGGAGCAACTGATCGCATGATCACCCGCGCCATGCTGACCGGAAAACAGCATCAGCATCTGATGACGCTGACAGGACAGCATCGCCTACAGGCCGAAGCGGTCAATGCCTTTCGGGCGTTGCAGCAAGAAGCGCGACAGGCGGGATTCAATCTTCAACCCGCCAGCACATTTCGCGACTTTGAGCGTCAGCGGCTGATATGGAACGGTAAATTCACCGGACAACGGCCGCTGTTATCGCACGACAGCCAACCGGTGGACGCACTATCGCTGGATGTTCCTGAACGCTGTGAGGCGATCCTACGCTGGTCTGCCCTGCCGGGAGGAAGCCGCCATCATTGGGGCACCGAACTGGACGTATACGATCCCGATCGGCTGCCATCAGGACAGTCATTGCAGCTCGAACCGTGGGAATATGAATCCGGCGGTCATTTTTTCGAGCTCAATCAGTGGCTGACCGAACACATGGGGACGTACGATTTCTATCGTCCGTATGCCCATGACAAAGGCGGCGTCGCCATTGAACCCTGGCACATCAGCTATCTACCGCTGGCCCGCGAGGCCATGATGTTGCTGTCGCCAGAGATCATTATTGAGGCTTGGGAAGGTGAGGACATCGCGGGTATTGACTGGCTGAAACCCCACCTTCCCGCGCTGTTCACTCGATTTATACACGCTGTCGATGAGGCATAATATGGCATGGCTGGCTGATTACTGGTGGATCATTCTGCTGATTCTGGTAGGGATGTTAATTAATGGGATCAAGGATTTAAGTCGCGTAGATCACAAACGATTCCTGAAAGACAAGCCTGAACTTCCGCCTCACCGCGACAACAATGCGCAGTGGGATGAAGAAGACGATTGGCCGAAAGATAAGCAACAAGATAAAAAACAGGACAAAAAGTAGTTTTCCATCCTGTTTGACCTTCTTTCGCTACAACCGCGAAAACCGCAGGCGCGGAGCTGACTGCAACGCGCCTCACCCGCCTTTCTTGGCTGAGAGCCCCCCGCCTAAACGACGTAAACCTTCAGGACAGAGATGCTGCGAAGGCTTAACGAAAGGCGATCAGCTCTCCGCGTTTCCCCTGCACCGCCTCATCCCAGTATCGCTGAGGAATGTAATACCGGAGGCGGTCTAAGGCGAAGTCCATCATGCGCATATCAATGGCGTGGCCTAAACTTGGGACCAAATCCAGCGTAAAATCCGCTCCCAGCATTTGCAGCCGCTGTGCCGCCAGAGACGCATGCTCGGATGAGATCACCTGATCGTCCTCGCCGTGCAGTATATGCACCACGCTATCATCCGGCAGCGGTTGTTCCGGCGGCGTCGCGTAGCGGCCGCTGAAGATTACGGAGCGCCCGGCCAATTTCGGTTCCGCCTTCAGGGCTTCAAGGATCATAATCGCGCCCTGCGAAAACCCCACCAGCGCCGTGTGGCTCGCATGGATACCGCTCTGCGCCTGCCAAGAGCGAATGGTCTCAATAAAATCGGGTAGCGTGCTCTGAATACGCTCGGATCGATTCGCCTCGGTGATCGCCTGCACGGAGAACCAGCGGCGATGGCCATCGTCGCCTTTCGGGCTGCCCACGCTAATGACCAGCGCTTCTTTAAAGGCATCGGCGAAAAAGCGGCCGATCTCAGCCATCGACGCCGGGTTGTCCCCTACGCCATGAAACAGCAGGAATAACTGCCGGGGAACGGAAGGTTGTTGTACCACAACGTATTCGTGTTTCATCTGTTCTCTCCTACGAGCTGACGTCTGAGCCTATTGCTTCACTATACGCCCGCCGCTCATCGCCCAATATTGAGGTTTATTGAACGAGTTGTTGCATAATCCTGCACGGCATCATCATCGCGCGCAGAAGCGTCAACAGAGTTAACAGAAGAGAAAAACTAAGCCAGCCACTGCCGCGCGCGTTGGAGAACAGCGTTATCGCAGTGAGCCAAAGCCTCTGCGGTTTCTTCGCGCCAGCGACGCAGCAAGGCTTTTTTTCCGCTTAGCCCCAATCGCTCGACGCATTGGCTCTCTTGCGCGCCGTCATCCAGCCACAGTCTGAGCGCAGGCAGCGCCAGGGAGGTATACGCCAACAGTCGGCACAGCGAGGCTAGGCTCGCCTGAGGAGAACGGTGGGCGAAAGCAAATCCACACAGATTAAGCCAGTCGGCGTCATCCAACGCGCTATCGTCGTCAAGCTCAATATTCAGCGTCAGCGGGATATCCCGTCGTAACCAGCGCCAGTCACGAGCCAGCTGGCGCGCGGCCTCTCGCGCCAGCGTCTTGCCGGCATCGCTCAGCGGTAATAACGCCATCGCGCTGTAGCAGCCGCTGCTGGCCTCAATATGACTGCCGATCCGCGCCAGACGAAAGCCGCAGTGCCGCCAGAACCGCCACAGCTCAGGTTCGTAGCCGAAACTGACCGACAAAAAGTCCATGCCCTCTTGCTCGCCCTGCCGCTGGTGTTCCCGCACTAATGCTTGTCCGATGCCTTCTCGTCGCGCAGAAGGCAGCACCGCAATCCGGCTGATCCGCCGGGAACGCAGCTGCGGCGCCATCCACAGATTGCCGTGAGCCGCCAGCGACTGGGCGACCAGATTGCCGCGCGGCCGCCGACGTCCGGCCCACACATCGCGTGCCAGCCCAACATCTAGCCCGCCTTCGTCCACCGACCAGATGATGCCGCACAGGCTGTCGCCGCTACGGGCCGTGGCAAGGTGCATACCGGGGGCATCCAGCAGGCGACGCAAGTCCAGCGGGGACGTGCGATAGTGGGCGCTACACAGCAGGCCGTAACACTGTTCCAGACGAGTCGGAAAGCGAGTCCATCCGGCTGCCTCATTGCTAACCAAAGTGACAGGCGACGTTGAATGTTGCCCCGCCAGACGGTTTTCGGCCTGAAACAGCATGACGCGATCCAACAAGCGTTCCAGCGGATCGTCGGTGGCCCAGCGTAACGGCTCACTCAGTTCCAGCATTTGACAGTCCGGTAGTCCGGCACAAAATTTAAGCCAGAAACCGCGTCCGGTCCCTTCGTAGCCCAGCACCGTGGTCGTCATGAGCACGTGGGGGAAATAGGACAACATGTCAGTGAGGACCGAAGAGGGGATCGCCGCCGCCTCGTCAATTAGCAGCCACTCCGCGCCGCCGCCGTACTGACGGCAATGTGCCAGCAGGTTATCCGGCGACCAGAATGAAACCGCATCGCCCGACTGTCTGAGCAAGACATCGCTGGCCGCGCGGGAAGGTGCAACCACCCAGCAGCGATCGCGATATTGTTGAGCGAACAGGCCTGCGACCGTCGATTTCCCTCGCCCTCGCGGCGCGGTGATCACATAGACCGCATGCCGGGCAGCCCGTAGCTGCTGCAAAATATCCTGCTGCCCTTGCGTGGGCATGCCGTCCGGCACATGCCAGGCTGGCCGCGCGCAACGCGGCGTCAGGCTCAACGGCATCGACTGGCGCCAAACCACAGCATCCCCATCAGACAGCAGCGCTTCACGCAAACGGTGGATAAACGCGGGCGTCGCGATTGGCGTTGCGCTTTCACTCCAGCGTAGGCTGTCCGCATCCGGACAATGCGGCCAGCTCTCCCAATCGGGCACCAGCAGCAGCAGCCAGCTTCCGGCTTTGAGGGTCCCCGCCAAAATCGCCAGCGCCTCGGCGTCCACTCCATCGTGAGCATCAAAAACCGCGTGCAGGAACTCCTGCCCCAACGTCCCTTTCAGTTGAGACGCCGCCATCGCCGATTCTGATGCCGTCTTGCCGACCCACGGCCAGTCGCCGGGGAGCGCCTGCCGCAACATCCGAGCCTGTTTTACACACCATTCGCGATCGCCGCTGATCGTCAGCACGCGGCGAATACCGGCCTGCGACAGCGTCGATTGTTCGGCGACAAGCGCGTCGATAACGGTAACTGCAGTGTCCGACAAAACGTCAGCCGCCTTTACCGACCAGCAAAGACAGTAGACCGGCCGCAATCAGCGGGCCGACCGGAACACCGCGGAATAACGCGACGCCCATAACCGTACCGACCAGTAATCCGGCCACGACGGAGGGTTGATTGGTCATCAGCGCAACGCCGCGACCGCCCAGCCAGGACACCATCACGCCGATCAGCACCGCCAGCAGCGATTTCCAGTGCAGAAACGAGTGCATCACGTCACCCGCGCTGATTTTTCCGCTGGCGATGGGCGCCATCACCCCGATCGTCAACACGAGTACGCCGACGGTCAGACCGTATTTCTCCACCCAAGGGAAGTAGTTGTTTAACGGCGTGATACGTACCGCCAACAACGCCAGAATGGCAAGCGTGACGGTCATGTTGTGGCTAATGATGCCGAGCGCGGCCAGCGCCAGTAAAATCAATAGCGTCGGGTCTAAATTGGCCATGAAAATTCCTTGCGGGGGAAAACAGAAAATACGGCGGGCAATAATACCACCGATCATGATAGGACCGGCGTTCAATCTTGGGAGGCGTGGCAGTACGGTCGAACGATGGGAGCGCCGTCAGGTTTTTGAATCCCTGACGGCGGAACGAAAACGATTGCTTTTTTAGTCTAAAGAAACGCCGATACGGCGGGCAACTTCTTCGTAGGCTTCGATCACACCGCCCAGGCTCTGACGGAAACGGTCTTTATCCATCTTATCCAGCGTGTTCTTGTCCCACAGACGGCTGCCATCCGGCGAGAACTCATCGCCCAGCACGACTTCGCCTTTGAACAGACCAAACTCCAGCTTGAAGTCCACCAGGATCAGTCCGGCATCGTCGAACAGCTTGCTGAGGACGTCATTCGCCTGATAGCTCAGGGCTTTCATACGTGCCAGATGTTTTTCGCTCACCCAACCAAAGGTTTCGCAGTACGATTCGTTGACCATCGGGTCGTGCATTTCGTCGTTCTTCAGGAACAGGTCAAACAGCGGCGGATTCAGAATTTCGCCTTCTTCGATGCCCAGACGTTTCACCAGCGAACCCGCGGCACGGTTACGGATCACGCATTCGACCGGCACCATATCCAGCTTTTTCACCAGCACTTCGGTATCAGACAGCAGACGTTCCATCTGAGTCGGGATGCCCGCTTCTTCCAGCTTGCTCATGATGAAATGGTTGAACTTGTTGTTCACCAGCCCTTTACGATCAAACTGCTCAATGCGCTGACCATCTAACGCTGACGTATCATTGCGAAACTGCAGCACCAGCAGATCGGGATCTTCCGTGGTGTAAACCGTTTTCGCTTTTCCGCGATACAACTCAGCTAGCTTTTGCATCTTCATTACTCCACACAGTGAGGGCCATCGGCGCATGGCCCGTGATAGTTAACGCGTTGACAATAGAATAAAAAAAGGCCGGATTATCCGGCCCTGAACACTTATCGATTAAACGCTGCCTGGAACACCGCCACCAACGCGTCGTTTTGCGACTGGGTGAGCGTATGTCCTTTCGAGTCGATGAACTGTAGGCTACTGCGGTTGCCAAGGTCGCCAACCTGCAGTTTGTAATCCCCGTTGGTTAGCTTCGGATCTTTCGCGCCCAGCGCATCCCAGCGGTCGCTGCTCAGCGAGCGGTAGGTCACGGAGACCGAACCCTGAGGACGGCTGCGATCGTTCACCGTCATCCCGCTGTTTTCCAACGCTTTCGGCAGACGATCCCAGACCTGAACATAGCTTCCGCGCACCACGATCAGCGGCAGGCCGGCATCATCGGCGGCGCTCTGCACATCCAGAGACTGACTACCGCGATGAGACTGCGCATTTTCACGGGCGGACACGGCTTTTTCCAGGCCATCAGACAATGAGTTCATCATCTGGCTCGTGTAGCGTTGCGTCAGGAAGGCATCATCCAGCGTCGCATTGTTCTGCTGCAAAGCAAGAAGCTTCACGCCCAGCGCCAGCTGATAGCCCTGAGGCTTCAACGACACTTCATAACGCGCCTGATAAGGCGGTTCTTTTTCTTCTTCGGAATTCCAGCTGATCCAGCCGGTCGTCAGCGTCTGGCTGGCATCCTGACGGTTGTCGATGGTGTAGCCTTTAGACTGCATCACCTGAACGAGCTGGGACCACAGCTGGCTATTCTGTGCGCTGTTTTCCAGCAGCAGGGTCGCGGTATTGCCACTCACCTGACCGCGTGAGCCGTTCAGCAGCGCCAGCGATTGCATCGGCGGACGAATATCCAGATTTTTGCCCACCTGACCGTTTGGATTAATCGGCGGCAAATCATAGTCGCCGTTTTGCAACGGCAGAATCATGCCCGACGGGACGTTCAGCGCGCGGTGCTCTGGCGTCTGCAGGTAAGACTCATCACCATTGACCTGACGCTTATAGCGCTGATCGTTGGTACAGGCTGTCAGCAGCGTGACCAGCGAAAGGCCGACCACGGTTGCCACCATTGACTTTTGCAATGAAGAACTCATTCAAACTCCCTAACGATTACAGCAGACCAGACTGCTTTAACGCCTGTCCTACCGCCTCGCGACCGCTTTCGGTCAGAGGCGTCATCGGCAGACGCAGCGTATCGGTCGCTATCAATCCCAATGCCTTACAGGCCCACTTCACCGGAATCGGATTGGGTTCTACAAACAGTTTCTGATGAAGCGGCATCAACCGTTGGTTAAGACGACGAGCTTCTTCAAATTTGCCTTGCGCCGCCAGCGAGCACATTTTCGTCATTTCACGCGCGGCGACGTTCGCCGTGACGGAAATCACGCCGTGGCCACCCAGTTGCATGAAGTCCAGACCGATGTCGTCGTTGCCGCTCAGCAGCAAGAAGTCGTCATTCACCAGTGCTTGGATCTGAGTCACGCGGCTTAAGTTCCCCGTTGCCTCTTTAATTCCGACAATATTTTTGATGACGGCCAGACGGGCAACGGTTTCCGGCAGCAGGTCGCAGCCGGTACGGGAAGGCACATTATAGAGGATTTGAGGCAAGTCGGTATGTTCGGCAATCGCTTTGAAGTGCTGAAACAGCCCTTCCTGAGTCGGTCGGTTGTAGTACGGCGTCACCGTCAGGCAACCCGCGATACCGCTGTCGTTGAAACGTTGGGTCAGGGAGATGGCTTCCGCCGTAGAATTAGCGCCCGTACCGGCGATAACAGGAATGCGGCCGTCGCACAGATCCAGCGTCAACATCACCACGTCGCCGTGTTCGTCGTGGCTGAGCGTGGCGGACTCTCCGGTGGTACCGACCGAGACAATCGCCGATGTTCCGCTAGCAACGTGGTAATCGATTAATTTCTTCAAACCCGCACGATCGACCGCGCCTTTGGCGTCCATCGGTGTAATCAGAGCAACACTACTTCCCGTAAACATTGACCATCCCCTCCAAAAACAAGTGCCTCATGGTACTTTTGACGTCCATGCAAAAGCAAGCGCGCAAGCGCCGTTGTCTGCGCTTGGCAGCCGGTTTTTTTTATGTGTACCATGTAGTTCTCGACACATTGAACAGGAAGCGCCATTTTGCCTAGCCCTCAAGAACACTATCTGGTTATCACCGCGCTGGGGGCCGACCGCAACGGCATCGTCAATACGATTACGCGTCATGTCAGCAGCAGCGGCTGCAACATTGAAGATAGCCGTCTTGCCATGCTGGGCAAAGAGTTCACCTTTATCATGCTGCTTTCCGGCAGTTGGAACGCCATCGCCCGGATCGAGTCCACGCTGCCGATCATCGGCGCCGAGCTGGAATTACTGATCGTGATGAAACGGACGGAGTCGCACGCACGTCCGCCCATGCCTGCGACGGTATGGGTCAAGGTTGAGGTGGTCGACTCCCCGCATATCATCGAGCGGTTTACCGACCTGTTTGACTCCCAGCAGATGAACATCGCCGAACTGGTTTCCAAGACCCAGCCGGCTATCGGAGACGCCCTGCCGAAGCTGTATATTCAGATCACCGCGCACAGTCCGGCAGCGCTGGACGGCTCAATTATCGAGCCAGCCTTTCATCAGCTATGTACAGAACTGCAAGCACAAGGCAGTATTAGCGTGGTGAACTATCCACAGCACGAAAAGAGAGATGGAGAGTAGTGATGACCACACTGAAAGCCGGCGATATCGCACCCAAATTCAGCCTGCCCGATCAGGATGGCGAACCTGTTAACTTAACCGACTTCCAGGGACAGAAGGTCTTGATTTACTTCTATCCCAAAGCCATGACGCCGGGTTGCACCGTCCAAGCCTGCGGCCTGCGCGACAACATGGACGATCTGAAGAACTACGGCGTTGAAGTCCTCGGCATCAGCACGGACAAACCCGAAAAGCTGTCCCGCTTCGTGGAAAAAGAGCTGCTGAACTTTACGCTCTTGGCGGATGAAGACCATCAGGTTGCCGCTCAGTTCGGCGTCTGGGGCGAGAAAAGCTTCATGGGAAAAACCTATGACGGCATCCATCGCATCAGCTTCCTGATCGATGCGGAAGGCAAAGTCGAAAAAGTTTTCGACAACTTCAAAACCAGTAATCACCATGACATCGTGCTCAGCTATCTGAAAGGCGAATAATCGCCTGTCTGGCTCGGCATCTCCGCCGGTACGCACGCTTCGTACCGGCGGCTTTCCTTTCTGACACCTTCCACGCTTTTCCAAACGCCGTCTTTTATGCCGGGTATTTCCTTTGCAGGCGACCTCTGGCTAAGATGAAGACCATGATAAAAACTTCGCCCTGTTCACAAGGGGGTACGCACAATGGCTAACCGACTTCACCAGACGGTGATGGCGATGTTGGCGACAACGCTGCTTGCCGGCAGCCCGGTCGCCGTCGGCGCTGACGTTCAGGATCGTTTGCCCGATATCGGCACGACGGCAGGCGCTACGCTGAGCATCAACCAGGAATTAGAGATGGGAGATTTCTATCTCCGCAAACTGCGTGCCGGCGCCCCGCTGGTCAACGATCCCCTGCTTCTCCAGTACATCAATCAGCTCGGTAACCGGCTGGTTAAATCCGCCGACTCCGTGCGGACGCCGTTTCACTTCTTTCTGGTCAATAACGACGAAATCAACGCCTTCGCCTTTTTCGGCGGCAACGTGGTGATCCACTCAGGCCTGTTCCGCTACGTGGAAAATGAAAGCGAACTGGCCTCGGTACTGGCGCATGAAATCTCCCACGTCACCCAGCGCCATCTGGCGCGCGCCATCGAATCGCAAAAAAACAGCGCGCCGCTGACCTGGGCGGGCGCGTTGGGGTCGATCCTACTGGCAATGGCGAATCCACAGATGGGGATGGCGGCGCTGAGCGGCACGCTGGCGGGAGCGCAGCAAGGCATAATCAGTTTTACGCAGGCCAACGAACAGGAAGCCGACCGCATCGGTATTCAGGTGCTGCAACGCGCGGGATTCGATCCGCAGGCGATGCCTAATTTCCTTCAGCGTCTGGCCGATCAGACGCGCTATGCCACCACGCCGCCGGAAATGCTGCTCACTCACCCGCTGCCGGAAAGTCGACTGTCCGACTCCCGCAACCGCGCCAATCAGATGCGTTCCACGCCGGTTCATTCGTCGCAGGATTTCCTGTTAGCGCGTATTCGTGTCCTGACGATGTATTCATCGGACGACAACCCGATCGCCGCTACGCTTCTGAGCAACTGGGAAAAAGGCAACGTGCGCGAACGCGAGGCGGCGCAGTATGGCCGGGCGATTCAGGCGTACCAGACCAAGAAATACGACAGCGCGCGCGCAACGCTCCAGCCCCTCCTCGACACATCGCCCACCGATCCATGGTTTCTGGATTTGATGACCGATATTGATATTGGTCAGCAGCGCGCGACGCAGGCCATCGCCCGTCTGCAAAAAATTCCGGACGCGCAGGTCAATCCGGTGCTGCAGCTCAATCTGGCGAACGCCTATGTGGAAGGCCATCAGGCCGCCGCCGCCAGCCGGCTTCTGCATAAATATACCTACGCGAATCCTAGCGATCCCAACGGCTGGGAGCTTCTCGCCCATGCGGCGGCCGACCAGGGCAATCGCAGCGAAGAACTGGCGGCTCGCGCTGAGAGCCTGGCGCTGAACGACAAGCTCGATCAGGCCATCCGCCTGTTGAGCAACGCCAGCGCTCAGAGCCAGCTCGGCAGCCTGGATCAGGCGCGCTACGATGCCCGCATAGACCAGTTGCGCACGCTGCAAAAACGCTTCCAGCAATACGATAAATCCTGATGACACAAGAGAATGACGCAATGAATGACCGAGTGGTGATATATCACAACCCGCGCTGCTCCAAGAGCCGTGAAACACTAGCGCTCTTGCAGCAGCAAGGCATCCAACCGCAGATCATCCGCTATCTGGATACCCCGCCTGATGCCGATACGCTGGGTAAACTCCTTCAGATGCTCGGCTTTACCCACGCGCGCGATTTGATGCGCCGCAATGAAGCGCTCTATCAGGAATTACATCTGGCGGACGTGACGCTGAGCGAGGCTCAGCTGATTGAGGCGATGGCAAACCATCCGAAATTGATTGAGCGCCCTATTGTCGTGGTCGACGGTCAGGCGCGGCTCGGACGGCCGCCGGAGAACGTTCTGGCGATCTTGCCGCGGAAATAAGGGCGGCTAGAGATCAAGGATCTCTTTGACGAAAGGAATGGTCAGCTTGCGCTGCGCCGCGATAGACGCGTGGTCGAGCTGATCCAGCGTGACGAACAGCGTTCGCATTTCGCGGTCCAGCCGTTTCAGCAGGAAGCGGCTGACATC
Source organism: Lonsdalea britannica (assembly GCF_003515985.1). Lineage (GTDB taxonomy): Bacteria > Pseudomonadota > Gammaproteobacteria > Enterobacterales > Enterobacteriaceae > Lonsdalea > Lonsdalea britannica. The sequence goes on along the minus strand of NZ_CP023009.1, from coordinate 2,240,135 downwards.
TTCCGGCAGCTCAAATCCGCGTAGTCTGGCCCGCAGCTGCAAGGCTTCGCCTTTCTCATCGTCGGACAACGGCTGCAAGCGGTAGATTTGCCCCCAGTCCAACCGGGACGCCAGATCGGGCAGTTGCAAATTAAGCTGACGAGGCGGACGATCGCCAGTGATCAACAGCCGCGTACGGCCGCCTTCCTGAATGCGGTTATAGAGATTGAACATCGCCATTTCCCACTCTTCGTCGCCTGCAATCGCCTCAATGTTGTCGATGCAGACCAGCGCCAATTGCTCCATTCCATCCAGCACTTCAGGCACAAAATAAGCGCGCTTATCCAGCGGCACATAGCCGACGGCTTCGTCTTTACGAGAGAGTTCGGCGCAGGCCGCATGCAGCAGATGACTCCGGCCCCCGCCGTGGCGCGACCAGAAATAGATGTAGCTACCGTGCCGCTGAGTCAATGCCGAATAGAGCGCCGCCAGCAGCGAAGCGTTTTCTCCGGGATAGAAACTGTCGAACGTTTCGTCATCCGGTAAATAAAGCGGTAATGAAAGCTGTGCCGGCGTGTTCAGAAGCACCTCAAACCTAACGGGCAGGAAAACGGGGCAAGTCTATCACAGAAACTTTCCCCAGTTGAACCGGCAGCACAACTGGCGCCGGGGTCAGGCCGCCGCCGTCGGCCAACGACAGCGACGCCAGTCATCACGATCTCAATAAGAACGCGTTTCTTCATCGGTCGGATCAAGCACGACTTCTTCCTTGCGCAGCGCGGAAATCACGCGGAACAACAGGCTCAGGGAAATACCCACCACCGTTGCCAGCGCCATCCCCTTCAGTTCGACGGCGCCGAGATGCACTTTCGCGCCGCTGACTCCGATAATCAGAATGACGGCCGTCAGGATCAAGTTCTGCGCTTTATCGTAATTCACCTTCGATTCGATCAGCACCCGGATACCCGACGCGGCAATCACCCCATACAACAGCAGCGATACGCCGCCCATCACCGGCACGGGAACCGCCTGAATCGCCGCAGCCAGCTTACCGACGCAGGACAGCAGGATCGCCAGCACCGCGGCCCCGCCGATCACCCAGGTGCTGTAAACCTTGGTTAACGCTAATACGCCGATGTTCTCGCCATAGGTCGTATTCGGCGTGGAGCCGAAACAGCCGGAAAACACGGTGGAGATCCCGTTGGCGAATAGCGAACGATGCAGCCCGGGATCGCGCATCAAATCCTTCTTGACGATGTTGGCCGTGACCACCAAATGGCCGATGTGTTCGGCAATCACCACCAACGCAGCTGGAAGAATGGACAACACGGCAAACCATTCAAAACGCGGCGTATAGAACGTCGGCATGGCAAACCAATGCGCCTGAGCGATGGGCGTCAAATCCACCATGCCCATGAAAAAGGATAGCGCGTAGCCCGCCAGCACGCCGACGAGAATAGGGATAATGGCCAGAAATCCGCGAAACATCACCGATCCCAGAATGGTGACAGCCAGCGTCGCCAGCGAAACAATCACGGCATGGGTGTCGACGCTCGCGCCATCGGCGGGCAGAAGCCCCGCCATACCAGCCGCCACGCTGGCCAGTTCCAGACCGATCACCGCAACAATGGCGCCCATCGCCGCGGGAGGGAAAATGACCGACAGCCAGCCGATCCCGATCTTCTTCACCATCAGCGCCACCAGACAGAACAGCGCGCCGCAAATAATAAATCCGCCCAACGCCAGCTCATAGCCCAGTGGCAGCAGCAACAGCACCGGTGAGATGAACGCGAAACTCGATCCCAGGTAGGCCGGAATTTTTCCCTTGCAGATAAACAGATACACCAATGTCCCGATACCGTTGAACAGCAGCACGGTGGCGGGGTTGATTTTAAACAGAATCGGAACCAACACCGTCGCGCCGAACATGGCGAACAGGTGCTGCAGGCTCAACGGGAGGGTTTGTAACAACGGTGGCCGTTCACTAACGCCGATGGCGCGACGAGTCATCTTGTTATTCCTTTCTCTGAGGTGTTGAAAAACCAATCAGCGGAGCCATCGCCCCCGCTTGAACACAACGTCTTTCCGGGCGAGCCGCCGCCTTACTGCGCAGACAGCTCCCCGGAAAATAAGCCCCAAAAAAACCGGCTCTTCAGCCGGCTCATCGTATCTGCTTATTTGGTACCGAACAGCTTGTCGCCGGCATCACCCAGGCCCGGCATAATGTAACCGTGTTCGTTCAGCCCCTGATCGATGGAGGCGGTGTAAAGCTCAACATCCGGATGGGCTTTCTCCAGCGCGGCAATCCCCTCCGGGGCCGCGACCAGTACCAGCAGCTTGATACGCTTGCAGCCGGCTTTCTTCAACAGGTCGATGGTGGCGATCATGGAACCGCCGGTCGCCAGCATCGGATCAACCACCAACGCCATACGCTCGTCGATATTGGACGCCAGTTTCTGGAAATACGGCACCGGCTCCAGCGTCTCTTCATCACGGTACATCCCCACCACGCTGATGCGCGCGCTGGGCAGATTTTCCAGTACCCCTTCCATCATCCCCAGACCGGCGCGCAAAATCGGCACAACCGTAATTTTTTTACCTTTGATCTGGTCGATTTCAACCGGTCCGCACCACCCTTCGATGGTGACTTTTTCCATGACCAAATCTGCCGTGGCGACATACGTCAGCAGGCTCCCGATTTCCGACGCCAGCTCACGAAAACGCTTGGTGCTGATATCCTGCTCGCGCAACAGGCCCAATTTGTGTCTGACTAGTGGGTGTTTAACCTCTACGATCTTCATTTTTCTTCTCCCCTTCGGCTACGGACGGCAAAAAAATCGCCGGATTATACCGCTTTAGCAAGCGAGAACATACGACCGCGGCTGATCCAGATCAAGCCGGTCGGGGAATTAGACGCCTGATTTCCTAAACACCGCCGCCGGTACGCGCCGCTCGCAAACGTTTGCTTACGCTGTTAGAATTGCCCCGCTCCATTTTCCAATCACCAAACGTAACCTCCGTGGGGACTCCGCAGTGACCGATAAAACCTCTCTCAGCTATAAAGACGCAGGCGTGGATATTGATGCAGGCAATGCATTGGTGGGACGTATTAAAGGCGTAGTGAAACAAACTCGACGCCCGGAAGTCATGGGAGGTCTGGGAGGGTTCGGCGCCCTGTGCGCCCTGCCGCAAAAATACCGCGAGCCGGTGCTGGTTTCTGGCACCGATGGCGTCGGCACCAAACTGCGTCTGGCGATGGACCTGAAACGTCATGACACTATCGGCATCGACCTGGTGGCCATGTGCGTCAATGATTTGGTCGTCGCTGGCGCCGAACCGCTGTTCTTCCTCGACTATTACGCCACCGGCAAGCTGGACGTGGACACCGCCGCCAGCGTTATTACCGGTATCGCCGAAGGCTGTAAACAGTCCGGCTGCGCACTGGTCGGCGGCGAAACGGCGGAAATGCCGGGGATGTATCACGGCGAAGATTATGACGTCGCTGGTTTCTGCGTCGGCGTTGTCGAAAAATCAGAAATCATCGACGGCAGCAAAGTACGCGAAGGCGACGCCCTGATCGCATTAGCCTCCAGCGGCCCGCACTCCAACGGCTATTCGCTGGTACGCAAAATTTTGGAATTCAGCAACACCGATCCGGCAACCGAACAGCTGGACGGCAAGCCGTTGGCCGATCACCTGCTGGCGCCGACCAAAATCTACGTGAAATCCATCCTGTCGCTGATTGAGAAAATGGATGCTCACGCTATCTGCCACCTGACCGGCGGCGGTTTCTGGGAAAATATTCCGCGCGTCCTGCCGGAAGGTATGCAGGCGACTCTCGACGAGTCCAGCTGGCAGTGGCCGTCTGTCTTCAACTGGCTGCAAACAGCCGGTAACGTCAGCCGCCATGAAATGTACCGCACCTTCAACTGCGGCGTGGGGATGATCGTTGCCCTGCCGGTCGAGCAGGTAGAAGAAGCGATCGCTTTACTGAACGCCAACGGTGAAAAAGCCTGGAAAATCGGTAACATTAACCGTACCGATACCGGAGAAACCGTGGTTATTAACGCATGAAAAATATCGTTGTGCTGATTTCGGGTGAAGGAACTAACCTGCAAGCGCTGATCTCTGCCTGTGAACGCAACCGCGTCAAAGGCAAGATCGCCGCCGTTTTCAGCAACAATCCCGAAGCGGGGGATTGACCCGTGCGCAGGACGCTCATATTCCAACGCACGTGTTGTCCCCGACTGAAGAGGTCGACCGCGTCGCTTTTGACGCGGCGCTGGCGGACGAAATAGAGAAGTATCAGCCCGACGTCATCGTACTCGCGGGCTATATGCGCATACTCAGCGCGGAGTTCGTTTCCCGATTCGAGGGAAGAATACTCAATATCCACCCTTCCCTGCTGCCGAAATACCCTGGACTGCATACGCACCGTCAGGCGATGAAAAATCGCGACCGGCTGCATGGCGCCTCGGTGCATTTCGTCACTGAAGCGCTGGACGGCGGGCCCATCGTACTGCAAGCGCGCGTTCCCATCTTCGACGACGACGAGGAGCAGGATGTGAAGGCGCGAGTGCAGACGCAGGAGCACACCATCTATCCGCTGGCGATCAATTGGTTGCTGGAGGGGCGTTTGAAAATGAAAGATAACGAAGCCTGGCTGGACGGTATTCGTATCCCGCCGCACGGCTACGCCGCCGACTAAATCATCTTTTGCCCCGAACGCACTTGCCGACGGGGCCTATCATGAGTATTCTCCCCCGCTTTTTACCCGTTTACGATCCTGAAGCCGGGGCCGCAAGGTTCGGCGAGTCGTCATTCGGCGCGAGTAATAGCTGACAGGACACGCCTGCTATTTATAAGATACTTCTTTTGAGCGTGCTTTTTACGCTGAGAGCCGCCATTCTGTAAAAGGGATTTTAGAGTTAGCATCCTGATTAATAGGGAAAACAAATGAAAAAACTTTTCACATTGATGATGCTCGGTTTGGCGATGTGCGCCGCCAGCGTCCCCTCTCAGGCCGGAACTACACTCGACCGGGTCAACCAGACCGGTGTTCTGCGCAATGTCCTGTTCAACGACTATCCGCCGTTCAGCTACATCGATGATAATAATCAGCTGGTCGGTTTTGACGTGGATGTCGCTAAGGCCATCGCACAGAAGCTGGGCGTCAAACTGCAGCTGGCGACGCCAGGTTGGGAAGCCATCGTCGGCGGACGCTGGCAGGGGCGCTGGGACCTGTGCGTTTGTTCCATGACGCCGAACCCCGAGCGTGAAAAAGTCCTCGATTTCGCCACACCTTACTACAGCACCTACGCCGTGCTGATCGTGCACAAAGACGAAAAACAGATTCAATCGGCGGCAGACCTCAGCAACAAACGCGTGGGATTGGGCCTTGGCTCCAGCTATGAAAGCTATCTCAACAAAAGCCTCGTGATCCCGGGGGGAAAGCCGATCAGCTTCCCGTTCCAAAGCGTGCAGGCGATCCCGACCGATGAGGCCATCGCCTTCCAGAATCTGGCGCTCGGTCCCGGCAAGCGCCTGGATGCCGTGATCTCCGATCGCATCACCGCTAAGCCTCGTCTGGCGCGCATGACGCAGCTGCGTGTCGTGTCAACGCTGTACTCCGAACCCAACTGGATCGCCACCGATAAGGGTGACCCGGAATGGACCGCAAAGCTGGTGGAAACCCTTAACGCCCTGCGCGCCGATGGCACGATGTCGCGCATCTCACAGCAGTGGTTTGGCGAAGACATCACCGAGATTGCCCAATAATGACTCAGCAAACACCGTCTTCCTCGCCTCGCGATAAGATGCGCGCACCGGCGCGAAGCCAGGATAACCGTTCAGGGTTCCGCGTTCGGGCCGGGCTGACCTGGCTATTGCTGATCGGACTGCTTTTCTGGCTGTTTGCCAGCATGCACCTAGACACTGACCTGATCCGTCAAAAGCTGCCGTCCATGTTAGGGCTCCATCTGTCGCCAGACGGTTTCATTCAGGGCGCGGTGCTCAGTATCGTCATCACCGTCATATCCATGCTGTTTTGCATTCTGCTCGCCGTGATCACCGCGATGGGCCGTCTCTCCTCAAGCGCGCTGGCCTTTGGCTGCGCCACGTTTTATGTCTCGCTATTCCGCGGTACGCCGCTGCTAGTGCAGGTGCTCATCATCTACCTCGCCTTGCCGCAGGTTGGGATCGTGATGGGAGCCTTCACCTCAGGCATTATCGCGCTGTCGCTCAACTATGGCGCCTATCTGGCCGAAACCATCCGCAGCGGCGTGTTGTCGGTGCCGCGCGGTCAGAAAGAAGCCGCAATGGCGCTGGGACTCTCGCGCTGGACCATCATCACGCACGTCATCACGCCGCAGGCGTTGCGCATCATTATCCCGCCCGCGGGTTCGCAGTTTATTTCCATGATTAAGGATTCGTCGCTGGTCTCTTTGATGGGTCTGTGGGAATTGAACTTTTTGGCGCAGTCATATGGCCGAAGCACCTATCACTACATGGAAATGCTGACCTCCGCCGCCGCGATTTACTGGCTGATGTCGATGGTGCTGGAGCTGTTGCAAACCCGCCTAGAGCGTCATTTCGCGCGCGGCTACGAACGCCACGATCGCACAGACGCTTCCTGAACACGCTCGCCGGTGGCCGGTTGTTTCTCTCCCGGCCACCGGCGGGTCGCTGCATTTACCCGCGAGCGTTTCGGTTCACCTAACGCGGAACGAACCAAAACGCGATCGCCAGACTCGCCTCTCTTTTCCAGTCATGTTCACGGGCTGGAGCGCATTTTATTTATTTACGAAACACGCTAAATGTCTTTGAGATAAAAGGTTTTTAATTTCTATCCCATTACCCCTGCATTATCTGTATTGAAAATCCCAATAATAATTATTATCTTTCGCTGCTTGATTGATACGGATAATTTACATGCGCCCGGTACTTCCTTACATCGCTTTGCTGATTTGCAGTCTGTTCAGTGCGCTGTCTCCTGCGAAAACCGTCACCGACATCATGGGGCGCCAGGTCAGCATCCCGGATAATCCCCAACGCATCGTGCTCGGTGAAAGCCGTATGCTGTACACGCTCGCATTGCTGGAACCCGGCAATCCGGCGCAACGCATCGTGGGTTGGCCCAACGATCTGGCGCGCTATGACGCCCAAAGCTGGCATAAATACACCCAGAAATTCCCGGCCATCGCCCACATTCCTATTTTGGGTAATGGCAACCTCAACACCATCAACGCCGAAATCCTGCTCCCCCTCAAACCCGATCTGGTGATCCTGCCGCGTCTGGCGAAAGGGTCGGATAACGAACAGCGTTTGCAGCACGTCCTGACGGAAGCCGGTATTCCCTATATCTATGTCGATCTGCGCATCGAACTGCTCAAAAACACCCTTCCCAGCCTCCAATTGCTGGGCGAAGCGCTGAACCGGCCCGAACGTGCCGCAGCGTTTAGCGCCTTTTATCAGCGGCATATGGACGTTATCCACGAGCGCATCAGCCGCTATCAGGGTAAAAAAACCACCGTCATGCTGCACCTGCATCTCGGCCGACGTGATACCTGCTGCACCACCGCCGTCAACGGGAACCTGGGCGAACTGCTCGACTTCGCGGGCGGCGACAACATCGCCAAAAGCACCATCCACAGCGTGTACGGCGAACTTAACCCCGAACAGGCGCTGGCCGCCAGACCAGACGTCTACATCGCCACCGGCATGGCCGGGCCAGAGGGTAAACGCGTATCCAACCTGATGCTTGGCCCGGAAGTCACGCCGGAGGAGGCTCGCGACAGCTTCAGCGCACTGCTGCGGCAACAACCGTTACTTTCACATCTGGAGGCGGCGCAATCCGGCAGAGCCTGGAGCATGTGGCACAACTTTTACCTCAGCCCCTACCACGTGGTGATGGTGGAAATGTTCGCCAAAGCGCTTTACCCGTCGCTGTTTAGCGATATCGACCCGCAACACACCTTACAACAACTCTATCAGCAGTTTTTACCGATCGATTTTTCAGGGACCTATTGGAGTCAGTTATCACATGAATAATCATTTATGGCGCAAAGGTTGGCCATTGTTGGCCGTTATGCCCTTCACCACGCAGGCGGCGACGCAACAACCCTCGCAGGAAGAGACGCTGGTCGTGACTCGCGACACAACGCCCTCCAGCGCCAAGGAGAGCGGCTATCAGCCTCACAAGACGGTAACGGGTACGCGCACCGAAAGCCGCCTTCTGGACGTCCCTCAGGCTGTTAACGTCGTCCCGCAGCAAGTTCTTCAGGACTGGTCAGCGACCAACATCGATGAAGCGCTCTACAATGTCAGCGGCATTACTCAGTCCAATACGCTGGGCGGAACGCAGGATGCATTGATTAAACGCGGCTTCGGGGATAACCGTGACGGATCGATTTTCCATGACGGCGTGCGTTCTATTCAGGCGCGTAACTTTACGCCGACCAGCGAACGTGTCGAAGTGCTGAAAGGGCCCGCCTCCATGCTGTTCGGCATGGGCGAACCCGGCGGCGTGATTAACGTCATCACCAAAAAGCCCGAATTGGTGCAAAAAACCCATATTGAAGGCTGGAACAGCAGCTTCAACGGCGGCGGTGGACAGCTGGACGTCACCGGCCCAATCAGCGACTCCGGACTCGCTTATCGCATGATCGTCGATCACGACGAAACCGACTACTGGCGCAATTTCGGCCGCAACCGCCAAACCACCCTCGCGCCGTCGCTGATGTGGTACGGAGAGGACACCACCTTACGCGTCGCTTACGAGCACCAGGAATACCTGACGCCGTTTGACCGCGGCACGGTCATTGACAGCCGTACGGGCAAACCGGTCGATGTCCCGCGCGACCGCCGTTTCGATGAAAGCTATAACGCCACTCGCGGCGATCAGGACACCCTGACCTTCCAGGCGGATCACAATCTGTCCGACCGCTGGAAAACCAGCCTGACCTACGCCTACAGCCGCAATCGCTACAACGATAACCAGGCGCGCGCCACCAAATACAACGCGACTACCGGCGCGCTGACCCGCCAGGCCGACTCGACCGGCTACGCGCATAGTCAGTCGCAGGCCGTTCAACTGACGTTAAATGGCGATATTGACTGGGGGCAGACCAACCACCAACTGCTTTTCGGCGTTGACCATGAAGCCGACCGAACCTACCGGGGCGATATGATCCGCGGCACCGCGGTCACTAACTTCAACGTCTACAACCCGGTCTACGGACTGCTGCCGGCCTCGACTTCCGTCAGCGCCGCGGACAGCGACCAGCGTGAAAACGTCGACAGCACCGGCGTGTTCATGCAGGACGCTATCCGCCTCAACGCTAACTGGATGCTGTTAGGCGGACTGCGTTACGACCACTTCGACGTGATGTCCGGTAAAGGTCGTCCGTTCGTCGCCAACACCGATGGTTCATATAGCCGTCTCGTGCCGCGCGCCGGCGTCGTGTACAACCTGACGTCCTACTCCTCTCTGTACGCCAGCTATAGCGAATCCTTCAAGCCGAACACCTCTATCGCCACCCAGATTGGCGCGCTGCCGCCGGAACTGGGCAAATCCTATGAAATCGGCGCCAAACTGGATTTGCCTAATCGCATCACCGCCAACATCGCGCTGTTCGACATTCACAAACGCAACGTGATGGTCAGCGAAGACGTCGGCGGCGAGACCGTCACGCGCACCGCGGGCAAAGTGCGTTCACAAGGGGTTGAACTGGACATGGCCGGTAAGCTGACCGATTCGCTCAGCCTGATTGGTTCCTACGCCTATACGGATGCACGCGTCACCTCCGACCCGGACAACAACGGCAACCGGATGCCGAACGCGGCACGTCACACCGCATCACTGTTCCTGACGCAGGACTTTGGCAACCTTGGGCTGCATGCGGGAGACAATCTGCGCGTCGGCGCAGGCGCGCGCTACGTCGGCCGCAGGGCGGGCGATGCCGCCAACAGCTTCACGCTGGACGATTACACCGTCGCCGACGCTTTCGTTTCCTATAGCCTGCCAATCCACGGCTATGCGGTGAAATGGCAGTTGAACGTGAAAAACCTGTTCGACAAAACATACTATCCCTCCAGCGGCAGCAACCTGCGCGTATCCGTGGGCGAACCTAGGGAAGTGGTACTGCGCGCCAGCGTAGACTTTTAATTCCTGCTCGGCCGTCACTGCTCCGGAAACGGGGCAGTGCTTTTTCTCTTCACTTTATTCATAGCGAAGTTTCAGCGTCACTGTCTGCCATCCGGCGGATAGCGCGATCCTGGGATATTGAGATGTTTTTAGAGGGAAACGGTGGGGAGATATTCTGAGAGGAAAACTGCCCGGCGCTGAGCGCCAGGCAAGCAGGTAACGTTATTATTTAACGCTGGCGATGGTGCCTTTATAACCGGTAACAACCACGTGCACTTGTTTGAACACGCCGTAGTCTTTGGTGGTCACTTCGTAACGCGGAGCGACGATCAGATCTGCGCCAGACGCTTTAACTGCGTTGTAGGCAGCAGCAGATTTCACGGAAGCAGAAATGTCCGCGAAAGACAGCGCGCCACCAGTACCGTAGTTTACGCCATCGATGTGTTTGTCGCCTTCACCCCATTTGATAACACCGAACAGGACGTTTGCAGACGCTTCACCGTTAATTTTTTCGCCTACGGTGATGTCCGCTTTAACGGAAGATTCGACACGGCCTTCCAGTCCGATAGTCGGCTGGCTGGTATTATAAGAGGAACAGCCCGCCAGCAGAGATACCGCGAAAGCCGCTGCGGCTAATTTGAATTTGTTATTCATGGTGTGTAATCCCTTTACTTTAAAATGAAAAAACTTCGCAGTTCGAAGCCAGGGAATATTATTTTCTTTTAGTTTTAATTACCAGAATGCCTATTTGACGCATCAATAAAACGCCCCCAATCAGAATGTGCTTTTTATTTTCGGCCACAAGCACATCAGCTACACAGGCCCAGGCACCGTCCTATCTGACCTCTCCCCTATTTCTTACCATGACTTTCGGTCCATTAATGATTAAATAATCAGCAAAACAGGCAGCCTTTCAATATCAAAATTAATCACCAAATGATAAAGGGAATAAAATATATATATGGTGCCTATTATGGGGATGAATAATGGTTATTTGAACAAAAAAGAAACCACGTTGCGAATAATGAAGCCAAAATCAATATAGCTTTCTTATGGGATTAAATAAAATACAGCAGAGCCCAATCTTTTCTAAAGGAATAATACCTTATTTCCAACAGAAAATATTATTTTAAATAGTGGATTACTCCAATTAGAATTCAATGAAGCACAAAAATCGTTCGCCAAATTGAGAATATCGGGCACTATAATGAACGAGAAAGAACCAGACCTGATCGATAACCTACTGATGACAGAGGATTTATTATGTCTAACACGAACAGCATCGTTCGCCTGAGGCCCTTGGAACGCGATGATTTACCCTTTGTTCATCAGTTGGATAACAACGCCAGCGTGATGCGCTACTGGTTCGAAGAACCCTACGAAGCCTTCGTGGAGTTGAGCGATCTATACGACAAACATATTCATGACCAGAGCGAACGCCGCTTTATCATCGAACACGAGCGGGTCAAAGTCGGACTGGTGGAACTCGTCGATATCAACCACATCCACCGCCGCGCTGAGTTTCAAATCATCATCGACCCGGCGCATCAAGGGTATGGCTACGCCAGCGCCGCCGCACAGCTGGCGATGGACTACGGCTTCGCCATTCTTAACCTCTACAAACTGTATCTGATTGTGGACAAGGAAAATCAAAAAGCCATTCACATCTATAGCAAGCTGGGATTTGATGTTGAAGGTGAGTTAATTCACGAATTTTTTATCAATGGGGAGTACCGCAACGCCATTCGGATGTGCATTTTTCAACATAACTACCTGTCCAGGCATAAAAAGCCCAGCAGCGCCCCGTCTCCCGAGGCAGACATCACCCGATGACCGGTACGCGTTGCCGTCCTGGGCTATGGGATACTGCAGAACTATTGCCGTTTAGCTTTCACTGCTCAGTGTTGTAATCCATGATTCCGAATAAAACATAAGTTTGAAAGGTATATTGTTGATGGATTATCAACCTGCGGCTCGACGGACTGACCCTGTCAGGTCCTGTTCAACAACATCACAAATTGACGGTTTCCGTTAATATCCACAAAAATACAATTCTGATAACTACTTACCTAAAAAATCCGGCAAAGTCGTATCGGCCTATCAAACATGCAGGCAGAAGTCGGGTTTTGTCGGGTTTAACCCTCGAATTAACCATTATTCCCCTCCTGCTCTATAAGCAAGCATGGCCGCATTGAACGACGACTGACATTAACCACCCGCCTGAATACGTCTTTAAATCTCTTCTGATCCATTCAACGCTATCGAATGACGTTATGGCGAAATCACACTCGGCTTATCGCTTGATATTCATTTATCGCGAAAAAAACGGCGAAAAAAATCTCTCTATTAACCACTTACACACTCCTCACGATTGTTAAATAGCATCACACCCACCTCATCAATAACTAACAAACGTTTGCATAGCGCTTGTTTTTGGGTTGCTTTTTGTTTTTTTTTGCATTTCACCGTTCAATCCACCCAACATTGATAGGCAAAAACGCCAAATAACTATTTCATTGATCGGTATTACCGATCATATAATGCTGCAGCTGCATTATTGACTCACCTTTGCAGTGGTCTTTTTCTTTTTAACAACACTAAAATTTATGGACTGTATCATGCTTAAAAAAACTCTCTTGGCCTTGTCTATCTCCGCGATATCCCTGACCGCTTCAGGTTTGGCTCAGGCAACTGATGGCACTATCAATTTCAAGGCAAGCATTTCCGCGTCGTCCTGTACCGTCAACAGCGTGGCGGATGCTTCTTCCACGGCGGGTACGGTTGATTTTGGGACCGTCAGTAATACCACCTTCGGTTCAGCGGGTGATGCCACTGTCGGCACACCTTTCTCTATTGAACTGGTCGATTGTGCCGTAGCATCAGCGCCGACCATCACCTTCGAAGGCACGCCGGTAACGAGCAGCGGTTATACCGAGTTGTTCGACACCGATATCAGCGGCTTGGGTATCCGCATCGAAGATGCCGACAGTACCGGCACCTACTACACCTCCGGCACAGCCGCAGCCAACACCGGGTTCAATGCCTTAACGTCAACCGAAGTCACCTCAGCAACAGGTAACTTCAATGCTTATCTGGTCGACTACACCGGCTCCACGGCTTATAGCGGCAACGTCGATACCGATGTGACCTTTACCATCAACTACAGCGATTCCTGATGTTGCAGGGCTGGCCTTCAGGCCAGCCCGATCTGTTTTTGATTATTTTTTTATAAGGTTGTCACATGAAGCTATCTAGCCGACATATGGCGGGCGCGTGCCTGCTATTTGCATCGATTACCAGCCATGCCGATGGATTAACTCTAGGGGGAACCCGTCTGGTCTACGATGCGACCCAAAAAGAGGCCAGTCTCTCCCTGAGCAACGCAGGGAAAAGCACCCCGTATCTCGTTCAGGTATGGGTCTCCGACCTACAACGTAAGACCAAAAATATTCCGTTCATCGCTACGCCTCCCCTGTTCAAACAAGGGCTGAATGGCGACAGCGCCATTCGCGTCGTTTACACCTCCTTGCCGTCCCTGCCGCAAGACCGGGAAAGCGTGTACCTGCTCAATGTACGCGCCATCCCTGCCGTGGAGAAAAAAGCCGACCCGAAACGCCTGACTATCGCTACGCAAAACATCATCAAGCTGATCTACCGGCCAAAAGGGCTTTCTGCCAAAGACGCCGAACTGGCCGTACAGAAGCTGAAAGTCACGCCGGTAGCCGGGGGGATTTCGTTCGACAATCCCACGCCTTACGTGGTGACGCTGACGGGCATGTCAGTCAACGGTAGAAAGATCGACCGGCCCGGCACCATCATGCCCAAGGCGTCGAAGATTGTGCCGGTGAACGACCGACCGATAAGCAGTGTCAATTTCAGCACTATCAATGACTTCGGTGGAATGACGGTATCGCGAGGGATTCGTTTCTAATGAAAATTCTGAGTATGACGCCAGTCTTGTCATGTAAAGTCCGCCACCACACATGGCCTCGGTTAAAGGTTTTGGTGCTCTGTGGGTATGCGGCCAGTGCTTTGTCTGTGCAGGCGGAAATGTACTTCAACGTTAATGCCCTGCATCTGGATGAAAGTCAAAAAGCGCAAACCGACCTTTCACTGCTGTCGCGCACTGACATTCAAATGCCCGGCGAGTACAAGGTGCAGGTCCGCGTAAATAAAACCCGCGCCGGTGAACATCTCCTGCGTTTTGTTGTGTGTGACGGCAACCGCCTGTGCCCACAGCTCACGCCGACGCTGCTTCATGAGCTGGGCGTAAAAGTGCAAGTGTTCCCCGCGCTTGTCGCCATAGCCCCAAACGCCCCGATCATCAAACCGGGAGACTACATCCGCGGTGCAGACAGCGACTTCGATTTTGATCGACGGATACTGGACCTGAGTATTCCTCAGGCGGCATTGGACAACCGTGCCCGGGGCGATATTCCCCCCGAACAATGGGACAGCGGCATTCCCATGCTGTTTTCCTCTTACAGTGCCTCCGGCTCCGAAGTGCAAAATCACAAGAACGGCAAACAAACCAGCACGCAGTACATTAGCCTGCGCAACGGAGCCAATCTGGGTGAGTGGCGGTTACGCAATGACAGCTACTATACCCGCTCCAGTCAGGGCCGTACTCGCTGGAGCAGCACGCAAACCTGGGTTGAACGAGATATTCGCTCGTTGCGTGCCCGCCTGGTCGCCGGCGAAGCCACCAGTCCCAGCCTGGTTTTTGACAGTTTTAGTTTTCGTGGGGCCAGCCTGTCCACTCAGGATGAAATGCAACCGGACAGTCTGCGGGGGTATGCCCCGGAAATTCGGGGAGTGGCGATGACCAATGCCACAGTTGAAGTACGCCAGAATGGCAACCTGCTCTATCAGACTTTTGTGTCGCCCGGTGCCTTTATCATCAACGATCTGTACGCGACGTCTACCTCGGGCGATCTCAACATTACCGTCAGGGAAGAGGACGGTACGGTGCGCATTTTCACACAGGCTTTCGCTTCGCCGCCCATTTCGGTTCGCAAAGGCGTCATGAAATACTCTGTTACCGCCGGGGAATATGGCACCCGCTATTATAAGGACAGTAGCAACGCCCTCGGTCAGCGGTTCGCACAAACTGAAATCCTCTACGGCCTGCTGAACAATACTTCGGTCTACGGGGGGCTCATTGCCGCTGAACATTACCATTCAGGTATGATCGGCGTCGGCCAAAGCATGGGGGAACTGGGGGCCGTGTCGCTGGATATCACCCATGCCCAGTCGACGTTCAGCGACGGCACCACTCACAGTGGGCAATCCATTCAGACAAAATACAGCAAGCTTTTTGATATCACTCGCACCTCAATGACGCTGGCGGGTTATCGCTACGCCACAGACGGTTTCTACAGCTTCGATGAAGCCAGCAACTACTACTACAGCAGCAGCCTGGCTTCTCGCTACAGTCTGAAAAGCAAGGCGCAGATCACCCTGAGTCAGAACATTGGATGGCTGGGAGCGATCTCCCTCTCCGCCTACCAGTCGGAATACTGGAACCGCAGTAACTCAAAAACGCGCTCCATGACCGGGAGCTGGAGCAAAGCTTTTAACGGAATATCGGTCAGTCTGAACCAGAGTCAAAGCAAGGTTTGGCAGACGGATAAAACCGACAACATCACCTCCGTCAGCGTCAGCCTGCCGCTCGGCAAATGGCTGTCGTCGCCGGGCAGCAATCTCCGGATGAGCAACAGCTGGTCGCGGTCCGATCAGGGAACCAACAGTCTGACGTCCACGCTGTCGGGCACGGCGCTCACTGCAAACAACCTGTCTTGGTCTGTCTCTCAGGCGAAAGCACATAACAATTCCGGCACAACCACGAACAGCACGGCACTGACCGGCACCTACCGGGGCGGTCGGGCCACCGCGGGGCTCGGATATGCGAACTACTACGGCCAGAGAGAAACCGTTAACTGGAGTCTACGTGGTTCATTGGTGGCGCATCCGTATGGTATGACTCTGTCGCAGCAGTTGTCAGAAGGAGCCGGCTACGCGCTGGTCAGAGCACCGGCCGCGGATGGCGTGAAGGTCAGGAATCGGACCGGACTGGTCACGGACTGGCGGGGCTATGCCGTGGTGCCTTCGTTGACGGCTTACCGGGAAAACAACGTCAATCTGGACACGTCCACGCTGCCGGATGACGTGGATGTCACGGATCCGATGCTGCGTAAGATACCGCAGAAAGAAGCGCTGGTACTGGCGGATTACCGTACCCACGTGGGCTTCCGGGTGTTTTTGACGCTGACGCATAACGGGAAAACACTACCGCTGGGCGCGCCGGTCTCGGCGGGCGAAGCCGCTGGAATGTCCAACGAGCAGGGACAGGTGTGGCTGACGGGGGTTGCAGCGAATAGCGTAATCAAAGCCACTCTACCCGGCGGCCGGGAGTGTCAGGCACCTTTTAGGGCGGACCGGGCTGTGACGAGAAACGGGATAGTGATGGCAACGCTGGAATGCAGAGGATGAGAGCATGAAAATGAGCAAACGCACCAGAAATTCACACTGTAATTATCTAAGAAGCATATTGTTTTTAGTTTTCTTATTAACAGGATTCAATGCAACAGCGACGTCAACCAACGAGTTCTCACCATCGAGTAGTACAATTGCGCTGCCATCTTCACTTACACTCCCCGCTAATACGGCCGTAGGAAAAGTCGTCTATACCTCTGAGGCTGCGACAACCTCAATGACTTCGTCAGATACAGGCGACTATACCTTTACAACCCAGTGGGCGGGCGAATCCCCAACACGGTCTTCCTACGGTAACAACGTCTACGAGACAGGCATTGCCGGACTTGGGTTTCGTGTCAAAGGTGTATTCCGGACAAATCAGCCCAAAACGCTCACCATCTACTGGCCTGACAACAGTGATACAGTGACATTAACCGGGAGTACAACCCCGGCAGAGCAAGACGCCTACCTTGAATTGATTGTGACGTCTAATGATGTTGCCTCTGGGGAGTTTGATCTCAGCGCGATAATTGCCAACATGCACTTTGATGAAGTTGACTGGGCCGTGTCGTTCAGTGGCACAACAACCGTCACCGCGACGTCCTGCGAGGTGAATACTTACGACACGTCAGTTGATCTGGGAACGGCATACACCAAAAATCTGACGGAAGTCGGCACGACCGCTCAAACGACGGATTTCAGCATAAACATGACGTGTTCTGCGTCAACGTTGAAGCCATCAATCACCTTTTCAGGAACACCAGACAGTAACGTAAGCGCCGTTTTTTCCAACGACAGCGGCACGGCGACGGGCGTGGGCGTTCAACTGCTCTATGGTGATACCGTCATCACGCCGGATACTGTGCTTTCCCTAGGTAAGCCAACCTCGACCTCAGCCACGGATTACGATTTCAAAGCCCGGCTTTACCAGACTGCCAGCACGGTGACTGCGGGAAGCGTAGATACCACCGTGACTTTTACCGTGGATTACGAATAATCGCGAATGACAGAAACAGGTCAGCCTGTCACAAAGTTGCCGCTGACTAAAAAGGGACATAACGTCAGCCCAACACGGTGAAAGCTTCAACGGCCGGATTGCGCATATCAGGTGAAGTGATAAACCTAAAATCCCGCTGCATAACATGGCGTTAAACGCTTATCCGTTTAAAGAGATAGGGAGATCAAACGCTCAGTGCTCACCGGCGTCGACATCTAAACTTCATGCATTTTTTATCGTGGTCACGACATTAAAAATAAAAACAGTCAGCGGTGCCCGGCTATTTTCAGCACCGTCGCCTAGTGAGAGGGCTGCCTAATGATAACGGGCAGCCTCTCATTAATATCCTTCACGCGCTCGATGTCAGAAGACACCGCCATATTTAACCGGTCATGATGGATAAATAAAAATGGCACGTTCTGATGGCACCGGTGTTATATGACATAGAATAATGGATAAATGATGATTCCCGTTCAAACACCGTTGTATGCCATACTCAAATACTGGCTCAGGGATTTTATATTTTTATTACCCCTGTGCGTCCTTTTGGCGGTTTTATTTGTTGTTCTGATCCAACATCGGAAGCGCAGGAAAGCCAGCTTGCCTGAGAAGATAATGCAGGGAATAAACGACAACGAATTTTATATTTGCTATCAACCTATTCAAGATGTTGCGACGGGCATGTGTATGGGGGCTGAAGCACTACTGCGCTGGCGGCGGCCGGATGGCAAATGGATATCGCCTGACATTTTTATTGCTGCGGCTGAGGATGAAGATTTGATCATCCCCTTAACACATCATCTTTTCGAGAAAGTATTAAAGGACACCGATAGTTGGAAAATCACTAACGAATTCCATCTTGGCATTAATATCTCCTCTGCACACTTAGAGTCCCCGGACTTTGTTAATGATATTTTGAGCCTGCGTAAGATATTGAGACTCCGTGGAATAAAGCTCGTCATAGAAATTACGGAAAGAAATATTATCAAGAATGATGAACAAACAAAGCAGGTATTGACCTATTTACGTAAAATCGGGGTTATTATTGCCATTGATGATTTTGGCACAGGATATTGTTCACTGTCTTATTTGGAAACGCTCCCGCTAGATCATCTTAAAATAGACAAAAGCTTTATTGATGCCATAAAAACATCAGAGAGCAGAGCTCCTGTATTGAATATGATTATCAAACTGGCACAGGAATTAAATCTCAAAATCACCGCCGAAGGCGTGGAAACAAAATGTCAGGAAAATTATTTAAAAGCATCCGGCGTGGATTTTATGCAGGGATATTTGTATTCGTACCCAATGGATAGTGCGAATTTTGTACGATGGTTTCAAGAGCGGTAAGACTCGAAGCCATCTGATGATCAAAATGTTATCTTACTGCTGCATCGTTCGGCATAAATCGGGGCTATGGTACTCATTCATCATGAGTTAAGGGAAATAGATAAAACCACATAAGGATTGGCTAAAAAATATTCTGGAATGGGCACACCGTTTTCCTCGATAAAGGGGTCGTTTCCACCATCCTATTATCCATACCGGTGTATTCTGAAGGACGGGTATCGTTATTTGGAACAACAAGCGCACGTAGAAGAAAATAGCGCCCTCCTCATCACTCATCAAGGCTGGATAACGGCTGACGGCGAGCCAATTGAACGATCTCGCTCGTTGTTCCCATCACCACCCTCTACTGCCCACCAGATGGTGAATATTCAAGCACAATATCAGCAAAGCCCGAGCGCCCCGGTTCAAACCGCTACGCTCGGGCTTTCTTTTATCTGCTATCTGCGCCTTTTCGCGCGCTTTATGACGGCTTAAGGCCGTTAAGCCTCGTAGCGCCGGAACAACGCCCTTCCGCGCAGCAAACGCAATCCTAACCACCCTCCGCACAGGGACAGCAGCAGGGCACTCAGCGGGGGCAGACCGATCCATAACAGCCAGTTAGGCTCCCACGGGAAATCGAACACTTTGCGTTGCAGCATCCACAGCGCCGCTTCCGCGCCAAGCGCCGCCGCCAGTCCGGCGGCAAGCCCCATCACGGCAAACTCGCACCACAGCGTGGTGCGCAGCAGCCTTTTGCTGGCACCCAGCGTCCGGTAAACCATCAACTCCTGACGACGCTGCCCCATCCCGACCTGAATTTGCGCCAGCAACAGCAATACGCCACAGAAGATGACCAACACCACCATCACTTCCAGCGCGCGACTGACCTGTTGCAATACCTGCCCGACCTGCTTGAGGATCGTGCCGATATCCAGCACGCTTAGCGTCGGAAACTGCCGGTTAAGCTGGGTGATCACAGTGTCCTGTCCGACGTGTCGGAAGCTGGTCAGCCACGACTGCGGCTGATGCTCCAGCGCCCCCGGCGGGAAGATAAAGAAGAAGTTAGGCCGCAGGCTCTCCCAGTCCACCTGACGGAAGCTGGTGATTTTGGCGCTGAACGGCTGCGTGTCGCCGGTAAAGGTCAGCATGTCGCCCAGAGATACCCCGAGACGTTCCGCCACGCCCTGCTCTATCGACACCTCGCCCTGCTTCGGTGGCCACTGTCCGGACAACAACACATTATGCTGCGGCAGATCCGGCAGCCAGGTCAGATTCAGCTCGCGGTTTACCGTTCCGCCGCCAGGCGCATCTTCAGGGATCAGCTCAGTGGCAACGCGCCCGTTGATCTCCGTCAGTCGCGCCCGGACGATCGGATAAAAGAGAGCCGGCTGCACTTGATGTTGGATCATAAAATCTTTCACCGCAGGGATCTGATCGCCGGTGATATTCAGCACGAAATAGTTCGGACTGTCCGATGGCAACTGCTGCTGCCAGCGATCCAGTAAGTCGCCGCGTAACAGCAGCAACAGCGCCAGCAGCATAAACGAGAGCGCAAACGCCGCCAGTTGGCCGATGGTTGACCACGGCTGACGCAGGAGTCGGTTAATCGCAAGACGCAGGGATAACCGTTTTAACGTGAGACGTCGCAGTACCAGTAGGCTGCCCCAGCCAATCGTCCCCAACAGCAGCGCCAATACCACCATCCCCCGAGTAGCGACCACAACAGCGAACCGCCGCCGGACAGCACGAACAACAGACCAATTACGACCACCGCGACGGCGGGCAGGTAGTAGCGCAGCGGCCAGACGTTAGCCGTCACATCCCGTCGCAACACGCGCAACGGCTGGGTCGCCAGCAGAAGGCGATACGGACGAAGACCGACCAACAGCGAAATCAACACCAGCGTACCGAGCGCCCATGCCCAGGGCCAGAGTCCGGCGGGCGGCAGCGTAGCGGGCAGGACGGGGGCCAACGCTCGCATTAATACCGCCTCGAAGCCCAGCCCCAGCACACTTCCGCTCACGGCCGCCAGCGCCAGCACCGACAGCCACTGACCGACAATCAGACGTCGCAGCGCGCCACGACCGGCGCCTAACGTTTTCAGCACGGCGACCAGATCGTAACGCGTGCGGCAGTAATGACTCATCGCCACGGTGACTGCGGCGATGGCTAACAACAGCGTCAACAACGCGGACAGCAGCAGGAACTGCTGTGAGCGTTGGAGAGATTTGCTTAACGCGCCCGGCGAATCTTCCATGCCGTACCAGCGCTGATCGGCTTTCAGTTGAGGCTTAATCCAGTCGCCGTACTGCGCGATGGCCTGAGGCTCTCCCGCAAACATGTAGCGCCAGGTAATGCGGCCGCCGGGCTGAATCGCGCCGGTACTGGCGACATCGGCCATGTTCATCAGCACACGCGGCGCGGTTTCGAAGGGATTGAAGCCGTTGTCCGGCTCCTGAATCAGCTCGCCTGCGATGCGCAGCGTGGTATCGCCGATATCGAGTGGGTCTCCGACTCGCGCCCCCAACAGCGCCAGCAGCCGCGGGGCGACCAGAACCGTGCCGGGCGCGGCGCGCAGCTGCGCAGGCCGGGTCTGTAAATTCCCATACAGCGGATAGCGATCGTCGGTGGCTTTCACCTGCGCCAGCTGCGCATTTTCTCCGGCGTAGGTCATCGTCATAAACGACACTTGTCGGCTGACGGTGAGGCCGTCTTGCGCCGCCCGTTGCAGCACCGCTTCATCTACTGGCCGCGAGGCCCGCAAAACCCGATCGCCCGCCAGAAAGTCGCGACTCTGCTGGCTGAGTCCCTGCTCCATGCGATCGCTGATGGTGCCGAGCGCCAGCACGCAGGCCACGGCCAGCGTCAGCGCCAGCCAGACGATCAGTAGCGAAGGGGAACGCCATTCACGCCAAAACCAACGCCAGATCATGACTCCTCCCACAGTTTGCCGTCACGCAGACGCAAACGCCGCTCGCAGCGCGCGGCCAGCTGTTCGTCATGGGTAACCAGAATCAAGGTGGTGGCGTGGTCGCGGTTCATCGCGAACAGAAGGTCCACGATACGTTCGCCGGTCTGGCGATCGAGATTGCCGGTCGGCTCATCGGCAAACAATACTTTAGGGCGACCGCTGAACGCGCGCGCCAGCGCCACGCGCTGCTGTTCGCCGCCGGACAGCTGAGCAGGCAGATGCTGGAGACGCGCTCCCAGTCCGAGCTGCTGCAGTAATTGTTCGGCCTGTTGGCGGCTGTCGCGGTCGCTTTCCCCCCGCAGCAGCGCAGGTAACTGTACGTTTTCCAACGCGTTTAGCGTCGGCACCAGCATAAAGGATTGAAACACAAAGCCGACGTCGCGCGCCCGCAGCGCCGCACGCCCTTCTTCATCCAATCGGTTGAGCGGCTCGCCCAACAGCGCAACCTCCCCGCTGCTGCCGTCGTCCAGTCCGGCCAAGATCCCCAACAACGTCGACTTGCCCGACCCCGACTCGCCGATTAATGCCAGGGTCTGAGCAGGTTTGACAACCAGCTCAACTCCGGTAAGGATGGACAGCTCGTGTTCCCCTTGACCAACGTGTTTACTAAGATGATGAACTTCAAGAATGTTTTCCGCTGGCATTTTCTGGTCCTTTTACTGCTGGGAATAGTAAGTTTACGTGCTATCGCGGCGGATACGCTGCTGGTGCTGGGCGACAGTCTGAGCGCGGGCTATCGTATGTCGGCGACGCAGGCCTGGCCTGCCTTGCTGAATAGCCGCTGGCAGTCAGCCCCCGGCGGCGTGAACGTCGTCAACGCCAGTATCAGCGGCGATACCGCCGCGCAGGGGCTGTCCCGTGTTCCGGCTTTACTGCAACAGCACCGCCCGCGTTGGGTGCTGATCGAACTGGGCGGCAACGATGGCCTGCGCGGTTTCCCTCCGTCCAGTCTGGAACAGGATCTGACAAAAATCATCTCTCAGGTCAAAGAGGCCGGCGCGCAGCCGCTGCTGATGCAGATCCGACTGCCGACCAACTATGGCCGGCGTTATACTGAGACCTTTGCGGCCGTGTATCCGAAACTCGCCACGCAGTTCGCCATTCCGCTGCTGCCGTTTTTCATGGAGCAGGTCTATCTCAAACCCGAGTGGATGCAGGATGACGGCATCCATCCGAACCGCGACGCCCAGCCGTTTATCGCCGACTGGATGGCGCAAAAACTCGGCCCTCTAGTTAACCACGACTCTTGATATTCAGGGCTTTATAGTTAGGTAAAGTTATGCAAAAAGCGATTTTAATCACCGGCTGTTCCAGCGGTATCGGCCTGATCGCCGCACAGGATCTTAAGCAACGCGGCTACCGGGTTTTGGCCGCCTGCCGACGTGCGGAAGATGTGGAAAGAATGAACGCGCTGGGGCTGGAAGGCATCGAGCTGGATCTGGACGACAGCGACAGTGTGGATCGCGCCGCCGATCGCGTTATTTCGCTGACCGGCAACCGGTTGTTCGGTCTGTTCAACAACGCCGGTTACGGCGTTTACGGTCCGTTGAACACGATCTCCCGTCAGCAACTGGAACAACAATTTTCCAGCAATCTGTTCGGCACCCATCAACTGACGCAGCGACTGCTGCCCGCCATGCTCGCGCACGGCGAAGGGCGTATCATTCAGACCAGTTCCGTCATGGGGCTGGTGGTCACGCCGGGACGCGGCGCCTATGCCGCCAGCAAGTATGCGCTCGAGGCCTGGTCAGACGCGCTGCGTATGGAGCTGCACGGCAGCGGAATCCACGTGTCGTTGATAGAGCCGGGGCCGATTAGCACGCAGTTCTCCGCCAACGTGAACCAAACGCAGCACGATCGCCCCGTCACGAATCCCGGCATCGCCAAGCGATTCACCCTGACGCCAGAGGCGATATTGCCCAAACTGCGCCATGCTCTGGAGAGTCCGCGCCCCAAATTACGCTATCCGGTCACCTTGATGACCTATGCGCTGTCGATCCTTCGCCGCCTGCTTCCCGGACGCGCGCTCGACGGCTTATTACGCACTCGCTCCTGACAGGGGTTGAAGCAGAGGGAATTTGCCCCCATAACTCGCTGAAACGGATAAGAGAGAATCCCATGCTAGAACAACACGCCAACGTGATTGATATTAACGAAACGAATCTGCAGCAGGTGCTGGAACAGTCGATGACCGCTCCGGTGCTGATTTACTTCTGGTCGGAACGCAGCCCGCACTGTCAGGAGCTCAGCCCGGTACTGGACCGACTGGCCGCCGAATACGCAGGGCAATTCTTGCTGGCGAAAGTGGACTGCGATGCAGAACAACGCGTCGCCGCGCAATTCGGCCTGCGCGCGATCCCTACCGTCTATCTGTTCAAAGACGGTCAGCCGTTGGACGGTTTCCAGGGGCCTCAGCCGGAAGAAGCGATCCGCGAACTGCTGCAACGCGTTCTGCCCAAAGAGGAAGATCTCAAAACGGCAGAAGCCGAGCGTTTGATTCAGGACGGCCAACTGCAAGACGCCCTGCCGCTGTTGAAAGATGCCTGGCAGTTAGATAGCAAACGCAGCGACATCGCTCTGTTGCTGGCGGAAGTGCAAATCGAGCTGAATCGTGCGGAAGACGCCGAAGCCGTGCTGAGCACCATTCCGATTCAGGATCAGGACACCCGTTACCACGGTCTGATCGCGCAGATTGAACTGCTGAAACAGGCCGCCGATACCCCGGAAATCAAACAGCTGCAGCAGGAGCTGGACGCGGATCCGGACAATGCGGAGCTGGCCGTGAAACTGAGCCTGCAACTGCATCAGGTCGGCCGAAACGAAGAGGCGTTGGAATTGCTGATCGGCATGCTGAAAAAGGATCTGGCGGCCGCCAACGGCAGCGCGCGCAAAACGATGATGGACATCATGTCGGCGCTGGGCACCGGTGATGCGCTGGCCGCGCGCTATCGTCGCCAGCTTTACGCGCTGCTGTACTGATTACCGCACGTTTCGACGGGCCGCCCCGGCCCGTCGTCATTCTCGTGTTATCCCCTAGCAGGTTTCCACCGTTTCAATCCAGCCGTTACCCCCGTAGGGCGAGACGCCGCTCAACCAACGCCGCAACATATTCATCGCCGCCATCGCGACAATTTCCTGCTGCGTCGATAACGCGTAACGTGCCGCATTGAACTGCACGGTCTGAGCCAGCGTTTGCGAAGGCGTATGCAGCGCCAGAGACAAACGGCCGTCGTTCAGCTCACCCACCACCAGAGCCACCTGCGCCGAGACTCGCTGCGCCAGCTCACGCGCCTGATGCGACACCGTTGTTAATGGACTGGATGTCTTGTCGGAGGCCGTCAACAGCTCCCCGCCGGCCAACGGCACATCCGCGCCGCGTAGCTGCCAGTGCAGCAACCCGGCGGTAAACGCTTCGCCTATCGCCAATCGCAGTTGACGCTCAGACAGCGTCTGCGCCAGTTGCGCAGGCAGACCCGCGGTCCCCTCAAACACCGTACTGTCATCGACAATCTCCTTCACCTGTCGCCACAACGCCTGCATGGCATCCTGCTGCGATGCAGGGCCGGTCAATTTGATTTCGACGATAGGCACGGCGCAACGGTAACCCAGCACCACGGCCGGCGGCAGAGTGAGCGCCGCCAGCGCGCTCGCCAAATCGCTTTCACCACGCCCGAAGGTGGTCAGGCGCAGACAGAGCGGCGCTTCACCGAGCGAAAAACGCTGACGTAAACGCGGCATAATCTGCTGATCGACCATCACTTTGAACTCAGACGGCACGCCGGGCGTGAAAAATAACAGGCAGCGGTTCAGCTTCAGTGCAAAGCCGCAGGCGGTGCCGACCGGGTTGTCGAGCAGTTCCGCACCGTCCGGGATCAGCGCCTGCTTGCGATTCAACGCCGACATGGGACGCCCGCGATCGGCGAAGTAAGCCGTCATCTTCGCCAACCATGCCGAGTGCTCTACCAGCGATACTCCTGCCGCCGTCGCCGCGGCCAGCGAACTTAGATCGTCGCTGGTCGGCCCCAGTCCGCCGTTGACGATCAACACATCCGCGACATGACTACGTTCGGTCAACGCCGTCACCAACGCATCCAATTCATCGCCGACCGTCATGCGGCTGGTCATCGGCGCGCCTTGCTGAAACAGGTAATCCGCCAACCAGGCTGCATTGGTATCGACGATCTGGCCGTGCAGCACCTCATCGCCGGTGCAAAGCATCTCAACCCTAAGCATGTTTACTTTCTCCATTCGTGACTCGTCGGGCCTTCGTCTGTCTGGCGCCAGCGCACCTTATCTGGCAGGCGGTAATAACAGGACGTCGCCGACCGGCAACCTGCGGTCCAGCTCCTGTCGGCACGAGGTCATCACAATTTATGATACTGAGATAATAAAGGAATGACGCTGTGGGTAAACGTGGGATTGATGATTCAGATAAGAAGGCGCGGAAAACCGCGCCCTGTGGCAGGTATTAGAAACTCAGACCCGCGCCGAGGTAGACGCCGTCGGCAATTCTGCGATCGTCGTTGGACGATCCCATCGTGATGTAGCGATAGCCCACGTCCACGGAAAGCGGACGCAGCGGCTGCCAACGGACTCCGCCTTTCGCTTCAACGTAGTGATCCAGATGGCTGGTGAACGCCTCCGGCGAGTAGTAGCCTTCCCCGAACAGCGAGAGAGACGAGGTCAGCGGGAACTGCACGCCGCCGCCCACCGCCAAGCCGTAGCCGTCATCGCCGTGGTCGGGTTGCAGATAAACGCCTTTGACGCCCGCTTTGACCGCGGCTCGGCCCAGGCTGAAGCCGTAGTCCACCCCAAGAGTGTAGGCATCGTTGTTGTTGTCATTATCATGACCCCAGCCCGCATTGGCGGACAAACCCGGGAAGGGCAAGCCGATGCTGGCGCCGCCGCTCACATAGTCCTTCCCCGCTTCCGCCGAAATGCCGATAGCCTGAGCGCCTGCCGAGGCCAGCAAAAGTCCGCCGAGGCAGGCAGTCATCAATTTTTTCATCGTTATCGTCCTTAAATCAGGGGTGAGTGATATCAATTCGTGCCGGTCGCCGGCTACAAAGTCAATATAGACGTTACAAAACGCAATGATTCTACGTGATGTTTACTGCGCTGGGAGCCAGAATAAGGCTAAAAATGCGGGTTTCGCCTGACGAAATGCGACAAATTCGCATTTTTCAGCGCTGGCGATATCAATGATAAGCGTCGCCGATTTGCCTAATTAACGGCTCTGACTGATAGTTCTTAGCAGTCGAGTCAAACCGTAAGGAAGTAAACATGAGCAATGAAAAACAAAAGCTGACCACGGCCTCCGGCGCGCCGGTCGTCAGCAATAACAACGTAATGACCGCAGGCCCCCGAGGCCCGATGCTGCTGCAGGACGTTTGGTTCCTGGAAAAGCTGGCCCATTTTGACCGTGAAGTGATCCCTGAGCGACGCATGCACGCCAAAGGCTCCGGCGCTTACGGTACTTTCACCGTTACCCACGATATCACCCGCTATACCCGCGCTAAAATCTTCTCCGAAGTTGGCAAGCAGACAGACATGTTCCTGCGTTTCTCCACCGTCGCCGGTGAACGTGGCGGCGCCGACGCTGAGCGCGATATTCGTGGTTTCGCCATGAAATTCTACACCGAAGAAGGAAACTGGGATCTGGTCGGCAACAACACGCCGGTCTTCTACCTGCGCGACCCGCTGAAATTCCCGGACCTGAACCACGTGGTAAAACGCGATCCGCGTACTAACCTGCGTAACCCGGTCTACAAATGGGACTTCTTCTCCCAGTTGCCGGAAGCGCTGCACCAGCTGACTATCGACTTCAGCGACCGCGGCCTGCCGAAATCCTATCGCCACATCCACGGTTTCGGTAGCCATACCTACAGCTTTATCAACGCCGATAACGAACGTTTCTGGGTGAAATTCCACTTCCGTTGCCAGCAGGGCATCGAAAACCTGATGGACGACGAAGCGGAACAGCTGATCGGGAAAGACCGTGAAAGCTCCCAACGCGATTTGTTCGACGCCATCGACCGCGGCGACTTCCCGCGCTGGAATCTGCAAGTGCAGATCATGCCGGAAGCGGAAGCGTCTCAGGTGCCGTATAACCCGTTCGATCTGACCAAAGTCTGGCCGCACGGCGACTATCCGCTGATCGATGTCGGTTATTTCGAACTGAACCGCAACCCGGAAAACTACTTCGCCGAAGTGGAGCAGTCCGCTTTCAGCCCGGCGAACGTAGTGCCTGGCGTGAGCTTCTCTCCGGACAGAATGTTGCAGGGTCGTCTGTTCTCCTACGGCGATGCCGAACGTTACCGTCTGGGTGTCAACCACCACCAGATCCCGGTCAACAAACCGCGCTGCCCGTTCCATAGCTATCACCGTGACGGTGCGATGCGCGTGGACGGCAACAGCGGCAACGGCGCCACGTATGAACCGAACAGCTTCAACGTATTCCAGGAACAGCCTGACTTCAGCGAACCGCCGCTGTCGCTGGAAGGCGCGGCCGATCACTGGAACCACCGCGAAGACGACGATTACTTCAGCCAGCCACGCGCACTGTTCCAACTGTTGAGCGAAGAAGAACATCAGCGGATGTTCCAGCGTATCGCCGGCGAGCTGTCCCAGGTGCCGGAGTTCATTCAGGACCGTCAGATCGCGCTGTTCAACCTGGTTGATCCGGCCTACGGCGCGGGCGTCGCCAAAGCGCTGGGCCGTTAATTTCCCACCCGCGGACGGCGTGAGTCTTTCACGGACACGCCGCCCGCGGGTTCGTCAGTCGTGCCGCTGCCGCACCCAGGCCGCGACCTGCTGACGGGAAATTTTTATCCCGCCGTTTTTCAGTGTCCCGGGCAGAGAATAGAACGCCACGGGGCGCTGATATCCCGCCAGCTGTGGAGCGAGCCAGTCGCGAAGCATCGTCAGATCGCACTCCCCCGCGGTCTCTACCACCGCAACCGGGCGCTGCCCGAATTCCACATCATCCACCGGCACGACGCAGGCGAATTCAACTTCCGGATGCTGCAATAGCACCGCTTCCACGTCCTCCGGTTGAACGCCTTCCCCGCCGCTGAAGAACTGATTATCCAACCGTCCCATTATGCGCCACTCGCTGCCATCCCAGCAGCCGCGATCGCGGGTATGGAACCAGCCCTGCTCGTCGGCCAAAGGGTGTAGCGCGCCATCGCGCCAATAGCCGGACGCCAGACTGCTGCCTCGCAGCCAAATTTCCTCGTCCACGGCTTGAATCTGACGTCCGGCGAGCGGCATACCGACGCCGGGACGCCCGTCGGCGCGTTTGGCGCACACGGTGGAAGCCAACTCCGTCAGCCCGTAACCGCACCAGCAACGAATGCCGATGGCTTCGGCCTGTTGCGTCAGCGTCAACGGGATCATCGCGCCGCCCAGCAGCACCGAGGTCAGCGATGTCGGCACGTCGCCCTGCGCCAGCAGACGCCATAGCTGCGTTGGCACCAGCGAGGCATGCGTACAGCCCCGCAGCGCCACATCCAAAGGACGATCCGGCCGCACTACCAAACTGGCTCCCGCCGCCAGCCAACGCCAGACAATCCCTTGCCCGGAGACGTGAAATAGCGGTAAGGAGAGCAGCCAGCTGTCGCCCATCGAATAGGGCATCAGCCCGCGTACGCCCTCTGCGCTCGCCAGATGCGCAGCAAACGAATGCACCGCCGCCTTCGGCAGGCCGCTAGAACCGGAGGTCAGCGTCATCGTCGCTAGCCGCTCCGGATCCCATGCGGTGCGCGGTTGAGGATCTACGGCTTCGTCGTTCCCGGCGGAGAGAGGGACGATCGCATCAGGCCAAGGCGTCTCGCTGAAACACAGACCAAAGCGGATATCCAGCGAGGGCAGCAACACGTCCGTC
Source organism: Lonsdalea britannica (assembly GCF_003515985.1). GTDB lineage: Bacteria > Pseudomonadota > Gammaproteobacteria > Enterobacterales > Enterobacteriaceae > Lonsdalea > Lonsdalea britannica. The sequence continues at coordinate 2,210,353 of NZ_CP023009.1, read as the reverse complement.
TGCGTGGCGGGCAGTTGCGGATTGAGCGGCAGCAAGCGCGCGCCGCACTGCAATAGCGCCAGGTAGCTTAACAACATTTCGCTGCTATTACGCCCACGCAGAGCTACTCCGCTTCCCTCGGTGACGCCCTGACGGACGAACGCCGCAGAACGCTGTTCAACCTCAGCGGCCAACTTGCGCCAGTTCCAGTCTTCATCATCACGGATCAGCGCCGTCGCGTCGGGCTGATGTCGCGCCCAGTGCCGCCACGGCCAGTCGGCTACGACCGCCATAGTTCGTCCAACTGTTCAACGTTGAGCCGCGGCAATGGGCTGTCCGGCCAAGGCCGCAACACCTGCGCCTGCATCAGATCCAGCGTATCCAAACCGGGGATGACCTCTGGCGTGAGCCAGTGCGCCAATCGCGCCAGTTGGGTCAAACCAAGACTGGATTCAATGCTGGAGCTGATCACCGCCGTCAGGCCCGCCTCATGCGCCAGACGAACTAACTGTCGACAGCGATTCAGGCTGCCGGTCAGCGAGGGTTTGATGATAATAGCGCTGACTCCCGGTTCGGCTTCCACGCGGAAGTCCGGCTCACGCACACTCTCGTCCCACGCGATATTGATGCCGGTATCTCGCGCGAAGGCCCGCGATTCCTCGCGGGTTTTACACGGCTCTTCCAGAAAGGCGATACGGGATCGCACGGCCGGATCGACGTAGCGCGCAAAACCGTCGGCTTTGGCCCGCGTCCAGCTGCGGTTTGCATCCAGACGCAGGGAGAGCTGCGGCAAGGCATCCAGCAACAGGTTAACGATCATGCCGTCCCGCACGGCTTCGTACAGCCCGACTTTGACTTTCGCTACCGGATTCGGCAGCCCTTGCAGCATCGCGAACAGTTCGTCCGGATCGCCGCTGCACAGCGGCGCTTTGCGATAGTCGGCGTCCTGTGGCAGCGTTCCTGAAAGCTCCGCGTCGGCGAAGCTCAAACCGAAGTCGACCGATGGCACGCCGGTTTCTTCCAGCGCGTCGCCGTTCAGCCAGCGCAGCAACGACTCCCGTACGGCGGTCTCGGCATCGTCCAGCGTTTCGACACTGAACTGCGGCAGCGGAGCGATTTCGCCCCAACCGCACCGTTCGCCGTCGCATAACTGCACGATCAGCCCGTCACGGGTTTTGAGCCGCTGGTTGCGCAGCACCACGCCGGCATCCATCGGTACGCTGTAACGGTAGAGCGTCGCCCGACGCATTACGGATTCCGCCGGAATTTGCTGAAGTCAGGCTGGCGTTTTTCATTGAAGGCGTTGCGCCCTTCCTGCCCTTCGTCGGTCATATAGAACAGCATGGTGGCGTTGCCCGCCAGCTCCTGCAATCCCGCCTGACCGTCACAGTCGGCGTTGAGCGCGGCCTTCAGGCAGCGCAGCGCCATCGGGCTGTTCTGTAGCATTTCGCGGCACCAGCGCACCGTCTCTTTTTCCAGATCGGCCAGTGGAACGACGGTGTTAACCAGTCCCATGTCCAACGCCTGCTGCGCGTCGTACTGGCGGCACAGGAACCAGATTTCCCGCGCTTTTTTCTGACCGACGATGCGCGCCATGTAGGAGGCGCCCCAGCCGCCGTCGAAGGAGCCGACACGGGGACCGGTCTGACCGAAGATGGCATTTTCCGCCGCGATGGTGAGGTCGCACATCATATGCAGCACGTGGCCGCCGCCGATGGAATAACCCGCCACCATCGCTACCACCGGTTTCGGGCAGGTACGGATTTGACGCTGGAAGTCGAGCACGTTCAGGTGGTGAACGCCGCTGTCGTCCTGATAGCCGCCGTAGTCGCCGCGGACTTTTTGGTCTCCGCCGGAGCAGAACGCCTTGTCGCCCGCGCCGGTCAGGATAATCACGCCGATGCCGTCGTCGTGGCGCGCGTTGTCCAGCGCCTGAAGCATCTCTTTGACGGTCAGCGGACGAAAGGCATTACGAACCTGGGGGCGGTTGATGGTGATTTTAGCAATCCCGTCAGCCGATTTGTGGTAGAGAATATCGACAAAATCACCGCTGCAGTCGTGCCATTCGGTGGGGGCGTACAGCAGTTCTTCACTCGGATACAGCATAGGGTTTATTCCTTTACGGGATGGGAAATCAATGAACGGATCCGCGCCGCATAGCCGGACGGATTCTCCTGATGGGCATTATGGCCGCAGTCGGCCACGCTCAGCAGCGGCAGAGCAGCCTGCCGCGCCAGCGTCTGAAACTTGATGTCGCGCTCGCCGCACACATAGCCAAACGGCACCGACAGCTGCTGCAACGAGGCAGTCAGGCTCGGCTGACGAGATAATGAGGTGGCATTCAGCATGTTAGCCACCGCAGCGCCGTCGTTGTCACTGCGCCGCTGCACCAACGCCTGCCGCTGCGCGCGGGTGAGATTTGCGAAGACCGGCTGTCGATACCAGTCCGCCAGCACCTGTGCCAGCGGCTCCTCCGCAAAACGGCGCGCCCAGCGGGCATCATGCAGCGCCCGCGCCTCGCGCTCGTCCTCCGACGCCAATCCGGGATGCCCGCCTTCCACCAGCAAACCACGTAGCCCCGGGGTCTCGCCGTGACAGGCATGGAACATGGCGATACGGCCGCCCAGCGAATAGCCCAGCAGCCAGTAGTCATGGATGCCCTCCTCCGCCAACAGCGCGGTGAGTTGGCGACTGACGTCGTCAAAGCTATCGGCGGACTGATGGCGAGAGTCGCCGTGACCCGGCAGATCGACCAGCAACACGGGACGATCGTTGAGAAAAGGAAGGATGGGTTGCCAGTCTTCGCCGCTGCCCAGCAGACCGTGGAGCAAAACCAGCCACGGCTGTCCCGGCTCACCCTGTTGAACACGGCGGGCGTGCATCACCATGTGGCGACCTCGGCCAGAAGCTGTTGCAGGCACTCCGCGCCCGCCTTCGGCGATACCGACACCTCCAGCAGTGTCGTCGCCGTCTGTTTAAACCCGTCGGATGCGGCGTCGACGACCTCACGCCAGTTCGTCGCCCGGGCGTAGCGCAAGCCGAATAAGGCGGCAGCGTGGCTGAACTCCACCTGCTGCGGCATACAATAGAATGTTTCCCGCGCCTGCTCGGGCGTCGGCAATAAAGAGAAAATCTGGCCGCCGTTGTTATTCACCACGATCAGTACCAGGGACGCAGGGGGATGACGCAGAAGCGCCAGCGCATTGACGTCATACAGCGCGGACAAATCGCCAATCACCGCCAGCATGGGACGTGCGGTAGCGCGCTGCACGCCCGCCAGCGTGGAGACCAGACCGTCGATGCCGCTGGCGCCGCGATTGGCGTACACCGGATAGCCCGCGGGCAGCTGGGCCAATGCATCCACCAAGCGGATCGTCAGACTGTTGCCCAGAAAAAGCTGCCCCTCTTCCGGCAACAGCGCAGGCAACCGATGCGCCAGCTGCGCTTCGCCAAATCCTTCCGCCAGTCGGGCGGCCACCTGCGCGCCGACGCGTTCGACGCACGCGGGCAAGTCGGTGGCCCACGGTTGGGGCGCATTAGGTTCAGGAGGATGTGCGATCAGCCAGTCGGCGATGGGCGCGACCAGCCGACGTCCGCGATGATGAACCGGGTCCAGCCGACCGGGCAACGCGTCTACCAGCCAGTATTCCTGCGGCTGAATGGCCGCCTGCCACTGCAAGAGCCGCTTACCGGTCAAACCGGCGCCGAGCTGGACGACCATCTCGGCCTGCTGCAAACAATAGGCTTGCGGATGCGCCAGCCACAGATCCGCATGAGGCAAGGGCTGACCGGATTGGGAAAGCACATCGCCGATCAACGGCCAACCCAGCTGCTCGGCCCAGCGGGCGATAGCCTCCCCGCTTTCGGCCGGTACATGACCGACGATGACCACGCCGCGTTTACGACGCCACATCGACCAGTCAGGCTGCTCGGCGCAATGCCGCGCAGATTCCTCCGTCCGAAGCCACGGCGACGATTCACGCCACCACGATCCCAACGCCCGCAGCCAGATGGAGTAGGCCTCCGGGTCGTCCGGGCCGTAAAGCGGCTCGGCGAAAGGACAGTTGATATGCAGCGCGCCGTGCGTCAACCGCCCGACGACATCGTCAACGGCGGATACCAGCCAACGCGCCGGAATATCCGGGGTGGGCCTTGGCAGCGCCAGCGTATGCGTAGGATGAGAGGCGAACATGCCGGGTTGGCGAATGGCCTGATTCGCGCCGCAGTCGATCAGCTCCGGCGGCCGGTCGGCCGTGAGCACCACCAGCTTTTCACCGGTCAGACCGGCTTCAATGATCGCCGGATACAGGTTCGCCGCCGCCGTTCCCGACGTCACGATCACCGCCACCGTCTGCCCGGAGGCCTTTGCCAGTCCCAGCGCCAGATGCCCCAGCCCACGTTCATCGAAGTGGGTATGACAGGTTAGCGCCGGATGCTCCGCCGCCGCGAGCGTGAGCGGCGTCGAGCGAGAGCCGGGCGCGATGCAGACATGGCATACGCCATGCCGGGTCAGCGTTTCCAGCAGAACTGTCGCCCAGCGGCGATTAAATACATTAGTGGACATGGTCGACTCAACAACTCTGGTTGCGGGTTGTAGCAATAATTATATTTTGTTTTATATCGCCAACTTTGATGTAAACACTTAGCAGGCACAACAAACATAAAACAAAACTATGACATATCGCTGTCCAGCAGCGATTTCAGGCCCGCGGCCTTGTTTTCCAGTTCCTGCCATTCTTGCTGTGGATCCGAGCCGGCGACAATTCCCGCACCGGCATACAACGTCAGCCGATCCCTTTCGACATCCGCCGAACGCAACGAAACACAGAATTCCGACTGCTGACGTGACAGGTAACCGGCCGACCCGGCGTACCAGCCGCGGTCAAACGGTTCATAACAGGCCAGATAGTCTCGGGCGGCGGCGCGAGGCAGCCCCGCCACCGCTGCCGTCGGCTGCAACAGCTGCAAACAGGCGCGGTCTTTCGCGTCATACAGTTCGGCGCGGATCGCGCGGCGCAGATGTTGTACCTTGCGCAAACGGATCGTCTCCATCGGCAAGACGTCCAACGCCGTCGCGGCCTGAGACAAGCGCTGGCGGATGTCATCCACCACCAGCTGGTTCTCGTTCTGATTCTTGACGTCCTGCATCAGCCACTGCGCCAGTTCATCCGCACGCCGATCGTCCCGGTCGTTGGCGACGGTTCCCGCCAACGCTTCGGTCTCCAGGCGTTTTCCCTCCCGGCGATAGAGCCGCTCGGGCTGGAGCCCAGAAAGGCGCTCTCTGGCGTAAAAGCCAGCATGAAATGGTAGCAATGATGATTAGCCGTCCGGCTGGCGCTCATCAGGGTTGCCGCCGGCAGCGGGTGATCCAGCGTCAACCGGGTCATCCTCGCCAACACGACTTTTTCCAGCGCGCCGCCTTCGATTTCCGTCAATGCCTGTTGGACCAGGTCGGCCCATTGCGCTTTTTCGGGATGATGCGCTGTCAGCCTGACGGTGGCCGATAAGGGCGGCAAAGGACGTGCGGCCGATAGCTGACGCAACGCGCTTAAGGCAATCTCCGCATCCTGACGCAGCGAGATAGGGCTGAAGATATTGACCCGGAGTTGAACTCGCTCGCCCTGTCGCAGCAGCGTGATACGCGGTAAAAACAGGTAGCCGTCGAGCGGCTCCGCCTGAGCCAGCGTGGGGTAACCGAACGCATTCACCCCCACAGCCGCACATCGTCGTCGATGTCTTCACGCTGCAAAAAGGCTTCAGCTTCAGAGACGGAAGCGAAGGTGCACACAGCGCCGCACGCGGCAGCTTCTTCCGGCTCTCGCCGATGCTGCCAGTAAAACTGCGGATACAACGCCTGAGCGGCCAGCCAGGCCAACAGCGCTGCCGCGTCCGCACATTCCGCCGACAGCGTGAACGTGCGAAAGCCCGCGTTGTCTGGCAGCGGCGCACCCAGCGCCCGCTCCATACGCTGCAACAGGCCTGAAAGTTGCTTCACGTCGCCCCCGGAATCCTAACTGAAAGTGTGGGATTATACGGGCGCGCCTCTGGAAAAAAAACGCCGGGTGACTTTTGGGCGCAGATTGTCCCGCGCACCGGCGTTTTTACCGGCGTCTTGACTCCCTGAAACGCGCCGCCGTCAGGTGCGAATAGCCCCCATGCGCCGCCTGAAAAAAGACGGCGTTACGGTGAGGAAAAGCAGATCCCCTTTCGATAAAAGCCCTGAGTTATGATAAAAGTACCCTATATCTCTGATTCCAGACGTGGTCTCTGTCTCTCATGCGTTCAACCGTCGACACCAAGCCCATTACCCTTGACTTTCCCCTGACGGATAAAGCCGTACAGGTCGCCACCCGGATCGGTTTTTTGATTTCCGGGACGGTCATCTCCGCCTGGGCGCCGCTGGTGCCTTATACCAAACATCGGCTGCACATCAACGATGCTACGCTCGGAATGTTGCTGCTGAGTATTGGCATCGGCTCGCTGATCTCCATGCCGTTAGCGGGATTTCTGACCGCTCGGTTTAGCTGCCGACGTGTCATTTTCGCGTCCGGCACCGTGCTGTGTGCGTTGCTGCCGTTGCTGACGCTGCCCGGCACGTTTGCATCAATGGCGCTGGTTCTAGGATTGCTGGGCGCGATGCTCGGATTGATGGATGTCGCCATCAATGTGCAGGCCGTCGAAGTGGAGCGCGCCAATCAACGGGCCCAGATGTCCAGCTTTCACGGCTTTTATAGCGTCGGCGGGATCGTTGGCGCCGGGTGCGTCAGCCTGCTGCTGTGGCTGGGACTGTCTCCCCTGCTTGCGACGCTGGCGGTCGCGTTGCTGGTCTGGCTCATGCTGTTCTGGTCGCAGCGCTATATGCTGCGCGCGACGTCCCGCGCCAACGAAGGACCTCTGCTGGCGATCCCCCGAGGGTGGGTGCTGTTCATCGGCGTGTTGTGCTTCATTATGTTTTTGACTGAGGGCGCAGTTCTTGACTGGGGGGCGCTGTATTTAACCGCCTTTCGCGGCATTGACGCACGTCAGGCCGGTATCGGCTTTGCCGCCTTTTCTATCACGATGACGTTGGGTCGGCTGTATGGCGATCGCGTGGTCAACCGCTTAGGCCGCTTCGCCGTCGTTGCGGGCGGGAGTCTGTGCGCCGCCGCGGGATTATTGATGACGATTACCATCGATAATCCCATGACGGCCATCGCCGGTTTCGCGCTGGTCGGTCTGGGCGCGGCCAACGTGGTGCCCATTCTGTTTTCCTCCGCCGGTAATCAGACGATCATGCCGCCGCATCTGGCGCTGGCCTCCATTACGACGATGGGGTATGCCGGTTCTCTGCTCGGCCCGACGCTGTTAGGATTTGTCGCCCAGATCAGCAGCCTGTCGCTGGCGCTGGGCGTGATCGTTATGTTGTTGCTGGCAGTCTGTGCCGGCTCTCGCGCCATCATCCGTTCGTCTGGAGATTGATTGACATGCCCGCCATCATCATGCGTTATTTTTCTCTGTTCGTTTTACTGCTACTGCTGGTGTTCGGGGCGTTCAGCTACAACTACATCAATGGCTGGATGACGGAGAAGAAATATGCTCTGACTGATATCGCTGAAAGTATGCAGAAGCGGATCGACACTTATCGCTTCTTTACCGATCAAATTTATAAAAACCTGCTTGTGGATGCTCCGCCTCCGACCGAAGGCGCGGTGAATGTGATCACGCTGGTGCCGAACGTGTTCTACGTTGAGCAGCGCGGCCAGAAGACCGATACGCTGATTTTCGGTCAGCACGAGAAGAGTACGCTCTACTCCATGCACAAGATCTCGCAGTATCTGGACATTCTGTGGGGCGCGAAGACTGACGTGTTTTCGATGTACTACCTCAACGGCACCGATAACAGCCTGACGATGGTGTCGACTCAGCCGCTAAAAGACGTCTCCTCCCAGTTTCGCGGCAGCTATATCGCGGCGCTGATCGAAGCCCGTAAGGCCGAAATGCTGCAGCAAGCGAATGCGCTGGATGAACGCGAGAGCTTCTCGCCGTTGCGCAAGCTGCGCTTCTACAACAACTATTATTTCACCCTGCGCACGACCTTCAATCAGCCGGGCCATCTTGCGACCGTTATCGCCTTCGACCTGTCGATCAACGATTTAATCCCGCGCAACATGGAGCGGGAGAATCTCATGCTGCGTCAGCAAACGCTGCCGATGAGCATGGAAACCGGTACCGATAACGAAACGCCGACCGACGTCCGCCTGGAGGGCACGATGGTCGAAGTGTCCGCCCAGTTGACCAACGCGCCGCTCAAAATGGTGTACAGCATCCCGCTGGACCGTCTGATCGCCGACATGCTGCGCACCAACATCTGGATGATATTGCTCAATCTGGCGCTGCTGCTGATCGCATTGATGGGCTTTTACGCCTTCCGACGCCACTTTTCCCGTCCTCGGGAAGACCTGTCGTATCGGCTGAAGAAACAGCAGAACATGTATACCGAGATCATCAGCCATCTGCCGGTGGGCGTACTGGTCTACGACTTCAGCACCAATAAGGTGGTGGTGGCGAACGCGCTGGCGGAACGGCTGTATCCACACCTCAGCCTGAAGAAGATTGCGACACTGGCGGAAGAGCATCAGGGCGTGATTCAGGCCACCGTCGATAATGAGATGTATGAAGTCAGGCTGTTCTATAGCCTGTTCGTGCCGGACTACTGCCTGTTTCTGCTACGCGAACAAGAGCAGGAAATCGTTATCAACAAGAAACTGCAACTGGCGCAACAGGAGTTTGACAAGAACATCGCCGTGCGTAAGCGGCTGTTCCAAAACCTGAGTCAGGAGTTCAAACAACCGCTTAACGCCGTGCATCAGTTGGCGCTGTCGCTACGTAATGAACAGACGTCGGATGAACGGCAGCAGTCGCTGCAATTGCTGATTGGCGAAGCCGCCTGCGCTCTGAGTCTGATGGAAAATATCGCTCTGCAGGCACAGCTGGAAAACGACGAATGGGATGTGGCGCACGCGCCCTTTGCCCCGCTCGCGCTCGTTGACGATTTACTGCTGACCTTATTGCCGCGTATGCAGCAAAAAGGAATCAGTCTGTTTAATCATTACCAGTTGGATATTCGACAGACGTATCTGGGCGACGGCGAGTTATTAAAGAAAACGCTCTCGTTATTAATGGATTATGCCGTTACGAATACGGACTACGGCAAAATCACGTTGACGCTGAAACATCCTGAAAAGTCATCAGGACAATTGGTCATACAAATTAACGATACGGGTACGGATGTTTCCGTCGAAGAACTCGATAATGGACAGCATCCGTTCGCTGCGCCGGCACTTTCTGATCGATTCAGCCAAAATTCCGGATTAACCTTATTTTTATGTCATCAACTTTGCCACAAACTGGGCGGTCAATTGCAAATCAACCGACTGCCGGATTTAGGTACGCAATATACGCTGACGCTAAAAATGGAGCCCGTCGAGCTCCCGGAAGAGGAAGAGGAAAAGCTGCTGGATGATATTACAGTGTTGCTGGATATCACCACGGATGAAGTACGGCAGATTGTTAGCCGCATGGTCAGTCAGTGGGGCGCGAACTTCGTCATTTATGACGAACGCCTGATTAATCAGGAAGCGGACCTCACGATTACGGATAACGCAGGAAAAGTCGCAGACGACACGCTATTGGTGACGGGAGAAGACACGCAGTGGGTTTCTCTGGGCAACCGGCGGCTGCGCACCAGCTACAACATCAGTCATCTGATGCTGGATGCTCTGCTGAAACTGATCGAGCAGCAGTTGGAAACGTCCACCGACGAGAGCCGTCCGGCAACGGATGACGACATCGGTTTTTATGCTCGCCAACTGCGCAGCAGCGATTACTTTTCACTGTTCGTAGAGACAGTACCGGAGGATATGAACAGGCTGTATACTGAAATCCAAGATGGCGATTTTGTGTCACTGGCTCAAACAGCCCACCGGCTCAAAGGCGTGTTTGCCATGCTGAATCTGCATCCGGGCAAACAATTGTGTGAAGTCCTGGAACAACTTATAACCTCGCAGGATAGTGTGCAGATAGTAAATAACCTTCAACAGATTGAACGTTTTGTCAGTGCATTACTACAGCAAGGTGGCCAACAATATGAGTAAACTACAATGAACAACATTAATGTAATTATTGCAGACGACCATCCTATCGTTCTTTTCGGCATCAGAAAATCACTGGAACAAATCGAGTGGGTGAACGTCGTTGGGGAATTTGAAGACTCAACAGCATTAATCAATAATTTACCAAAGCTCAACGCCAACGTTCTTATTACTGATTTATCCATGCCAGGGGATAAATACGGCGACGGAATTACGCTGATCAAATATATCAAGCGTCACTTTCCGCAGCTGTCGATTATTGTTCTGACCATGAACAACAACCCCGCCATTCTTAGCGCCGTATTGGAGCTGGACATCGAAGGGATCGTCCTGAAGCAAGGCGCGCCGACGGATCTGCCTAAAGCATTGGCTGCATTGCAGAAAGGCAAGAAATTTACGCCGGAAAGCGTGAGCAAAGTGTTGGAGAAAATCAGCGCCAGCGGCTATGGCGATAAACGCCTGTCGCCGAAGGAAAGCGAAGTGCTACGTCTGTTCGCGGAAGGTTTCCTGGTGACTGAAATCGCCAGAAAGCTTAACCGCAGCATCAAGACCATCAGCAGCCAGAAGAAATCGGCCATGACCAAACTCGGGGTCGATAACGATATCGCGTTGTTGAACTACCTCTCCTCCGTCGGCGTCGCGTCGACAGAAAAAGAGTAATGCCGACCACCCGCCGATCGTCTCGGCGGGCATTTCATACTCAGGCTCTTCTCAGAGCCTTTTTTTTCGTTCACACTCCCCTACTCATCACCACCTGACTTGCCACCCGCCTATAGCGAGACGAGGATGACGGTCAGCTATCCTTGGACTCCACAGCGTTGTTCTGCCGCACCAGATTGGCGTAATACGCCAGAGACTGTTGCAGCGTATCCAGCGTGACCGGTTTCGACAGGCAGTTATCCATACCGGCTTCTAAACAGCGCTGTCGTTCTTCCGCCAGAGCGTTGGCGGTCACGCCAATGACCGGCAGCGTCATCGCCATCTCCCGCATCCGGCGTGTGAAGCCATACCCATCCAGATTCGGCATGTTGACATCCGTCAGCACGATATCCACGGAAGATTTGCTTAACACATCGAGCGCGTCCAGCCCATCGTTGGCCGTGACGACCTCATAACCCAACGACCCCAGCTGATCCGCCAGCAGACGGCGGTTAATCGGGTGATCGTCCACGACCAGAATATGGATGTCGTCGTTATCGCAGCTATAGCTTAGAGATGCCGGAGCGGCGGATGTTGGGGCAGGCAGCGCTTCTTTGCCGCGATAAATACGTTGCAGCAGCTGCGGTAGATCCTGCGGGGCCGAAGTGCTGTGCTCCCAGCATCCAGGCGACACTTCCTGCGCCGATCCGGTATGCGAGCCGCTGATCAGGATGTGCGCCCGCGCGCCGAGGTTCTGACTCAACGGATAGTCGCTGATCACGATCTCGTCGGCCGCCACGCTCTGCCCGCTATAGTCCTGCACATTCAGACCGTGTTCCTGCAGGAAGGCACGCAGGTAATTTCCCATATACGCGTTGCGAATACGCAGCCAGGCGTTTTTCCCTTGTAAGAGAGGATTAATCACCGTGAGCGGATACTGGGCCTGATATAGCGGAATGCGAATGCCGAACTGGCTGCCCAGCCCTGGAGCCGACTCGATGGTGATGTCGCCATCCATCAGGTTGACCAGCTTTTCACAAATCGCCAGCCCCAGACCGGTGCCCTGGAAATGCCGCTGCACGCCAGTTCCAGCCTGGAAGAAAGGATCGAACAGTTTCATCACTTCGCGCGTATTGATCCCGACGCCGGTATCCCGCACCAGAAACTCGATATACCCGTCGCGACAGCGCACCTGAAAGACAATACAGCCGGTATCGGTGAACTTGATGGCGTTGCTCAGCAAATTGGACAGCACCTGCTGCAAACGCACCGGATCGCCCGACAGGCTCAACGGCACCTTGGGTTCGATAAAACAGTAGAGCGTCAGGCGCTTCTTGACCACCAGCGGCAGATAGTTGCTCACCACGTGGCTGATCACTTCACGCGGGATAAACTGGCAGTTTTCGATCTTCAGCTGCTCGGACTCGATTTTGGAGAAATCGAGAATGTCGCTGATGATTTTCAGCAGCAGCTCAGACGAATTGTGCATCGCCGTCACCAGCCGGTTAGCATCTTTCGGCAGCGTCTTGGTTTGCAGCAAATCCAGGTTGCCGATGATGCCGTATAGCGGCGTGCGCAGTTCATGGCTGACCGTCGCCAGGAACATCGATTTGGACTGGCTGGCCTGCTCGGCCGCGTTAGCCATTTCCTGCAGCGACTCTTCCATTCTGACGCGGGCGCTGACGTCCAACAGGACGCAAATCGCGACGTTCTCATTGCGATAGCGTGAATGCACGAAGCTGATTTGCAGATGGTGGTTACGGCTGGTCAATACATCCACGGACTTGGACTGCTGTTCGCAGATAATCTTGGTGACGCGGATACGGTCTTCGTAGGTCAGCAGGCTAAGGTAGTTATGAGCCAGCTCGTTACTCAGAATATTGGCGCCGTCGCTGATACGCAGGATACAGATCCCCACCGGCGCGGAGGCCACGATCTTACGGTTGAACTGTTCGTTTTCTTCCAACTGAAACGCGTTCCTTTCCGCTGGCAGAAACATGCGCTGCTCCAGCACCCGGGTAATCACAAACAGCGCAATGGCCGACAGCAAATTCAGCAACGCCATGTTCATAATCAGAGAGTTCAGCGCCGCCAGAATGACCTCCAGCGGCAGCGCATACACGACGCTCAGCGTAGTCGGCAGCAGCGCCTTCTTCAGGATCAGGGCGTTGTAGTTATTGATGTAACCGAAGTAGGCGCTGATGTCTGGATAAGGCCCGTTGATATTATTACGCGCCGCATCGCTGAACTGCATCAGCGTACGGTTGTTTTGATCAAGCAGTTTGACGCTGAACGGCAAATCGCTGCTCAGCATGAAATCATCCAGCCGGATGGGCTGTTCGATTCCCATCACCGCCACCAGCTGGTTTTCCACATAAATTGGCATTAATGCGTAGAAGTAGCCGGTCTCAGAGGTCAGGCCGGAGCTGACCCAAAACAGACTGTCGTCACGCCGGGTCGACAGCTTGCTGTTGCGCTGCCCTTGCAGCCGTTCCTGCACGTTTCTGACCAGACTTTCGCTGTCCAGCGACTGGTTGCGGATGCCGAAATCCACCAGACACTGCTGGCGTCGGTCGACGAAGAAAATACGGTTCAGATCGTAGACGGAAGAGAAATCGTGATGCCACTGCTCAAAGAAGTGGATGAGCGGCGTCAGTTGGGAGGGATTTTTCTCATACTCTGCGGCGCAGTTGACCGACGACGACATACCGTAAATCGAGTAGGCCTTCTCCTGCACTTCGGTAAGATGCTCCCGACCGGGATTCGGCACGCTCAGCCGGTTAGTCGCCATGTATTTCAGCTCGCGCGCCACGTCGGTCGCGCGGCGAATATACCCCAAAGACTGATCGGCGTTCAGGGTGAACAGATGCCTCAGTTGAGACTCGCGTTCGTTAAGCGCCTTGCTGATATAAAACAATGAGATCAGCGCCCCCAGGAGCCACAGCGCCAGAGCCAGCGCCCGGAACAAATACCGGGAAAATTTCAGAGTGGTCTGAAATGAAGCTACAAATTTCAAGGGAATACCGTCAGGTTATGGGATAAAAAACTGCCGCTGAACCAGCGGCTACCACAGTACCGATCCCGCATAAAAAAAGCCAGCGCATCACACGCTGGCTTAGTTATCGCATCCGGAGCAACCGCCTCGGATTACTCGTCGTCTACGGCTTCATCGTCGTCATTGTCAGATTCGTGCTCATCGCCTTCCTCTTCAATGCTCTCACCGTCGACGCCAACGACGCCGTCCAGCTCTTCATCTTCCACCGGTTCGGCTACGCGCTGCAAGCCGACGACATTTTCGTCTTCGGCAGTACGAATCAGCGTGACGCCCTGGGTGTTACGACCGACGATGCTGACCTCGGATACGCGGGTACGCACCAACGTTCCGGCATCGGTAATCATCATGATCTGATCGGCCGTATCGACCTGCACCGCGCCGACGACCTGTCCGTTACGCTCACTCACCTTGATGGAGATCACCCCTTTGGTGGCGCGAGATTTCACCGGATATTCACCCACCGCAGTACGCTTACCGAAGCCGTTCTGCGTGACGGTCAGGATATCGCCGTCGCCGCGAGGCACAATCAACGAAACCACGCGGTCATCGTCCTGCAGGTTGATACCGCGCACACCGGTCGCAGTACGACCCATCGCACGTACCGCCTGCTCGGAGAAGCGCACGACTTTGCCTGAAGCGGAGAACAACATGACTTCGTTACTGCCATCCGTCAGATCGACGCCAATCAGTTCGTCGCCGTCGTTCAGGTTGACGGCGATGATGCCAGCGCTGCGTGGGCGGCTGAACTCGGTCAGCGCGGTTTTCTTCACCGTACCGCTGGCCGTCGCCATAAAGATGTTCAGCCCTTCTTCGTATTCACGTACCGGCAGAATGGCGGTGATACGTTCGTTAGGCTCCAGCGGCAGCAGGTTGACGATAGGACGTCCACGGGCTCCACGACTGGCTTCCGGTAGCTGATAGACTTTCATCCAGTACAGACGACCGCGGCTGGAGAAGCACAGGATCGTATCGTGGGTATTCGCCACCAGCAGACGATCGATGAAGTCCTCTTCCTTGATGCGGGCGGCAGACTTGCCGCGTCCGCCACGACGCTGCGCCTCATAGTCGGTCAACGGCTGGTACTTCACGTAGCCCTGATGGGACAGCGTCACCACCACATCTTCCTGGTTGATCAGGTCTTCGATGTTGATGTCGGCGCTGTTCGCGGTGATCTCGGTGCGACGTGGATCGTTGTACTGTTCCTTGATCGCTTCGAGCTCTTCGCGAATCACTTCCATCAGACGATCCGGGCTGTTCAGAATGAACAGCAGTTCGGCGATTTGCTCCAGCAACGCCTTGTATTCGTCCAGCAGCTTTTCATGTTCCAGACCGGTCAGTTTCTGCAGACGCAGATCCAGAATGGCCTGAGCCTGCTGCTCGGTCAGGTAATAGTGACCGTCGCGAATACCGAATTCCGGCTCCAGCCACTCAGGACGCGCGGCATCGTCGCCAGCACGTTCCAGCATGGCGGCGACAGAACCCAGTTTCCAGGCATGTGACACCAGCGCGGCTTTCGCTTCGGCAGGCGTTGGCGCCTGACGGATCATCTCGATGATGGGGTCGATGTTCGCCAGCGCAATGGCCAGACCTTCCAAAATATGGGCGCGTTCTCGCGCTTTGCGCAGCTCATAAATCGTGCGGCGCGTCACCACTTCACGGCGGTGACGAACAAATGCGGACAGGATCTCTTTCAGCGTCATTAAACGCGGTTGGCCCTGATGCAGCGCCACCATGTTGATACCGAAGGAGACCTGCATCTGCGTCTGGGAGTAGAGGTGGTTCAGAACTACTTCACCCACCGCATCGCGTTTGATCTCGATGACGATACGCATCCCGTCCTTATCGGACTCATCGCGCAGCGCGCTGATGCCTTCGATGCGCTTGTCTTTCACCAACTCGGCCATTTTCTCAATCAGGCGAGCTTTGTTCACCTGATAAGGAATTTCATGCACGATGATGGTTTCACGGCCGGTTTTCGCATCCGCTTCGACTTCGGCGCGAGCGCGGATATACACCTTGCCGCGGCCTGTGCGATACGCTTCTTCGATGCCGCGCTTACCATTGATGATGGCGGCGGTAGGGAAATCGGGTCCCTTGATGTGCTCCATCAAGCCTTCAAGGCTGATGTTTTCATCGTTGATGTAGGCCAGACAGCCGTCAATCACTTCAGACAGGTTGTGAGGTGGAATGTTGGTCGCCATCCCCACTGCGATACCGGAAGATCCGTTGACCAGCAGGTTGGGAATGCGCGTCGGCATGACGTCTGGAATCTGTTCCGTGCCGTCGTAGTTCGGCACGAAATCGACCGTTTCTTTGTCCAGATCGGACAGCAATTCATGGGCGATTTTCGACATGCGAACTTCGGTGTAACGCATGGCGGCAGCGGAATCTCCGTCGATCGAGCCAAAGTTACCCTGTCCATCCACCAGCATGTAACGCAGCGAGAATGGCTGAGCCATACGCACGATGGTGTCGTAAACCGCACTGTCACCGTGGGGGTGGTATTTACCGATGACGTCCCCGACCACACGGGCCGATTTTTTATAAGGTTTGTTCCAGTCATTCCCGAGTACGTTCATCGCGAACAGTACGCGACGGTGTACCGGCTTCAGGCCATCGCGAACATCTGGCAACGCACGTCCGACAATAACAGACATGGCATAGTCCAGATACGAGCTTTTCAGCTCCTCTTCGATGTTAACCGGTGTAATTTCTCTGGCAAGGTCGCTCATGGAGCCGCTATCCCTCTATTAATGCATCTACCCGAGTTCAAAAGGTGAAAAAGTATATCACAAAGCGGGGTTTCGGGGGAAACTCCGCACCCCGCGCCGGGTTTTTACCGCCGGGCCAGGAGACTGATTTTTACGGCTTGCGCCGATGCCTTCCCGTCCATACGCATCGGCTCGACTACAACAACCGCGGCAGGCCGGATATACTCACTAACAGCGAAAAATGACGATAAGGTAAGACATGCACATGAAGGCTGATTCCCATACCCAAAACGTCGACCACGACGAAATCGCCAAGTTTGAAGCCGTCGCCTCCCGCTGGTGGGATCTGGAAGGCGAATTCAAACCCCTACACCGCATTAATCCGCTGCGTTTGGGATATATCTCCCGCCATGCCGAAGGCCTGTTTGGCAAGAAGGTCCTGGACGTAGGCTGCGGGGGCGGTATTTTGTCCGAAAGCATGGCGCGCGAAGGCGCTCAGGTGACGGGGCTGGATATGGGGGGCGAACCGTTGCAGGTTGCGCGCCTTCATGCTCTGGAAAGTGGAATCAACGTACATTACGTGCAGGAAACCGTAGAAGCTCATGCCGAGGCTCACGCTGGCGAATATGACGTGGTGACCTGCATGGAGATGCTTGAGCATGTGCCTGACCCGCGTTCCGTCATCGAGGCCTGCGCCCGTTTGGTCAAGCCCGGCGGTCAGGTATTTTTCTCCACGATCAACCGCAACGCCAAAGCGTGGCTGATGATGATAGTCGGCGCCGAATATGTCGCGAAAATGGTGCCGCGTGGAACGCATGATATCAAAAAGTTTATACGCCCTGCCGAACTCCTGGGATGGCTTGATACGACGCCACTGCGGGAAAAGCACATCACCGGGTTGCACTATAATCCGCTGTTCGACACATTCAGTCTGGGTGGGAATGTAGACGTTAACTATATGCTGCATACACAGCGTGAAAACGCCGAATAAACTGACAAGCCATGCCAGTCGTTTAAGTTCTCCTCGTTCCTTCCGCATCGAATACGCTCTCATCATCGATTCGGGAGGACGGCATAACAAGCGGGGAAACCACATCGTCCTCCCTGTTCCTGTCTGACTATTGCTTTCCTGCTTGCCGCTGACATTGCCACTCCTCCTCTTTCAATGATGGTGACGCCGTCATTCGGTCGGGGACAAGGCAAAACCAACGCTAGCCTGATGTCTGTCCACGGCAGATGAATAAGATGCCGCCTTCAATGTTCAATATTTTTAATATGTAAAAGCAGTAGAAGTATTTTCGATATTTCTATTATTTCTTCCAGATTATTCCTAAAAAGCTATTTATTTTTTATTTGTGTCTTTTATCGCTTCGATGACCTCAATCATAGGGGCGGGAAACTCCGCCCCTAAATATCACCACAGCAATAACAATGGATAACCTTGTGGTAACCACACAAAATAATCGATGCGTAAAAAAGCGTAGCCACAATAGCATGGTCACGACCATCTATTTTTATCGCAGAGATTATTTAGCGTTATACGTGGCGCCGGGGAATTGATTATTTACCCCGGAAGATGCGCAGACTCATTTAGAATCGACCATTTCTATTGTCATTACTTCCCTTGTTACTACGTCCGGATGATTTTCCGCTCGAGCTGCCCTGCGAAGGGCTGCTACTGCGACTACTTGCCGAACTAGACGCCAACACCCACTGAGGCTGATGGCCAGACGTTGCGACATGGCTATCGTTGCTCACAGTACCAGGATAAACACCTTCGGTGCTGGAATAGGCATTCAGGGAGGCAATGGATATAACCAAACCGGTAATAGAACTAAGTAAAATAGAGACTTTTCTATATTGCATATTGAATTTTCCTTATTCATGGATTTAATAAAACCATTTAAACATTAACCCAATAAGAAAATATTAAAAAATAAACATAATATAATAAATGTAACTCAATATGATAAAAGCGAATAGAGAATATTTATTTTTACAGAGATAGTTATAATATAACATTATTACTTAGTGCGTTTTTTTTGCAATCAATAAAAATATAAAAAATAACCAAGCAACCATTTTATTTATCTCTATTTAAAAACCGAGAAGATAACATTTTAAATATGAGCCTCTTTTTTATCTGCTCGGTAATTAATAAACATAACTAATACATTTCATTAATAAAAACACGGCGCACGCCATGCTATGCCCCCGCATTGATCCCCCCGACGTTATCGTCGAGCGCGATTTCATTTCTTTTTAAAAGCGGTTTTAGCTCGCACACAGACGTCTATCGCTCTCCACGCCTGGCCGTCTCCGACTCAACATCGCTCCTCTCCTCGTATCAAAACACAAAGCAATAGACGTGCATTAAGGCCCCAAAAGGTCGAACCACCAAGTCGGAGTCTGAAGGGAAACGGCGCTTTTTTTGTGACCACCCCATCTGCTGGTCAAACAACCAAACACATGACCAGATCAAGAAGTCGTTTTTTACGTTCGGATTAAGAATCCAGCGGTCGATCAATTTTTTTATTTTTTAGCGCAAAAGGTTGACATAAAACAAAGCCGCATCACGTCTGGGATCGGCTGGTTCCACTCCATTTCATTGCATTGCTCGGGTGAAAAAGCGAGCAATCCGTTCACTTGCATTAACACGTAATTCTCACTATCTTGTTATCAAAACCAACCCACCCCCCTATATATAGTGTTTATCTTATGTATCAAACACTATTTTTCGCATGCAAAAATGCAGGCGTACGGGGGTGCCTAGAACTCAAACAGGTATTCCGCCACATGAACCAGAGTCTGCTCGTTACCAAACGCGATGGCAGTAAAGAACGCATCAATCTGGATAAAATTCACCGGGTTATCACATGGGCAGCCGAAGGATTGCACAACGTCTCGGTTTCTCAAGTTGAGCTGCGCTCCCATATCCAGTTTTATGACGGCATCAAAACCGCCGACATTCATGAGACCATCATCAAGGCCGCAGCAGACCTGATTTCCAAAGAAAGCCCGGATTACCAATATCTGGCCGCCCGTCTGGCTATCTTCCATCTGCGTAAAAAAGCGTATGGCCAGTTCGAGCCGCCCAAGCTGTACGATCACGTCGTCAAAATGGTCGACATGGGTAAATACGATCGCCACCTGCTGGAAGACTACACGCCGGAAGAATTCGCCCAGATGAACGACTTTATCGATCACTGGCGCGATATGAACTTCTCTTATGCCGCCGTGAAACAGTTGGAAGGCAAATATCTGGTCCAGAACCGCGTGACCGGCGAGATCTACGAAAGCGCCCAGTTCCTGTACATGCTGGTCGCGGCGTGCCTGTTCTCCGGTTACCCACGCGAAACGCGACTGGATTACGTGAGACGCTTCTATGACGCGGTGTCGTCCTTCAAGATTTCTCTGCCGACCCCGATCATGTCCGGCGTTCGTACCCCGACCCGGCAGTTCAGCTCTTGCGTCCTGATCGAGTGCGGCGACAGCCTCGACTCTATCAATGCGACCTCCAGCGCTATCGTGAAATACGTATCTCAGCGCGCCGGCATCGGCATCAACGCCGGGCGTATCCGAGCGCTGGGCAGCCCGATCCGCGGCGGCGAAGCCTTCCATACCGGCTGCGTACCGTTCTACAAACACTTCCAGACGGCGGTGAAGTCCTGCTCTCAGGGCGGCGTACGCGGCGGCGCGGCGACGCTGTTCTACCCGCTCTGGCATTTGGAAGTCGAAAGCCTGTTGGTCCTCAAAAACAACCGCGGCGTCGAAGGCAACCGCGTTCGCCATCTCGACTACGGCGTACAGCTCAACAAGCTGATGTACCAGCGTCTGCTCAAGGGCGAAGATATCACCCTGTTCAGCCCGTCGGACGTTCCCGGTCTGTACGACGCCTTCTTCGTCAATCAGGAAGAGTTCGAACGCCTGTACGTTAAATACGAGCAGGACGACAGCATTCGCAAGCAGCGCATCAAAGCGGTCGAACTGTTCTCACTGATGATGCAAGAGCGCGCATCGACCGGCCGTATCTATATTCAGAACGTCGATCACTGCAACACCCACAGCCCGTTCGACCCGCAGATCGCGCCAGTGCGTCAGTCCAACCTGTGTCTGGAAATCGCGCTGCCGACCAAACCGCTGAACGACGTAAATGACGAAAACGGCGAAATCGCGCTGTGTACGCTGTCCGCCTTTAACCTTGGCGCGATTGATAGCCTCGACGATCTGGAAGAGCTAGCGACGCTGGCCGTGCGCGCGCTGGATGCGCTGCTGGACTATCAGGATTACCCCATCCCCGCCGCCGAACGTGGCGCGATGGGCCGCCGTACGCTGGGTATCGGTGTGATCAACTTCGCCTACTATCTGGCGAAAAACGGCGTCCGTTACTCCGACGGCAGCGCCAACAACCTGACGCACCGCACCTTTGAAGCCATTCAGTACTACCTGCTGAAAGCCTCCAATGTGCTGGCGCGCGAGCAAGGCGCCTGCCCGTGGTTCAACGAAACCACCTACTCTCAGGGCGTACTGCCGATCGACACCTATAAGCGCGATCTGGACAACATCAGCAACGAACCGCTGCACTTCGACTGGGAAACGCTGCGCCAGGACATCAAGACCCACGGCCTGCGCAACTCCACGCTGTCCGCGCTGATGCCGTCCGAAACGTCGTCGCAGATTTCCAACGCCACCAACGGCATTGAGCCGCCGCGCGGCCACATCAGCGTGAAAGCATCGAAAGATGGGATCCTTCGTCAGGTCGTGCCGGAATATGAGCGCCTGAAGGGTCAGTACGAACTGCTGTGGGAAATGCCGAACAACGACGGTTATCTGCAACTGGTGGGGCTGATGCAGAAATTCGTCGACCAGGCGATTTCCTCCAACACCAATTACGATCCGTCGCGCTTCGCATCTGGCAAGGTGCCGATGAAACAGCTGCTGAAAGATCTGCTGACGGCTTACAAACTCGGCGTCAAAACGCTTTATTACCAAAATACGCGTGACGGCGCAGAGGATTCACAGGACGACCTGTTAGACGTTGCCGCACAGGATGATGGCTGCGAAGGCGGCGCCTGCAAAATCTAATGCCGTGCGCGAAACGATTGTCCTAAGTGTCGAAGACCGTTTCGTCATCGCCGGGTTATCAGTAAACTCAATAGAAACTGCCGTCTTCCGGACGGCAGTTTTCTGATTTTCTATGACGGACGCGCTGTCCGTCCGAGATCGCCGCAAACGGCGTTGAAAATGCTCCGGCCTTTTTTTGGAGATACCATGGCCTATACCACTTTTTCACAGAACAAAAACAATCAGCTACTGGAGCCGATGTTCTTCGGCCAGTCGGTTAACGTGGCGCGTTACGACCAGCAGAAATACGAGATTTTCGAAAAACTGATCGAAAAGCAGCTCTCCTTCTTCTGGCGACCGGAAGAAGTCGACGTCTCCCGCGACCGCATCGATTATCAGGCTCTGCCAGATCACGAAAAGCATATTTTCATCAGCAACCTGAAGTATCAGACGCTGCTGGACTCCATTCAGGGTCGAAGCCCGAACGTGGCACTGCTACCGCTTATTTCTATTCCTGAGCTGGAGACCTGGGTGGAAACCTGGGCGTTCTCCGAAACCATCCACTCCCGCTCTTACACGCATATCATTCGAAATATCGTCAACGACCCGTCTCTGGTGTTCGACGATATCGTCGCCAACGAAGAGATCCTCAAGCGCGCCAAAGACATCTCCGGCTACTACGACGATCTGATCGAGATGACCAATTACTATCATCTGCTGGGTGAAGGAACACATCAGGTGAACGGTAAAACCATCGAGATCAACCTGTATCAGTTGAAGAAACAGCTATACCTGTGCCTGATGAGCGTCAACGCGTTGGAAGCGATCCGCTTTTACGTCAGCTTCGCCTGTTCTTTCGCCTTCGCGGAACGCGAACTGATGGAGGGCAACGCCAAAATCATCAAGCTGATTGCCCGCGATGAAGCGCTGCACCTGACCGGAACGCAGCATATGCTGAATTTATTGCGTTCGGGACATGACGATCCGGAAATGGCGAAGGTGGCGGAAGAGTGCCAGCAGCAGAGCTACGATCTGTTCGTGCTGGCTGCACAGCAGGAAAAAGAGTGGGCGGAATACCTGTTCCGCGACGGCTCCATGATCGGCCTCAACAAAGATATTCTGTGCCAGTACATCGAGTACATCACCAATATCCGCATGCAGGCGGTCGGACTGCCGCTGCCGTTTGAAACCCGCACCAACCCAATTCCGTGGATTAATGCCTGGCTGGTGTCGGACAACGTGCAGGTCGCCCCGCAGGAAGTCGAAGTCAGCTCCTATCTGGTCGGACAAATCGACTCGGAAATTAATGCCGACGACCTGAGCGACTTCCAGCTGTAATCATGAGTAGGCCCACCATCACCCTGCGCACGTCCGGTGCGCAGTTTGAGTATAGCGAAGAAGAAAACGCCACCTTGCTGGAAGCGTTAGAAACGCAGCGGGTCAACGTGGAGTACCACTGCCGTTCTGGTTACTGCGGCGCCTGCCGCACTCGCCTCCTCAAAGGTGAGGTCGCCTATGTGCAGACGCCGTTGGCGTTCTTTCTGCCAGGCGAAATTCTCCCCTGCTGCTGTAAACCGCTTAACGACGTCGAGTTGGATATCTAGCCAGCCGGTTCACGCCGCTGGCATTTTCCAACCCTGTCCTTCTCTGTCAGCCCCTCGTCCTCGGTAGGCTTCCTGATAACATCAGACCGGCAAAAGTCGGGCTGACGCACGAAGCCGCTCCCACATCGATCAGCCGCCTACCCTACTCGCCACTTTCCCGTAGACGCGACAACCTAAAACAGAAAACAACTTGCGCGCAGTAATGACGTAACACGCGTACGACAAAAACACCTCCCATAACATCGTATTATCTCACTAATGACGCTGAGGGTTACCAACCCGGTCAGCCGCGACGGCGACGCTCAAAGATGACGCCATGAGAATCCCGGTTCATCGCACCATTTGGCCGCACAAATTAGGTTACACTAAGCGGATAAAACACCAGGGAGAGTGAACTAAATGCTAACTTTTATTTTTGTCATTATTATCGTTGCGCTGATCATCGTCTGGTCAGGCATTAAAATCGTGCCTCAGGGCTACCAGTGGACGGTAGAACGCTTTGGCCGTTACACCCGCACGCTCATGCCCGGCCTCAACCTGATAGTGCCTTTCATGGACCGCGTAGGGCGCAAAATCAACATGATGGAACAAGTGCTGGAGATCCCGTCTCAGGAAATCATCTCCAAAGACAACGCCAACGTCACCATCGATGCCGTGTGCTTTATTCAGGTGATCGACGCCGCGCAGGCCGCCTATGAAGTCAGCAATCTGGAACTGGCGATTATCAACCTGACCATGACCAATGTACGAGTCTAATCATGCAATACGGGTAAATAAGAGTCAAGAACTATTCTCCAGTTGATTGAGAAGGGAGACACTCAGAGCCAGATACAACATTTCACCAAAGAAGAGAGAGTTATCATTTTTTAGTCCTCATCAATCAAGTATGCCAAGCCAATCAAGCGTACGCGGTTCTGTGTAAGCCCACCCATTTTGTACTTCTTAATCAGTCCATAACCAATCTCATCTAACCGGTTCAGGGCTGTTTCAGACAGCTTAAGCAGGATGTTTGCACCGTTGTAACCGGATTCGCTGGTGAATGGCCCTGTGGCCTCAGCTGGGAGGATTTTCTCCTTCTGAGTACGGCTGTATCGACGGGTATACTCTTTGGTGCAGTGAGAACAGTTATGGGATTTAACGTAGCGGGTACGGTTCCCACACTTGGTACAGATATTACCCTCAAATGTTACAGGTTCATTACACATTTCTTAACACTCCTTCCAGATAACGGTGAATCTTGGTCTGCTGTGAAAACTCTGAGCCATCGTCAGAGCGTCTGACCAGCTTCGAGAACAGTTTAGGGTGAATCTTGCCGCTGACGTTAGCATAGGCAACCTCACGCCCCTTTGAATCGTAGTACTGGTTTGGGTCCGGGGTGAAATCAATCTCAGTCATCAGATAACTCCATCTTTGTGGCTGCATCAATGGCGTACTGTGCTGCTGTACGGGCCTTGAGGACGTTTGCTTGAGCTTCCAGTAACTGGGCTGCTGATTGCTGTTTAACATGGCTAAGGGTTGCTGAAGCCTTACTAATCACATCTTCACAGAATGCTTTAGCACCAGACGGTAGAGAGGCTGTCACTTTGACAAACTGGACGGCATCAATTCCCAATGCTTCACATTGTGGTTTGAATGATTCAATGGCCTTGCTGGTGGCCTGAAGGGACAACCTTGCTTTCAGCTTATTAATCTGTTCTTGGTAAGCTTTCTCTTGGGGATTCATTATTCAGCCTCATCGGTAATAGAAATGTTCAGGTAATCTTCAAAGGACTGAATAGAGGCCAATGCTTCACGGGCTTCTTTCACAATCAAATTACGCTGGTGGATGGCATCTTTAACTTTATGTTCCCGACGAGACAGTTGGGAATTAACTGAGCTGGTGGCTTCGGACTTGATGGCGTCCATAATAGGCTTCATCACATCATCTTTAGCATTCTTAGGAATCGGGGTGAATGCAATAAAGCCAGACATGATTTGATGAACCATAAAGCCCTGCTCATTCATCTCCCGGATAATACGCTGCTGGTTAGTGGGGTATACCTGCTTAATAGTGAAACCGTGGCGTTCACTTGGCAGTGCTAATAGGTCAGCTTCTTTACGAGCCACCATAATATCGAAGTCTTCTTTTGCTGACTGATATTCAGAAGTGACTGATTCGACTTTTTCAGAGGCTGCTTTAATTTTTGGGATAAATACTTCTTCAACACGCTGCTTTTGTTCATACGGCAGCAGGTGGGAGATTGACTCACCAATAGGTGAGATTACTGTGGCTTGCTTCAGATTAAATTCAGACATTGTTTATACCTTATTTCAGATGTAAAAAATCCCCGTCCGAGCCAACTTAATGGAACTCAAACGAGGTATATTTAATTGGGTTGCCCGGCTGAATTGCTAAAAATGGATGAAATTTAAAAAACAAATCAACCGGGTCTTATTTGGGTGCCTGTTACGTCGCGGTAACAGGACTTTTTATCTTCTCTGGTGAAAGAGAATAACAACCGAGGAGCATGACAAAAGGAAGAGCAACTAAAAAGGAAACCGTTTTCAAACGTCATAAAACCATCTTAGCATGTATATATATGTTGTCAATATGTTAATAGCCTATTTTCACAGATATCTTTAATTAATTGATACCGTCTGTCATAGGTCATCATTTTTGGAATCACATAATCAGGATTGCTTCTTTCTTTAATTCGAATAGGACGCTTATTTACCACTGTGTAGCATTTTTTCATTCAACCTCAATAATAAAATAAATAGGGGCGCATGGCCCCATATGAAATTAATCACCTAGATGCTCTGTGGCAACGTTGACGTCCTCACCGTGGAGGCTGATGCTCTTATCAGTGATATGTCCAATCTGGTTACCGTCTAACATCACATTCAAATTCAGAGTTGCTTTAACATCAGGTGCAGGGATTGCCATACTCGGGTTAAAGGAGCTGGGAATCGGTGTATTGAAGTACGTCAGGTTATCAGCTCCCATCGTACCGTTGGACGGGTTCATGGCATTGTTACTGCGCAACCACTCAGTTAATGGTTCCATAAGACGGGTGAATGGACTATCAGACGGTGTATCTGTGTCCTTCGCTCCCATCACGTTGTACAGCGTCTCAGGAGACATAAGCCACTGTGCCAACTCAGCAGCACCCACAACCATGAATGCGCCACCAGCACGTGCCAGCAGCCCTTTACCGGCCCCTTTAGCAGCAGCACCAGCAGCAGCCGTTCCAGCCTCACCAGCAACTGTTCCAGCAGTGCTTGCAGCACCAGCGATGTTAGCGAGCCATTTCAATTTACCTGCTACAGTAGCCAGAGTCCCTACTGTTGCGACTACAGCTACCAGCTCTGTACCGAACCGTTGCGCTCCGTCGACAAGCTTCTTCTGACCGTCGTCAAGGTCCATATACCACGCTGACATACGCAGGAATGCTACAGAGGCCATACGAGCCATGTAGTCGATATCATCCACTGCGCTAGCGGCTACAGAAGCAATCTCACCGAAGATGTGGCCCAATGCTTCAGAGATTGGCACGGAGTCAGCCAGCAACTTAGCCAGTGACGAGTTGAATTTACCCATACCACCCTCAGCAGCATCGAAACCCTTCACAAGGTTATTCTCAAGCCCTGCTTTAACTCGTCCGATACCGGTGACGGCCATGCCGCTGACTTTAGCCAGCCCGCCAGCTTCCTCATTTAGTTTTGCTAGATGGTCAGATAGTTTAGGCAGAACGTCTTTGGACATCAATTTGCCGGTGGACATGATTTTATTCAGCTCTGGTACAGAGACACCGATAGCATCAGCAATCAGCTGCTCACCACCCGGTACGTGTTCAGGCAACTGGTTCTTCACTTCATCAGCAGACAGTGTCCCTTTAGAGGCCATCTGTGTGAACGCGAGCATCATGCCCTTCATCTTCTCGTTGTCTAATCCGCGTAACCGGCCAAAGATGTTGGCTTGCTCATAAAAATCTTTCGAACCTTGATAGCCGAGGGAAGGAGCTGCACCAGCACCGAAATCAGTCATACCTTTCAGAGTCTCTGTGTAAGACATCCCAATCTGCTGACCGAATGCCGCAGCGGTGGCTTTAGCATCTGCTGTATTACCCTTGAAGACAGCGGATGCAGCGATATCAGCGGACTGTCGCTTGACCCCGGCTTCCACAGACTTCTGAACCAAGTTGATTGCGGCATACAGGCTCCCAGCAGCGATTGTAAGACGTCCTAAGCCAGACCCTAACCCTTCGGCCTTGCTGGCGGCTCGACTGTTGGCAGAGGCCCATTTGTGTGCTGAATCAGTAGCAGCCCGGACACTGGCTTTAAGCTGGGTTAGTGACGCCGCTGTACCTTTACCAATGGCATCATCTCGAAGCCCTGTAACCTGCTGGCGGAGCCTGTATGCCCGCGCTTGACCAGATGCCCCCATCCCTTCCAGTTTACGTGTCAGTGGCGAATAGAGCTGCGTCATAGCTACGTTTCGATATCGGTCAGGGTTGACTGATTGGCCGCGCTTCGGTGTGCGTGGGCCGGAGTTAGACGGTTCATAGGCCTGTGTGACGGACTGTTTGATACGTTTAGCAGACCCTCTCGCTGAACGCTCCAGAGCTTTTAATGAGGCTTTACCGGCCCCTGAGAAGTCCATTGCATCAGAGTAAGCCTTTTTCACCTGTCTGGCTGACGATTGTGCAGCCTTGGTCACATGGTTAAGGTTGCCTTTGGGTGAGAATGCTTTATTGAGGTTTGTCTCTAATCGGGATGCAATTTTCAAGACATCCTTTTCGAGACGGGATAATTGTTTGGTCACTTGGTCATTAAAGCCAAGCTGGATAATAAACTCATCCACAGTAAAATTATTAGCCATTCACTTTTTTAATACTCCACATTTACGTTTTCTGTTGTGCTCCAGATTAAATCCAAGAGAGCGTCATGGGTTTTAATCACCATCTCATAGAGCAAGACAGCGGATTCAATCCTCAGATTCTCTTTTTCAAAAAGTTTCATCAGTGTGAGGACGTTAATTTCAGGCAGTGCCTTTAGAATGGTGACCATTAATTCTGGTTCACTGGAATTATCAAGGACACAGTCTGTTAAATCAGGATGTGGACCACGGGGTAAGTTGAAACACTCGTAATATCGGTTCTTCATTTTTTAATTTCCTTTAAAGCGTTGCTTAAAATGGTTGCGAGAAACTGAATTCGGGTTAAGTCATTTTCATCTGCTAACTCATCAACAAGAATGAGAGTGCTGTAGGAGATTCGAATCCTATCTCTTAATTTCATTTTTAATTCCTTCTTGCTTTAACAGGAGGTTCAATGTCTGCTGGCGGGATAAACCATAGTACTCTGCAATTTCATTCAACTTTGATAATAGAGCTGGTGGAATGTACATAACGGTGTGTGTGTTGATTTTGTTCATTCAATTCCTTCATAGGCTGGAAGTTTATAATCGGAGTCTTCCTCATCGCTCTTATAGGATGGGAGAGGTTCATTCTTAATAATTTGGTCAGGGGTGAGTAGGACACGATAAACTTTTGAGCTGTCCATTCTCTGAGTGGATTCAATCATTCCCGCTTTTTCAAGTTGAGAGATACCGAGGATGATTGCTTTGCGTCCGACGCCTAACATGTCGGCTAAATAAGCGTGAGACGGGAAAATTTCCAATCCACTACTATGGAGAGAGAGCATGAAGAGAAAAATGTCTTTTGCTGTAGGTGAGAGTTTAACGTTATTAAACTGTGTCAGTCGCTTAATACAGTAAAACGACTTGAAGAACGTTTCAGTTGGCTGTTCCATTCATGGGGTATTCCTTGTATTGAGAAAGAAGGGTCCGCTTTAAGCGGTAGAGTGATTCTGTCAGATGACTTTATCGAGTCCCTGTCTCAGTAATCGGTTAAGTAAGGCTGAATAACTCAACCCCTGTTGTTTTGCCATTTCTCGGAGCTTGATATCCAGAGCTTTCGAGATTTGAAATTGGACTTTTGCTCGTTCCATAAATTTTTTCCTTGACTTTTATAAAACTATAATACAACTGTACCATCCGTGTGGGTAATGTCAACATATATTTAACATAGTGTTAACATTTTATGGGGGGTATACCTTTTCGGCACAAGGGGTATGTCTTTTCGGCATAGGGGGGTATGCCAAAAGGGAACACTATAAGATTAGAGAAATAAGATTAACTTAACAGATTACTTTAAAGACTCTGTAAAGAGGGCTTCATGAAAAGCATGGCTAACGCCAAAAGGCCATGAGGGATAAACAGAACACTGTACAGTGGAATCACTCAGTAAAGGTCGCTCTCAGCTTCGCTATGTGTGAGCTTCTTTTGGCTACAGAGAACTTTTAAGTTGACAGGTGAAAAAATCCCAGCTATGCTGTGCTTGCTTTACCCTCTGAACAGTTCTTTTAAAAGAACACTCAGATAAAATAAGATAATAAATAAAGAACAATAGAATCTGTACAGTACAAGCTCTTGCTTCGCTATGGGAGCTTTTTGTATTGGAGTGTTCTGTACAGATTGCTGAGTGATATAATCCCCTCAAATAGTGACCCCACAGAGCGGCAGCTCAAGTCACTGTCTAGACAGGTCTCTTAAGTAGACATCTAACCCTCCTGTAACCGTCTCTAAGCGATTTAATCAACCTGACCCACCCTACCCTACAGCCTTACTCTTAGAAGCCCTCACAGAGCCTTAAAATACATGTTGCAATCCTCATTCAGAACCTATAAAATGTCCTGTCTCTTCCTGATGTTGTGAAACGTTGGAAACATAGGGTGTCACTGCTCAAGAGGTATTGTTAGCCCAATACGTCACTGGGAATCACGGTTAGTCCCTCCATCTAAAACATCATGACCAGACAAACCACCTAAAGAGTTTGCACCATGTGGTTCACGTCCCCAAAACGTGACCAACTACAGCAGCATGGTACAGGCTCTTTTGCCACTTGTGGGACTTTACCCACCCTCAAGCCAAGTGAAAATCTCAATTGAGTGTAAAGGGTCTTCTTCATCGTCACCGGTGAACTGGATAACTTTACAGTTGAGATTTAACGAATGGCTGACAAAATTGTTTTTCCGAACATCACGAGATTCCCCTTCCATACCGAGAAAGGCAAATTCTACCAGCATATTAGTGATGGTTTGCCAGAG
Organism: Lonsdalea britannica; assembly: GCF_003515985.1. GTDB lineage: Bacteria > Pseudomonadota > Gammaproteobacteria > Enterobacterales > Enterobacteriaceae > Lonsdalea > Lonsdalea britannica. Next base: position 2,180,023 of record NZ_CP023009.1, on the reverse strand, counting down.
TACCCCTCCAAAGAAGCCATAGAGGTGGACTGCTAGCTCTCTAAGCCGTTTAAACAGGGATAAGGTACAATCACCTTACTTTGAGTTAAAATGGCTTAGAATGCGTTATACGCACCATTTGGCTAATTTTAAATTTTTTAAAAATTTAGGTGTCACTATTCTGGCAGGATTCTTGCTGGTGGCTGAACATATCTGGGAAGATTTGGACACTAATTGTATGTCTACTTAGTAGCCCGGAAATGTAAGGTAACGTACCCTTTGCAAAATCTCAACATATCTGTAACACTTTTAGCAAAGATGCAACGTCAATAGTAAGGCCTCTAAACAGCTCTCTAAGCGATTCTAGGCCTAACCAAGGTGATTGTATGGGGTGGCCTCCAAGAAGCCCTTACAGGTCCATTCTGAGGCGATAATAGGTCGCTTTACTAATTCCCAATGACTTCTGAACCTCAGCAGGTTTCATACCAGCACTGATAAGAGCCTTGACCTGACCCGGTGTCACCTTGACAGGACGGCCACAGTGTACCCCTTCAGATTGAGCACGTTTGATACCGGCTGTTCTACGCTCTGCTATGAGGTCTTTCTCTAACTGTGCTAAACCAGCCATCATGGTGAGCATGGCTTGGCCTACAGGAGTGCTCAAGTCGAACCCTTCACGGATGGATATGACCTGTACACCCTTGCTCTGTAGCACCTTAACCGTCTCTAAAACGTCGATTGTGTTACGCCCTAAGCGGTCTATACCGACGATAACCAGCTGGTCACCCTCACGGATGTAATCCAGTAGTGACCCAAACCCCTTACGTTTAGCAGCTTCTACAGAACCGGAAATACCCTCGTCACTGAACCATTTCTCAACGTTATAATTCTTCTCAGTGATTACTTGTTTCTGATTAATCACTGTCTGGTCATTAGTTGATACCCTAACGTAACCGATGATTGCCATGTGAAGTCCTATTTAGTCTCAAAAGGTAGTCTCATAACTCTACCTGTCTCAAAATCCAGAATCAACCTTTTAAGACTGTCTCAGGGGACTTTTTACAGAGTCTCAAAAGGAGGTGGTTTTAAGACTCAGGTTGGTTATAAGAAAGTGATTCAACCTAACTTTAGATTATAAAGCTTTTGCCTATTTAAATGGATAGATTGATAGGAAGAACCTACATGAGAATGAATCTTGATTGAGGAGTTTTTAGCTGAAAATGTTTTAGAGGTGAAAAGTGTTAAACAGGTTATAAAGAATCTGCTTTTATACTCTTTTGGTTATAAGAACAGTTAATAGGTAAAACCTTATGTGTGGGCTGGGATTGATAGGTAAAACTATGCAAACTATGTTACTGTTATTTTCTGTATAATCACAGGTGAAGTGATTACCAGATGCAACTATACCGGTATTCACACAAATAAATTGAGAAATTTCTTGATATACGAAAATAAATGTGGCTAGCCATAAGGTATTTATAGAGACAAAAAGAGGCTCTACAGAGTCTGCCTGCAAGTAGCAATAAGGGATTTTATAGAGACTGTCCAGCATCTGTCCACATGCAGTGATAGCACCTAACCAATCACCCGATAAGTATTGAAATCAAACTCATCGGCATCAATCACTGGCAAGACTTCTAAGAAGTGCTCCCCATCCACCAGCCTATCTAGCGGGTAATTAAACAGCCGTAATCCACTGTGAAAATAGATATCCGCAGTCCTTTTCAGAGTATCCACCATGATGGCTTTCACATGACGTTTCATGATGAGCTGGAATTCTACCCTGTCAGCTTTATTCAGTAGGTTGAGGCACTTTACCGTATCAGACACATGAGATTGAACCCTCTGCCTATGCCCCTTTATCTGAGCCTCTATGCTCTGTAGTTCACCTTGAATAACACTCATACGGCTTGTTATCTCTGTGATATCAGGTGCAATCTCTAAGGCTGATACAAGCTTGGTTAATCTTTCGGTTAAATCCTGTTTCTGTGCCTCTAGTGCTGATACAGGATTCTCTTCAGGCTTTGATAACAGCAGTCTATCCAGATTATGGAAGAGTCCTTTAACCAGCATGTCATCGGTATCCTTGCGCTTGATTGGCTTGGCATCACATCGCCCTTGCCGCCTCATAGAGCACACATAGTAACCATCTCGGTTAACTGTGACCGAGTTCAGGATAAAGATGTTCCCACATTTCTTACAGCGGATGATGGACTTGAACAGGTTCACTAATGCGGGGATGTTGCTTGTTTGCTTTTTCCCGAACTGGTCAGATTTCAGCTGTTGAACAGCTTGGAATGTCTGGAGGTCTACCACTACTGGGTAGTAGTCTGGTATATCTGGATGGTTCACAACGGATTTACGAGACTGTACCTTATAGCCTATAAGCGCTTTATTGCTAACCAGCTGCTGTACAGTGGACTGATTCCATTTCCCTACCCTACCTGTAAAGGTCAGCCTCCCCTCTTCATTCAGAGTCTTTGCAATGGATGATAGAGACTCGCCTTTAATTCTTAGGCTGAACACTTGCCTTATTGTCTGTGCGTGTTCTGGGACTATATCAAAGCCTGTACGGTCGTCCTTCACCGTTAGCCAACGGGGGCATGACTTAGATATGACTTTACCCTGAGATTCTGCTTCAGCCCTTTTATTAGCCCAAACCTGACGCATACGTCTAGATTTCTCTTCACTCTCCTGATGTGCTCTTTGAGCGGTCAGAATAGACATGATGAGGTCCATAGGGTTGTTCAGTGATTCATGGGTGTAATGCTTTCCATCTGACAAGGTCACTACGTCCACATGGTGAATCAGAATAGCTTTGAGGCGGTCTGTAGCGGTTGATATGTCCTCACGGCTTAATCTGTCTAGTGATTCAATCAATACCATGTCACCAGCTGCTATAGAGCCGTTGCCGATGTCCTGCATCAGTTGCCCTAATTCACCGGTTGCATGTTTCCCGGTAAAGGCGGACAAACCTTCATCCTTATAGGTGTGTTGTGACAGGAGATAATCAGGGTTGCTTTGCAGCCATGAGGTAATGAGTGATTGCTGACGCCTCACTGAATCACCATGAGATTGCTTATCAGAGCTGTAGCGGATGTATGGATAGGCTGTTTTCATAGTGGAATTATACGCATAAAAAAGGCTCCCGATGAAGGAGCCAAAAGGTACAAAATGTCTAAGGTTATCGTTTGCAAGGATAAGCTTTCTTAATAAAGTGATATCAGAGTTAGTTTGAGCTTCATTTTAAGACAACCCCCTTGCACTTGTAAGAAGCAAGGATGATACGAGCTGCAACTGGTGCAGAGTCAGTCATCGACGTCAGGTCATCTTTACTACGCACAACTTTACTTGCTACACGTGACCACACTTCACTTATGGAAGCATCACCTAACTCACAGTTCAGGAAAGTTAGTGTCGTATTAGTCACACCCATAAAATAATTGGCTGAAGGGGAGTCTCCATTGCCTGACACGTTATCAAGTGCTCCCCTTACAAAGACTTCTGATAGTGAATTCTCAGCTGTCTTAGGCATAGCCTGTACTGACATTGAACAGGCTGCTAATAGTGCAACCAGAGTTAATTTAAGTTTCATAAATCCTTACCTGAAGTAATTGAAAAGGTTTGTTTTTTCCGCTGGTGAGGCGTTAATTCATTGCTTCATTTTTTATTAGTGACATCCCGCTACCACAGATACTGTTACAAACAGGTAGGAGATAAGACAAAGTAACAAAAAGTCTTTCATAGTTTGTTCACCCATACTGTACGTTTAGATAGTCACCATGACCAACATTCGTACCGTATTGGGGTCGATGGAGCTGGACGAGATGTTATCTCAGCGCGACAGCATCAATACTCGTCTGCTGCACATCGTGGATGAAGCCACTAACCCTTGGGGAATTAAAGTCACCCGTATTGAGATCCGCGACGTTCGTCCGCCGGCAGAGCTGATTGAAGCGATGAACGCCCAGATGAAAGCCGAGCGAAACAAGCGCGCCGATATTCTTGAAGCCGAAGGCGTACGTCAGGCCGCCATTCTGAAAGCGGAAGGGGAAAAGCAGTCGCAGATCCTGAAATCCGAAGGGCAGCGTCAGTCTGCGTTCCTGGAAGCCGAAGCCCGCGAACGTTCCGCCGAAGCCGAAGCCCGTGCGACCCAGATGGTATCCGAAGCTATTGCCGCCGGGAACATTCAAGCGATCAACTACTTCGTCGCGCAAAAATATACCGACGCATTGCAGAACATCGGTTCAGCCAACAACAGCAAAGTCATCATGATGCCGCTGGATGCCAGCAACCTGATGGGCGCGATTGGCGGGATTAGCGAACTGATTAAAGAAAGCCAGTCCGGCCGGAAAGCCTAACGATGACTGATTGGCTGATGACCTATGCGCGCTGGTTCTGGCTGACGCTCGGCGGCCTGCTGCTCGCAGCGGAAATGCTGGGCGCGGGCGGGTATCTGCTATGGAGCGGTGTGTCCGCGCTGTGTGTCGGCATATTGGTTTGGCTGCTGCCGCTGGGGTTACCGGCGCAAGGTGTCGCGTTTGCCCTGCTCACCGTGCTGACGGCGTGCTTGTGGTGGTATTGGCTGCGCCAGCGTACGCTGCACAGCCCGGCTTCGACACTCAACCAGCGCGGACTGCAACTGGTGGGACGCAAGGCTAACCTGAGCGAGCCCGTCGTCAACGGTTTAGGGCGTATCACCCTTGGCGACAGCAGTTGGCGCGTCACGGCTGACTGCGACCTGCCCGCGGGAACCCCGGTCGAAATCGTTGCTGTGGAAGGGATTACGCTTCGCGTTCGTCCGCAGAATCATTAACGTTACGCGCCTCTTGTCGAGCGGCTGCTGCCTGGCTAGCCGCTCGACAAGAAGACGTCCGGCGATCTTGAAAACGTCCACCCTCGCCTATCGGCAATGACAGTGATTTCCTCCTTCTCCAGCGCGATCCCCGCGATTTCCTCAACGTCCCGCACGTTGTGAAATTTCTTTCAGAACGATTCAGACTACGTCCACCGTCGGCTTCTCACCACATGCCGTTCCTCGTCGCAATTACCGATACAACTTTGCCCGCGAAGCGTTTAGCATAACGTATTGATCTCCGGAGATGACGCTATGAAGCCCTTATTACGCCGCATTGCTACGTTCCTCGGCTTGATCTCTCCGCGCAGCTACGGCTATCCCGCGGTCGATATCGAACTCGTCGGTCATCGCTATCATCTGGTCGGCAGTATTCATATGGGGACGGCGGATATGTCGCCGCTGCCGGACGCGCTGCTCAAGCAACTGGACACGGCGACAGCGCTGGTCGTCGAGGCGGATATCTCGGACAGCAGCTCGCCTTTCTCCTTGGCTGAGGAAGCGCCGCCGCTGTCTGAGCGACTGGACGCCGAGGCGCTGGATCAACTGCTGCAATGCTGCCATTCGCTGGCGCTCAGCTATGACAGCCTCGATCGTCTACCTGCCTGGCAGGTCGCGTTGATGTTGCAGGCCAGACAGGCGACCTCCCTGGGCCTACGTCCTCAGTACGGCATCGATTATCAGCTGATTAACATCGCCCGGGAACGGGGCTTGCCCATCATCGAACTTGAAGGCCAACAGGCGCAGGTCGAACTGCTGGAGCGACTGCCTCGCGGCGGACTGCCGCTGCTGGAAGATACCCTGACCCATTGGCACAGTAACGCCCGTCTGCTGCAGACCATGATCAACGGATGGCTGGATTATAAAACCCTGCGCATCGACAATTTGCCCGACAGCTTCGGCAATGCCATGTCGGAAATATTAATGCAGCAGCGCAATCGGCGCTGGCAGCAACAGCTGACGGCATTACCAGAGGGACACTATGTGATCTCGGTAGGCGCACTGCACCTGTTTGGCGATGATAATTTGCCCGCCCTATTGCGGGCGCACTCACTTTGACAGTACGTAAGGACAGACATCATGACACCCGCAGTCAAGCTGCTTGAAAAGCACAAGATCAACTTCACTCTGCACAACTATCATCACGACGCCGATGAAACCCATTTCGGCGAAGAAGCTGCGCGTAAACTTGGGGTCGATAAGCAGCAGATATACAAAACATTGTTGGTGGCGCTCAACGGCGACGCTAAAAATCTGGCCGTTGCCGTGACGCCGGTGGCGGGACAACTGGATCTGAAAAAAGTCGCTAAGGCGTTCGGCGCCAAAAAGGCGGACATGGCCGATCCGCAGCTGGCCCAGCGCGTGACCGGCTATCTGGTTGGCGGCATCAGCCCGCTCGGGCAGAAAAAGCGCCTGCCGACGGCCATCGACATCGCCGCAGAGCCGTTCGACACCATATTTATTTCCGGCGGCAAACGCGGGCTGGACATTGAACTGGCCGCCTCCGATTTGGCCTCGCTGCTCAGCGCAGGCTTTGCCGATATCGCCAAGCGCGACTGACGCGCGTAAAGCGCATAACAAAACGGGCGACGCCGGTTTTCACCCACGTCGCCCGTCGTTCATCGCATCACCAACTTAGTGATAAACGATCTCGCCTTTCGGCGCATAGTCTGCCGGATTCAACGGTGAATGCTGAGCGATATACTCCTTGAGCACTTCAGCGTCGACAAAGCCAGTATTCACGAAATCCGAGCGCTTGCTGATGACCGGATAACCGTCTCCGCCGTCTGCATTAAAGCTCAGCGTCGCCATACGGTAGAGCTTGTCCGCTTGCAGCGGCTCGCCTTTGATCTTGACGTTTTTCACGCCGGTGCCATCGGCTTCCAGGCTCACGTTAAGGAACTGGGCGTAAGCGCCGGCATCGACCTTGAAGTTCGCGACCGTCGCCAGATACTGCTCAACGTCGCTGCCTTTCATTTCGACATACACCACCGTGTTGCCGAATGGCTGCACCTGCAAAATCGATTTATAGGTAATATCGCCCGCTTCAATAGAGTCACGCACGCCGCCGCCGCTCATCACCGCGAAATCCGCGCTGGTACGATCCACCAGGCCGGACAGCACAACATGAGCCAGATCGGTCTGTTCGAAGCGCACTTTACTGCGATCGCCTTCCAGGCGTCCCAGCGTACTGCCGACTTTCACGCCTAGCTGGGCATGACCTTTTTCCTGAAACGGCGTCAACAGCTGCAGCATTTCAGGGCTTTGCTTGATTTCCTGCGTGTAGTACTCGCTTTGGGCCGTACCGTCTTCTTGCGTCACGCTCTTTTTCAGGTTGATCGGGATCAGGTGATAATGTTTCAGCGTCAGTTTACCGTTGCGGAACGTGAAATCCGCGCGACCCACATATTTCCCCCACTCATGCGCCTGCACGATCCATACGCCATTCTGACGATCCGGCGTGCAAGAAGTGCCCGGCACATAATCCCAGTTCTTCTTGTTTCGGCTCGCCATACAGACAGGATTCTGTGAGTGTCCGCCGACAATCATATCCAGATAACCGGCCGGCAGGCTGCGCGCCATTTCCACGTCGCCCGGCGCGTTGTTGCCGTGATCGCCGTTGTCATAGTGGCCCATATGCGTGGCGGCGATGATGACATCGGGTTTCTCACGGCTGCGCAGTTCTTCCACCAGTTGCTTGGCTTCCTGAGCCGGTTTGTGGAATTCCATGTCAGTAAAGAACGCCGGATTACCGATTTTAGCGGTATCGTCGGTAGTCAGGCCGATAACCGCGATTTTCACACCTTGTTTGTCGAACAGGCGATAGGGTGTAAACAGACGCTGCTGGGTGCTTTTCTGATAGATGTTGGCGGAAAGCAGCGGGAAGTTTGCCCATTTCTCCTGCTGGCGCAGGACGGACAGCGGATTATCGAATTCATGGTTACCGATAGCCATCGCATCGTAACCCACCAGATTCATCCCGCGAAAATCCGGCTCGGCGTCTTGCAGGTCGGACTCCGGCACGCCGGTGTTGATATCGCCGCCAGACAATAACAACAGGCTACCGCCTTTCCGCTGCACTTCACGGCGGATAGCGTCCACCGCCGTTTTTTGCGCGGCCAAGCCGTATTCCCCGGCATCGTTTTGCCAGAAACGTCCATGATGATCGTTGGTATGCAGGATAGTGATGTTGTAGGTTTTATCTTTTTCCCATGCCTGCGCAAAAGTCGATGTCAGCGCCAACGTCAGTGCAATCGCACAGCCCAGTGCCTTCTTAGAAAAATCCATGGCAAATCTCCACAATTTAAATATTAAAAATACTTATAACAAAAGTGTATTTATCGCCTTTTAGACGTTATTTACTGCCAAAAAGCGCGCATTACATTAACATAAGTTAACTTTTAGCTTTTGACCTTTGTCATTGGCCAAGAGAAAACCGTTATAGCACCGGTTGATGTCAGTGGTGAGACGTAGCGAAAATGACACCTGTCGAATATGTATTTTGCAAAAAAGACGTTTTAGATGAAATTTTCTTCGTCTCCCCCCATAAGTGACTATTTTGTGGCATAGTAGATACATCAGGCAAATATAACCAGGCTGATAACCGCACCACTCAGCCGGAAAGCCGACATTTATGCTTTTTATCGTGATTTTTATTCTTTTATATCAACTATAAAATCTAATTATCATAAAAAAAGGCACATCCCACTTCATAAGCTGTCGGGGCCCAGCATTTCTACAAAAATTCCGTTGCCCCACTCTGGCTTTATTTATATAAATTGATTTATCTGTTTGTCATACAAGCGCATAAGTATAGAGGCAGAGCCCACGATAATCAGGGCCGCCAGGGTTCAAGGGTCGCAGGCTCCAGCCCGGACAATGCAAGGCTCAGGAACATCCGCTCACTCACTTTACCCTCGCAAAGGAGTCGGAATGCATGATACCACCCCGTTAATCTCCACAATGGCCGCAGGACTGGTCCTTGCCTTTCTTTTGGGTATTTTGGCGCATCGCCTGCGAATTTCACCTCTGGTCGGCTACCTGCTGGCGGGCGTTCTGCTGGGTCCATTCACACCCGGGTTCGTCGCGGATACCAAGCTGGCGCCGGAAATCGCCGAGCTGGGCGTGATTCTGTTGATGTTCGGCGTCGGCCTGCACTTCTCCTTACGTGATCTGATGGCCGTCAAATCGATCGCCATCCCCGGCGCTATCGTCCAGATCGTCGTCGCGACGCTACTCGGACTGGGGCTTTCTTCGCTGCTGGGCTGGAGCCTGCAAAGCGGGCTGGTGTTCGGGCTGTGTCTGTCCACCGCCAGCACCGTCGTGCTGCTGAGAGCGCTCGAAGAACGCCAGCTTATCGACAGTCAGCGAGGACAGATTGCCATCGGTTGGCTGATAGTAGAAGACCTGGCGATGGTCCTGACGCTGGTACTGCTGCCGGCCTTCAGCGATATGCTGGGTTCGGAAACGGCCAATACCAGCAAGCTGCTCAAGGATCTGGCTTTCACGCTGGGTAAAGTCGTCGCCTTCATTACCCTGATGGTGGTCGTCGGCCGTCGTCTGGTCCCGTGGGTGCTGGCCAAAAGCGCCAGCACCGGCTCTCGCGAGCTGTTCACGCTGGCCGTACTCGCCATGGCGCTCGGTATCGCCTTCGGCGCGGTCAAGCTGTTCGATGTTTCGTTTGCGCTGGGCGCATTCTTCGCCGGCGTCGTCCTGAACGAATCCGAACTCAGTCAGCGCGCCGCCCACGATACCCTTCCCCTGCGGGATGCTTTCGCCGTGCTGTTCTTCGTCTCGGTCGGCATGCTATTCGACCCGATGATTCTGATCAACGAGCCGCTGGCCGTCCTGTGTACGCTGCTGATCGTCGTCTTCGGCAAATCGCTGGCGGCCTTCGCCATCGTCAGACTGTTCGGTCATTCGAAACGCACGGCGCTGACCATTTCCGTCAGTCTGGCCCAGATCGGCGAATTCGCTTTTATTCTGGCCGGTCTGGGGATTTACCTCGGTCTTCTGACCGAAGATGGCCGCCATCTGGTGCTGGCCGGGTCGATTCTGTCGATTATGCTCAACCCGCTGTTGTTCTCGCTGCTGGAGCGTTATCTGGCTAAGAACGAAACCATTGAAGAGCAGATCGTGGAAGAGGCTATCGAGGAAGAAAAACAGATCCCAGTGGATCTATGCGACCACGCCTGTCTGGTGGGCTATGGCCGCGTCGGCAGCCTGATTGGCGCTCAGCTGCATGAGTCCGGCATACCGATGGTAGTGATTGAAACCTCCCGCGCGCGCGTCGATGCGCTGCGTGAACAGGGCATCAAAGCGGTATTGGGCAATGCGACCAAGCCGGAAATTATGGATATCGCCCGCCTCGATTGCGCTCGCTGGCTGCTGCTCACGATCCCGAACGGCTACGAGGCCGGTGAAATCGTCGCCACCGCCCGCGCCCGGCGTCCCGATCTCGAAATCATCGCGCGCGCGCACTACGACGATGAGGTGAGCTATATCGCCGAACACGGCGCCGATCATGTCGTGATGGGCGAAAGGGAAATCGCGGATACCATGATTACCATGCTGAACATCACCCCCGATATGCCGACGAGGGAGTGTCCGATTTAACGGACCGGATTCCGGCGCGGTCCCCGCGCTGACGCAGATAAAAAAATGCCAGACTCAGTCTGGCATTTTTATGTCTATCGCAGGAAAGCGTCTCTCACGCCTTCGATCGCCTTAGGGAGCGGTGACTAGCTGTTCAAACAGATCGATATGCAGCGGGTCGTCGTTCAGCGCAGGAACATAGTTAAACCGCTCTCCCCCCGCATGCAGGAAGATTTCCCGGTTTTCTTCCTGAATCTCCTCCAGCGTCTCCAGACAGTCGGAGGCGAATCCGGGGCACATGATTTGAATATCCTTCACGCCCTGAGCGCCCAATGCCTGCATGGTTTCATCCGTATACGGCGTCAGCCAAGGCTCACGTCCGAAACGTGACTGGAAGGTCATCATCACCTGATCCTGAGGTAGGCCCAATGCCGCCGTCAGCGCCGCCGTCGTGGCGGCACAGCGTAGCGGATAGTCATCGCCCTCATTAGCATAGCGCTGAGGAATCCCGTGGAATGACATCACCAGCCGTTCAGGCACGCCATGCTCAGCAAACGAGGCCTCCACGCTATGTTTCAGCGCCGCGATATAAGCGGGATGTTCAGCGTAGTCGCGGATAAAGCGGATGCCCGGCATCCGGCGAGTGGATTTCATAAGGTTTGCAAGACCATCCCACACCGCAGCCGTCGTGGAGCAGGAGTATTGCGGATACAACGGCAGGACGGTCAGAGACGTCACCCCCTGCGCCATCAGGCTTTCCAATGCGGAACGCAGGCTGGGAGAGCCATAACTCATCCCCAGCGCCACCGGCGTGCCAGACAGACGTTCAGCCAACGCTTTTTCCTGACGGCGGCTGAAGACCAATAACGGGGAGCCCCCATCCATCCATACAGACTGATATAACTTGGCTACACGCGGTGAACGGAACGGCAGAATAGCGCCGCGCAGGATTAACGCCCACAGTAACGGGTTCACATCCACAACGCGCCTGTCGCTGAGAAACTCGGCCAGATAACGCTTCACCGCCTGCGGGGTGGGCGCATCAGGCGTGCCCAGATTGACCAACAGCACACCGTGTTTTTCTTCTTTCATTGATGCATTCCTCATTCCGACAGCGGGCTACAGTTCCGCCATTCACTCTGGATCAGGCGCTTATTGTAGCTAAAAACCGGCCTGAGTCGGGGACGATAGCGAGGTTAGTGCCGATATCAGCAATCGCCGGAAGCAATGCCGACGAAACCACCGCCGCAGCCAGCGAGATCGCGCCGAACGCCAGGCATAAAAAATGCCAGACACAGTCTGGCATGGTGCTTTTTGCGCGCTCGCCTTTGCAGGCACTATCGCTTAGCCCAGAATGCGGGCCAGCTCCGCGCTAATGTCGCTGACGCTGCGGGTGCCGTTCAGTTTGTGGTACTGAGTGTGACCGGCATCGGCTTCTTTCTGGTAATAGCTGACCAGCGGAGCCGTCTGCTGATGGTACTCGACCAGACGTTTACGTACCGTCTCTTCCTGATCATCTTTACGGATAGTCAGAGCTTCACCGGTGACGTCGTCTTTGCCTTCCACCTGCGGCGGGTTGAATTTAACGTGGTAAACACGGCCTGACGCCGCGTGTACGCGACGGCCGACGATGCGTTCGACGATCAGCTCGTCCGGTACGGCGAATTCCAGCACGTAGTCAACGTTGATGCCGGCGTCTTTCATGGCATCGGCCTGAGGGATGGTGCGCGGGAATCCGTCCAGCAGGAAACCGTTGCGGCAATCGTCCTGAGCGATGCGTTCTTTGACCAGGGCAATGACCAGCTCGTCAGTCACCAATTTGCCCGCATCCATGATCTCTTTTGCCTGTTTACCCAGTTCGCTGCCGGCTTTCACCGCAGCGCGCAGCATGTCACCCGTGGAAATCTGCGGAATGCCATACTTTTCCATGATGAACTGAGCCTGAGTGCCTTTGCCTGCGCCCGGAGCGCCCAGCAGAATAATACGCATCGCGTAGATCCCCTCGAAAATTTAAACAAAATTGAAAAAACGCTAAACCATACCATTCCGTACCGCCATCCTCAAGGAACGGGCTCGGTTCAGCCGACATCCGATCGGAAATAAATGGAGGTTGCGCCTGCAAAAAAAAGCCCCGGAGAACCGGGGCGGGAAAGAAGAAAAATTATGCCGTCAGCAGTTGGTTCATGCGACGGATGAACTGGTTAGGATCTTCCAGCGTGCCGCGTTCGGCGAACAGCGCCTGATCCAGCAGCAGCTCGACCCACTCGCCGAACTGAGCGTCGTCGGTGGTGTCAGAGGCGCGTTTAACCAGCGCATGGTCCGGGTTCAGTTCGAAGATGTATTTCACTTCCGGAGCCTGCTGGCCAGCGGCGGCAAACAGCTTCGCCATCTGCGTTCCCATTTCGTCAGCACCGGTGGTGACGATAGCCGGAGTATCGGTCAGACGATGCGTCAGACGCACCTCTTTCACGCGATCGCCCAGCAGGGTTTTCACGCGATCGACAAACGGCTCCAGCGCTTTTTCCGCTTCCTTCTGGCTTTCGTCAGCTTCATCGGCCAGCTTATCCAGCGCTTCGTCAGCCTTGCTGACGGACTGGAAGGATTTACCGTCGAACTCGGTCAGGTAGCTCATCATCCACTCGTCGATGCGATCGGACAGCAGCAGCACCTCGATGCCTTTCTTACGGAACAGCTCCAGATGCGGACTGCTCTTCGCGGCGGCATAGCTGTCGGCGGTGATGTAATAGATCTTGTCCTGACCTTCCACCATACGGCTGACATAGTCTTCCAGCGAGACGGTCTGCGCCGCGCTGTCGGTATGGGTAGAAGCAAAGCGCAGCAGTTTAGCGATCGTTTCGCGGTTGCCGCCGTCTTCCGCCGGACCTTCTTTCAGGACCTGACCGAACTGCTGCCACACTGTCTGATATTTTTCACTGTCGCTTTTCGCCAGGTGTTCCAGCATTTGCAGCACGCGTTTGGTCAGCGCGGTACGCAGGCTTTGAGTGACGCGATTGTCCTGCAGGATTTCACGCGATACGTTCAGCGGCAGATCGTTGGAGTCGATGAGACCACGCACGAAACGCAGGTAGTTCGGCATAAACTGTTCTGCGTCATCCATGATGAAAACACGCTGAACATAGAGTTTCAGGCCATGTTTATGATCGCGGTTCCACATGTCCCACGGTGCCTGAGAAGGGATATACAGCAGGCTGGTGTACTCCTGCTTTCCTTCCACACGGTTGTGGCTCCAGGTCAGCGGATCGGCGAAGTCGTGAGAAATGTGTTTGTAAAACTCCACATACTCTTCGTCGCTGATATCGGATTTATTACGCGTCCACAGCGCCTGAGCCTTGTTGATTTTTTCCCAGGTGACGGTTTTTTCCCCGCCCTCTTCTTCGCTTTCAGTTTCAGTTTGAATTTCTACCGGCAGAGCGATGTGGTCAGAATATTTGCTGATGGTGGAGCGTACGCGCCAGGTATCGAGGAACTCGTCTTCGCCTTCACGCAGGTGCAACGTAATTTCAGTACCACGTTCCGGCTTGTCGATATCGGCGATGGTGTAGTCGCCTTCACCCGCAGATTCCCAGAAGACGCCCTGATCGGCGCTGGCGCCCGCGGCACGGGTACGAACGGTGACTTTGTCAGCGACGATGAACGCGGAGTAAAAGCCCACGCCAAACTGGCCGATCAGCTGGCTGTCTTTCGCCTGATCGGAACCGAGCGATTCCAGAAACGCTTTGGTGCCGGATTTGGCGATAGTACCCAGATTCTCGATAACGTCTTCACGCGACATCCCGATACCGTTATCGGAGATGGTCAACGTGCGTTTTTCTTTATCGGTGGACACGCGTACACGCAGGTCGCCGTCGCCTTCATACAGATCGGGGGTGGACAACGCGCGAAAACGCAGTTTATCCGCCGCATCTGACGCATTAGAGATCAATTCACGCAGGAACACTTCCTTGTTGGAATACAGTGAATGGATCATCAGGTGCAGTAATTGCTTCACTTCAGACTGGAAGCCGCGGGTCTCTTGGCCTTTCATACTCATTATGACTCACCTCAAAACGTGTTTTATTCAGGCTGATTTATTCTCAGATAAGCAACAGGTGGGGTCAGACAGGGGGATTTCAAGGGGCAATGGTGGCGTTCAGCAGCGAAAAAGGCGGAATGGCGTGCGACTGCCGATATTTTCGGCAGTCAGACAGTCAGAACTTGAAGGGGTGGCGTCCCGCCAGCGAATGCGACAGCGTCGTGCCGTCCACCATTTCCAACTCGCCGCCTACCGGCACACCGTGGGCGATACGGCTTGCCATCACGCCATGCTCGGCGCACAGCTCGGCGATGTAGTTCGCCGTAGCGTCGCCTTCTACCGTCGGATTGGTCGCCAGAATCACCTCACTGATGTTCTCCGTTTCCAGGCGTTCCTCCAGTCGACCCAGGCCGATATCATCCGGACCAATGCCGTCCAGCGGCGAAAGGTGTCCCATCAAGACAAAGTAGCGGCCGGCGAACTGGCCGGTTTGCTCAACGGCATGAATATCAGCCGGACTTTCCACGACGCAGATCAGACCGTTTTCCTGACGACGGGCGTTTGCACAGATATTGCAGACGTCCTGTTCGGTAAAGGTACGGCAGTCCTCGCAGTGGCCGATTTCCGACATGGCGCGCGTCAGCGCCTGCGCCAATTTCATCCCGCCGCTGCGATCGCGCTGCAGCAGGTGAAAGGCCATACGCTGGGCTGATTTGGGCCCTACGCCGGGTAAACAGCGCAGGGATTCCATCAGTGATTCAAGAAGCGGACTGGTTTGCATCAGAACGGCATCTTGAAGCCCGGCGGCAGCTGCATCCCGCCAGAAACTGCGGCCATTTTCTCTTTCTGCGTTTCCGCAATGCGACGCGCCGCATCGTTGAACGCAGCTGCGATCAGATCTTCCAGCATGTCTTTGTCATCTTCGAGCAGGCTAGGATCCAGCTCGACGCGACGGCAGTTGTGCGCGCCGTTGATGGTGACTTTAACCAGTCCGGCACCGGATTCCCCAGTGACTTCCAGATTGGCAATTTCTTCCTGAGCCTGCTGCATTTTTTCCTGCATCTGCTGAGCCTGCTTCATCAGATTGCCTATTCCGCCTTTACCAAACATATCGTTCTCTCTATCACTCGGGCTGCTACAGCAGCAGTTAAACGGGTCGGATACTGTCTTCATCCAGCTCCGCGTCGAAGAATCGGCGCAGCGTCTGAATGTTATTATCCGTCATGATCGACTGACGCGCTTGCGCCAGTTTTTCTTCATAAATGGCCTGTCGCCACTCCAGCGGCGTCCGAACCGCCGGATTATCATCTTCAGCGACCGTCAGCGCGATATCACGCCCGTGGTACGCTGATAGCGCCGATGCCAGCGCCTGCTGCGCCGCGCTGGTGTTCAGATGACGTTGAGACGGACGCAGATGCAGATGAATCTCGCTCTCCGTCGGTCTCTCTCTGAACGCATTAAGCGCCAACTGCTGCACTAATTTCGGCAGCGGCAGATGGTCTATTTCAGCCGCCCACTCATCGCGCGTTTTGGCTTCTTCCGCCAACCGGGCGACCAGCTCCGGCGTCTTCTCATGCTCTAGTGCGGAACGCAGCGCCTTGGGCGTCGCGACTTCCACTTTTTGTTCCTGTGGAACCGTATTCTGCGCCTTCCAGCGATAGGCCTCCGGCTTCTTCGGTTCACGTTTTTCTTCCGCCTTCGACGCCATCCGCTGCTGACCACGTTCGCTCACTGAAGCCAATCGTTCCAGCGCTGACGTCCCCGGCCGCGTTCTTCCTGACGCTGCCGGTTCAGACTTTTTTGGCGGAGGCGTTCCCTGTTTCTGCAACAGTTGGCTGCGCGCCTGCAACAGCTGCGCCGTCGTGTCCGGTAAATGGCTCGTCGATGGCGCAGCGGACGCGGGTGGCTGAGCGGGCTCCGCTGGCTGCTGAGGGGGTGGCGACATCTCGTCCGCCGGCGCGGCCGCAGCCTGAGGGGCTGGCTGCACTGGCGTATTGGCCGTATTCGTCGTCATCTGCGGAGCGGCTATCGGCGCCGCGACGGTGACGGGGGCAGGCGCTTCAATGACCTGGCGGGGATGAAACGCCAGCGCGCGCAGTAACGTCATTTCAACGCCCATTCGCGGGTCCGGCGCATAGGTCAGCTCTTTGCGGCCAATCAGCAGGGTCTGGTAATACAGCTGCACTTCCGCAGGGGGGACGTCGCGCGCCAAATCCCGCAGGCGAGGCGCCACGCTGCTGTACTCGTCGCCCAACGCCGAAGGCAGCATTTGCACCATGGCGATACGATGCAGCAAGGTCAGCGTTTCCACCAACAGCGTTTCCCAATCCACGCCGCGCGCGGCCGCTTGTTGCAGCAAGGCCATCACCTGTGCGCTATCGGCTTTCACCAGCGCCTCTATCAATGCCAGAGGCTGTTCGTCGTCCAGCGTTCCCAGCATCTGGCTGACCGTTTCGGTCGTGACCTGCCCCTGACCGATAGCGATAGCCTGGTCGGCCAGAGAAAGCGCATCGCGCAGGCTGCCTTCCGCCGCACGCGCCAGCAACTGCAATGCACGCGCCTCGGCGGGCAGTTGCTCTTCCTGCAAGACGTGCTGCAGATGGGCGCGAATTTGTTCCGCATCCAACGCTTTGAGATGGAACTGCAGGCAGCGCGACAGAATGGTGACCGGGAGCTTTTGGGGATCGGTGGTAGCCAGTAGGAATTTGACGTGCGACGGCGGCTCTTCCAGCGTTTTAAGCAGCGCATTGAAGCTGTGCCGGGAAAGCATGTGCACTTCATCAATGAGGTACACCTTGAAGCGGCCGCGTGCCGGAGCGTACTGCACGTTGTCCAGCAAGTCGCGCGTGTCTTCGACCTTAGTGCGGGAAGCGGCGTCGATCTCGATCAGATCGACAAAACGGCCCTGCTCGATCTCAAGGCAGTTTTCGCATTTACCGCAGGGCGTTGCCGTGATGCCGGCCTCACAGTTCAGTCCTTTCGCCAGCAGACGCGCGATAGTGGTCTTCCCCACCCCGCGGGTGCCGGAAAACAGATAGGCATGGTGGATTCGGCCTAGCGAAAGACCATTAGCCAGCGCGGTCAGGACATGTTCCTGACCCACGACATCGGCAAAGGTTTGAGGGCGCCACTTACGGGCAAGAACCTGATAGCTCATCAATACCGCAACAGTTGAGTTATTGAGGTGGTGATGCTAACACAGTCTCGCCGCCATCGGCGAGACTGTTGTGCTTAATGACCGGGGAAGTCGACCAGGCTGAAACACTGTACGCCCATGGCTTCCAGGCGCTGCTGACCACCGAGGTCAAACAGGTTGATGACAAAGGCAGCAT